>CAINDP010000009.1 GCA_903847405.1 uncultured Myxococcales bacterium | reverse complement strand
GGCTTCAACTGCCGTGGCGACGCGTCACTTCCTTTCGCGCCCGCGCGGCTCGCGGCTTCACGCTCCGGCCCCGGTTCCGTGCCCTCGAGCCAACTTCCGGTGGGAGCCAGGTCGCTCCGCCGGCCGCCCCGCCGGACCTCGCGGACCTTGGTGGTCGAAGCCCCGGCCGGAGTCCAATCGACCCAGGCGGTGGATACCGGAGGGCGGGTGGCCCTTGTGCGAAGCGGGTATCGGCAGTATCTTGTATCGGTTCGAAGTGGGTTTCCCACGATCTTTGACAAGGGGGCGTTCCGGTTTCGACGGGGATGACGAGGGACAGGATGCACGCCGTGCGGGGCCACCACGTAGCGGGGCCCAAAGGCTTTAAAAGCCAACGACCATTTTGCCTACGCGGCCTAATTAGCCACGTCCGTGAACCATTGCCGCGCCCGTAAGCGGTGGGGATCGGTCATCAGTTCGGGCTAGTCCGGGGAGTGCCTGCGCACTCGGGCGAAATGAAGCAGGAGATGCTGGGTGCTTGCTCATGAGCGCAGCCAGGGCAGAACAATCATGAGAGAAGCGTGTGGTATGCCTGTCTCAAGGATTTTTCGGACGGGGGTTCGACTCCCCCCGCCTCCACTCGACTCGCTCGCGGCGCTCGCTCGCTCGTGGCAAGCCACCCGACTTATGCATGACAAGGGAAGGCGGATTTGACACGAGCGAGTCGAGTGCCCTGAGCAAACCCTGAGCGCAGCGCCGAAGGCGCGTAGTCGAAGGGTGCGTCGAAGGGCAAGGCGCGTCGCGCAGGCCTGGGTGCCCTTGCATCTTTGCCGGAACTTGAACCCATGCCCTTCCACACCTACATCCTCCGCTGCTCGGACGGCTCTCTCTACATTGGCTACACCCAGGACCTCGACCAGCGCCTCGCCACCCACAACGCCGGCCACGGCGCCTCCTACACCTGCGCACGCCGCCCCGTGCACCTGGCACACAGCGAACCCTACGCGACCGCAGCCGAAGCCATCGCCCGCGAAACCCAGTTGAAGAAGTGGTCCCGGGCCAAGAAGGAAGCCCTGGTCGCTGGCGACCTGGGTGCGCTGCACCAGCATGCGAACTGTCAAAGCCGAAAGTCATGCGGCTGAAAGGCCAATGTTATCAGCGTGTTTGAAGTATTCGCGAATCGCGAATTGAGTGCGGGCCATGATGAAGCCGCAGGACATCCTGGTCCTCCTCAAACTCGTCGCCATGCCGCGCCGACCCTCGTGCAGACCATCACGGAGCCGGCGTCAGCTCGCGGGCAACCACCGTCGGGCTCAGGTCAACGAGGCGTGCATCGCACGGTCGCCGACAGCGGATCGGCCGAGACGTGGAAGCGCTCGGCGAAGGTCATCAGAAAATCGTCCCCGGTCACCGCGGCCTGGAGGTCCAGGAAGCCCCCGCTGGGATCCAGCATGCCCCCGGCGCCCGAGGGGACCAGGGACGTGGGTTCGCTGACCGGAACCAGGGTCGCCGGGTCCAGCAACACCATGTCAATTCGATGGTGGGGCGAGCAGTGGGTGCAGATGTAGATGACGGAGCCCGACGACCAGAACAGCGCGACATGGTCTCCGAACGGGACCAGAACCGGCTGGACCTCCTCCACCTCCGCCGTCACCGGCCGGACCGGCGCCACCTCGATCACGTTCCCTTCGCCATCCAGCCGGGCGACCTTGATCGTGACCGACGCGCCCGAGTCCACTGCCTCGCCGGACCGACGTTCGGCCCACGCCGCCAGCCAGCCCGTCCCGGCCGGAACCAGGGCGCTCCGAGCCCGGCCGAATTCGCCTCCGGAGATCCGGACGTTCGGTTCGTCCACCGAGAGTCTTTTCGCCGGGACGACGATGTTTCCCGCGGCATCCACCGCGGCGAAGTTCACGTACCCTCGCGTCCAGTCGCCTTCCCTCCAGAGGACGCCCCAGCGCCCGTCCCCGGCCGCGATCGTCGGGGTCGGGTCCAGCCAGGGTTCGGGGGTCCAGGCAAGCGTGACCGGAGACCCCGCCACCGTTCCGGCGGCATCCAGGCGCTGCACCCGGACTGCGCGGCCTTCTCCCTCCGGGGCGCCCCAGGACAGCGCGAACCCGGTCCCCAGCGGCGCCGCAACCGGCCAGGACTGGACGTCCGCGATCAGCGCTTCCAGGATTTTCGGGTCCGCCACCGCGCCCCCGTCGGCGTTCCGCAGCGCCGTTCGCAAGCTGCCGGCCTCGAGCCATGTTGCCAGGAACCCATCCCCGGCCGGAACGGCCCCCATTCCCCAGAGTTCGGCGGTCGGGTCCGAGGGGAGTTCGATCGCGGCCCCGAGCGTCCCGTCCGGGGCGAACGTCGAGACGACCAGCGGTCCATACCCGGAGGAAACGCTCTCGTCGAACTCGCGCCGGACCAGGAAGGTCCTGCCACCGGCCGTCGTCACCGGCGCGTAGGCGTCGGAGGCCCAGCGCAAGGGGAGGGGAGCCGTGGCCGTACGCGTGACCTCGCACCGGAAACGCAGGTCCACGGGCCGGTCGAGGATCGCGGGGCCGGGAGGGACGTCGGGAAGTTCGACCGCCACGTCCGTCCCGGGCATCTCAGCATCGTCTGCGTCCCCGGGATCGCCGTCCACGTCGATTCCGGGCACTTCCGTCAGGTCGGCCCCAGGGCGGTTCGTCGCATCCCCACCGCATCCGTTCGCAGCCAGCAGGACCGTCAGCACCATCAGGAACCAATGGAGTCCCATTTCTTCGACGGTGTCTCGCACCTTGCGCCTCCCCTGTGCTGCCTTGACGGACGCCCTCCGTATTGTAGAATATTCGAGAGGAATTTTTGAAGACTCGAAGAGGCGCGACCACGTTGAACGGAGGCAGGGAAAGCAAGCGTGCGAAGCTGCTGGCGATCGCCGGACACGTCATCCAGAAGCAGGGCATCCGGAAGACGACCCTCGAGGACATTGGACGAGCCGCCGGGATGGCGATCCCGTCCATGTACTACTATTTCACCGGCAAGGAGGACCTGTTCCGCGGCGTGTTCTCGATGCTTGTCGACCGGGTGATGGAGGAGTCGCACGCCGCCGTCGACGCTGCCGGGACCCCGCCACAGAAACTGCAGGCGCTCTGGAAGGTCCTCTTCTCGGCGGCGTCGCGCTACGGCCTGGTGCTGGATGTCACTGCGGGCGTGAAGGCCGAAATCCTGGTGCTTGCAGAGGACCTCATCCAGGAACTCGAACGGCGGCAACGGGACCTGCTGCGGACCATCCTGGTGGAGGGGATCGAGCAGGGCGTGTTCGACATCGAGGATCTGGACCTGGCCGCCACCGCCATCACCAGTGCGGCCATCGGGCTGATCATCGCGACGGCCGGCGAGGACCGGTTCCACCTGTTCGAAGGGCGGATCGACGTGCTTGGGAACCTGCTCATCCACGGGCTGCTCCGGAGGTGACACCGGTCATGGGGAAGGGGGTTCCGATGGGACGGGGTGTTCATTTGCTTCGGGTCAAGTGGGCCGTTGTCGCCCTGCAACTGGCGGTGGCGGCGGCGCTGCCGGCCTGCCGCGCGGGAGGGGATGCGCGCGACCTCCACGACACGGCGCCCGCCGACGCGGTGACGCCGGACGAGGCGCCCCTGGACGCGGCGCCCGGGGAGGTGGCCGACGAGGGGGATTCCGGCAGGGACGGCGGCGATCCGGGAGACACCGACATCCTCCCGGTTTTGCTCCAGGGCCTGGGAGGGCGCTGCGTCTCGCTCCGCACCGGCGACGAGTGGCTGGTCGCGACCTCGAACGAGGCCTTCGGCTTCCGCGCCGACGCGGCGAACGCCGCCCGCTTCTTCGTGCAGCCCTCGGACCTGTCAACCTACCTGCTCTACGATGCCGGGGGCGGCTATCTGCTGGCCGAGGCGGGCCCCCTGGTCCGGGCGATCGTGCTGGAGTCCGACGTCACCCGGCTCGAGGACGGCTACGTCTCCGGCGCCGAGTGGATCTTCGAGGCGCGCGTCGGCGATCCGGCGCACTACCAGTTCCGGAATCGACGCACCGGTCGGCTGCTGGGCCGTGAGGGGCTGGCGAACGAGGCCGCCGCGCTTTCGCTGGAGCCCGCCGAGGGCTGCGCGCCGTACCCCGAGATGTCGCTGGACGCCGGGGGCGCCGTGACCCGCACCACCTTCGACGACGGGACGCTCTTCGGCATCGCCGACCTCCACGAACATCTCCAGTCGAACTTCGGCTTCGGGGGAGGCCTCTTCCATGGCGGCGCCTTCCACCGCCTGGGCGTCCCCCACGCCCTTCCCGACTGCTCCGTGGTCCACGGGAAGAACGGGCGCCGGGACTTCTTCGGCCACGTCTACGACGGCTCCGGCAACGACGCGGGGGGCTTGATGACGCTGGTGGACGCGTTCCTGGCCGGCGAACTGGCCGAGGACAACCACGCCACGGCCGGGTGGCCCGACTTCACGGAATGGCCCGACGCGCGCCGCCGCTCGACCCACCAGGCGATGTACCACCGCTGGCTGGAGCGGGCGTGGATGGGGGGGCTGCGACTGGTCGTGCAGCACGCGACGACCGACTACGTGATCTGCAGCATGATGGCCGGGCAGGGCATCCAGCCCGGCCGTTACGACTGCGAGGACATGACCTCCATCGACCGGATCCTCGACGAGAACTGGGCCATGCAGCGCTACATCGATGCGCAGGCCGGCGGCGAGGGCAAGGGGTGGTTCCGCATCGTCCAGAGCCCCGCTGAGGCTCGCGAGGTCATCGCCTCGGGCCGGTTGGCCGTGATCCTGGGCATCGAGACCTCGAACCTGTTCCGGTGCCACCTGACGCCGCGCCCGGGCGGCCCCGTGTGCGACGAGGCCTGGGTCGATGCGCAGTTGGACACCTACCGCGACCGCGGTGTCCGCGCCATCTTCCCGGTGCACAAGTACGACAACCGCTTCACGCCCGGTGACGGCAGCAACGGATTCATCGAGGCGGGAAACTTCTTCAACAGCGGCCACTGGACGAACAAGACGCAGGACTGTCCTGGCGACGGCATGCCCCGGGGATGGGACGGCGGAGGCATCACGTTCGGGGGCCTGCAGAAACCCCGCGACGTCTACGTGTCGGAGGCGCCCAACGACCTGTCCGCCTTCGGAGACGACCCCCTGGTGACGGCCTTCCAGTTCTACGACCCGCTGACCCAGCCAGCGATCGAGGGCGACTGGTGCCAGAACGCGACGATCACGCCCCTGGGCGAATCGCTGCTGGCGGGGATGATGGCTCGCGGGATGATCGTCGAGATCGACCACTTCCCGGCGAGGTCCTACCGCCGGGCCTTCGAGATCCTGGAGGCGAACGACTACCCGGCGGCGGGCAGCCACGGCCGGCATTGGGACGGGCGCATCCACGCACTGGGTGGCGTGTCGGTGACCGGGCCGGGCCGCTGCCAGGACCCCGACGACCCGGGCTCGACCGTGCGCGCGATGAAGGAGCGGGTAGCGCTCGTCGCGTCGAAGGGAGGCTACCCTGCAGAGGGCCTGGGCTTCGACCTCAACGGATTCGCCGGGGCGCCCGGCCCGCGCTTCGGCGACGGCGTCTGCCCGAAACCGCAGGCCGACCCCATCTCGTATCCGTTCCGTTCGTACGCGGGCGACGTCGAGTTCACGGCGCCATCCGTCGGCAAGCGCGCCATCGACTTCAACACCCAGGGGTTCGTGCACATCGGGATGCTGCCGGAACTGATCCAGGACGCCCGGTCGGATGCCGACGACGACGCGGCGCTGGAACCGCTGTTCCGATCGGCCGAGGCCTACGTGCGCATGTGGGAGAAAGCCGAGCGGCGGGCGACGGAGATCCGGGCCCAGCGAGCCATGGGGACCGCGGGAGCAGGGATGCTGCCGTGAGGGCGGACCCGGGGACGAGGCCCCGTTTCGAGGCCCCGCTCAAGGGAGTTTCGTGGTCACGCCGGCTACACACGCTGGTGCGTCCGGATGCGTCTTCTGGTGAGGAATCCGGTGGATCCTTGCGGTTCGGGATTCGAACCCATCTGCCCCGTCTCATCTATCCAGCGTTCCGGATGCCGTCCAGTGCCGCGGTCAGTTTCCGCCAGGGCACTGCGGCCATGCCACTGCGGGTCTGGCGGTCGTCGCCGCCGTAGACCACCAGGCCGGTCGCGATCGACTCGTCCTGTTGCCCCAGGTACCGGATCCCCTGGAAGAAGTCAGGCTGTACGGTCCGTCCTGCCTTGACCTCGACCGGGTGCAGATGGCCGCCCCTCTGGATCACGAAGTCCACCTCGTGGCCGTCCGTGTCCCGCCAGAAGAAGACCGGAGGATCCTCGCCGCGGTGGTGCCAGTCCTTCAGGATCTCGGTGAGCACCCAGTTCTCGAAAACGGCGCCGCGCTGGGGGTGGCGCGACAGTTCCTGCGGGGATCCCACTTCCAGCAGTCGGCAAAGAAGCCCGGTGTCCGCGAAGTACAACTTCGGCGTCTTTACCAGGCGCTTTCGGGTGTTCTGGAACCAGGGCGCCACTCGGCGCACGACGTGGCCTGCCTCGAGGACCGAAAGCCACTGGCGTGCGGTGGGAACGCTGATGCCGGCGTCGGAAGCCAGGGCTGCCAGATTCACAAGTTGGCCTACGCGCCCTGCGACCAGTTTCAGGAAAGCCTGGAACTGGACCAGGTCCCGTACCGCCAGAAGTTGACGGACGTCGCGCTCGACGTAGGTCGAGATGTAGGACGAATACCAGGGACCCGGCGGCAGCCCCCGCGCAACCACCGCTGGGAAGCCCCCGCGGAACAGGTGTTCGTCGAGGTCCCCTTCGTCCTTGGGATGGCCTTCGCCCTCGGCCAGCGAGAAGGGCAGCAGCACGAGGAGCGCGACCCGGCCGGCCAGGCTCTGGCTGACCTGGGCCTGGAGCAGGTACGACTGCGAGCCGGTCAGGACGTACTGCCCTGCACGGCCGGACTGGTCCACGACCCCCTGAAGGTACGACGTCAGGGCGGGCACCCTCTGGAACTCATCGATGATCGTGTGTCCAGGGTGTTCGGCCAGGAATCCACGCGGGTCCTCGTCCGCAAACCGGCGCTGGTCCAAATCCTCCAGCGTGACGTAGTCCCAGTCGGGGAGCAGGTGGCGGACCAGCGTGGTCTTCCCGGACTGGCGGATGCCGGTCAGGGCCACCACCGGGAACTGCCGCAGTCGTTCGCGGAAGGTGGTTGCCAGCGTGCGCTTCAGGAAGGCATTGGCGGGGGCTGAGGGACGGGCCATGAGTTCCTCGGCAGAGCGTCCGTCGGAGATTCTACTTTACGATATTCGGAAAGTCACGACTGTCATCCGCCGGGGTCCCTGGGTGGTCACACCGGGTACACACACCGGTGCGTTCGGATGCGTCATCATGCGGGATCGTGCGTCACCGTGAGTGAAGGCAAGTCCACGTAGGACTGGCTGGCGGCCGGGGGTAGCCATGACTGGGACCACGAGAAGCGGCAGGAATGCGCGCATGGGATTTCCCGCGGGATGCCCAGGTAGGCCGGAGCCTCTTTTCGCATGGCGGGACCCAAACGCAAGGCCTTGTGCATCGACATCGTGCTACGGTACGACGGTGGGACGGGGGGTTGCGATGACCATTTCTGCGAATCGGCGGACCATTCTGGGTGGAATTTCGAGCGCCGTTTTCCTGATGCTGCTGGCGGGATGCGGCGGAGGCAGCGGGGAGGAACGGGATGCCGCCGCAGGGTCCGATGTCGTCGCAGGGGACGATGCCGCCCGGGACGGGGTCGCGGACCCGGATGTCCTGAAGGACGCGGATGGCGCGGTGCCCCTCGATATCGTCGAGGATCACTTCGCGGACACCCTCCCCGATGGCGATGCGCCCACCGCCGACGATGCCGCCGCCGATGTTGCTGCGGACGCCGAGACGGGAACCGACGTCGAGAGCTGTGTGGATGGTTGCTTCATCGACGGCACCTGTTTCGTCAACCTGCAGGTCAACCCGGCCAATCCCTGCGAATTTTGCGTCGGCGACACGGATGCCTGGACCAGCGGCGACCAGGGGGCCTGTTCCGACGGGGTCTTCTGCAACGGGGCCGAAACCTGCACCGGCCGTGTCTGCGGCGGGGGCGCGCCGCCGTGCAACGGGGTGGAGAAGGGGTGCCTGGAGGCCGAATGGCGCTGCTGCTCGAACGGGGTCGCCACCGACGTCAAGATCTGCAACGCCGATGGCGACGTGGTGGCTGCGGATGATTGCGGCAACCCCATGTTCCTGGTGCAGCTCGACTGCCACGTCGATCGGGTCCACGGCGCGTGCTACGCAGGCATGTGCGGTTGCGCGGACGGCTGGACCGGGGCCCGGTGCGACCGGTGCGTGCGGTATGCGCGCATCAGGAACGGGGACGACAGCGCCTCCGGCGACGCCTGGGACCACGCCTATTTCTCGGTCCAGGCCGCGGTGGACGCAGCGGCGGCTGACGGATGCGAAGTGTGGGTGGCCGGCGGCACCTACCTGCCCACGGCCGACGCCGACCGGAACGCATCGTTCCGGATGAGGGACGGCGTGGACCTGTACGGCGGTTTCGCGGGCGACGAAACCACCCGTTTCGGGCGCGCCGTCGCGGACAACCGTACCATCCTTTCGGGCGACATCGGCGAGCCGGGCCTCCCCTTCGACAACTCCTACCACGTGGTGCGGGGTGCGAATGCCCGGATCGATGGCTTCGAGATCACGGGCGGTTATGCGGACGGCGAGATCCCGGGCACGGAAGATCGGGACCGCGACGCGTACGGCGGCGGGATGCTGAACATCGACGTCGCGCCGGTCGTCAGCCGCTGCGTTTTCGTCGGAAACCTGGCGACCGCCGGCGGCGGGATGTACAACCGGGGCGCGCCGACGATCGTGAACTGCATGGTGGCCTACAACAACGCCGTGTCCGGGGCCGGCATGTACAACGCCGGCACCTCGCACGTCTGGAATACCGTGGTCATCAGCAATTTCGGGGACGGGGTGATGGTCACCGAGACCGCTGACATCGTGAATTGCACGATCGCCTTCAACGACGGGGACGGAATCGGGCTGAGCAACGCCCCCGGCCCCACGGTCAGGAACAGCATCCTGTGGGGCAACGGCAGCGTCGGCATCCGGAACGGGCTCGTCGGCGCCGACGCCACGTACAACCTCGTCCAGGGAGGGTACCCGGGGACGGGCAACCTCCAGGCCGATCCGCTGTTTGTCGATGCCCAGGGCCTCTTTCTGCGTCTGAGCGAAGGCTCGCCGGCCATCGACGCGGGCCGCTCGGACCTCCTGCCAGGCGACGTGGCCGACCTGGACGATGATGGCGACACGGCGGAATCCCTGCCGCTCGATCAGGAAGATGCGACCCGGCGGGGAGGTCGGGCGGTCGACATGGGAGCCCTCGAAAGCCCGTACGAAAGCAGCGTTCAGGACCCGGTTTCCTGCCTGGCGATCCACGGTACGGCGGAGGACCGCGGCGATGGCCTGTACTGGATCGACTGGGACGGCCCGGGGGGCGAGGCTCCGGTCCAGGTCCATTGCGACATGACGAACGACGGCGGCGGCTGGACCCGCGTCGTCAACATCCGCGGCGATTCCAAGGCGCACATCAACAACATGGGCGCCGCGGGTGACGTCTCGGATGCGACGGCCGCGGCCAAGCTTTCGGACGCCGCGATCAGCCGGCTGAACACGGTCGGGTACTGGCGCTTCAACTGCTCCACGGGTGTCAACGGGTTCGTGAGGAACGGCGCCGACACCTGGACGTCGATGTGGGACAACGGCCTGTCGTGGCAGTTCGACCGGGGCCGGGACGGCACGTTCGAATGCGACGCGACCCGTTCCTACTATGTCTTTTCGGACTACACCGGGTGCCCCGACGAGTTCCATTTCAACTATGGCAACGGCGGCCAGCTCGGATGCAGCTGGGCCTACTCGTGGGGCCAGGACGGCAACGTCTGGGCGCGGTGAGGCGGCATCGCGGTCCCGGTGGCCTCATCCACCGCCTGAAACTGGTGCTGGCGACGAATCAGGCGATCATCGCACGTCCGCGGCCGAGTCGAAGAGCGTCAGGCTGGGGTCGCCGTAGAAGTTGAGCATCAGCTTCTCCTGGAAGCTGTCGATGTCGTTGGCGGGCCCCAGGTCCAGCCTCGCCTTCACCATCAACGCTCCCGCGGCCTGACCCTTGAGCAGGCCGTCGAAGAACAGGACGCCCACGCGGTCCACGTCGAAGCGATCGCGGTCGAGCACCGGGCCCATTTCCGCGAACGCGCTCTCGTCGGCCGATGCCGGCGCCGAGGAGGCGATGACGCCCACTGCCGCGCCGTGCCGGATCAGCGTGTAGCTCAAGGCGTCGGGCACCTCGATGCGGCCGACATAGCAACTGGTTGCCACCACGAAGCCTCCGGGCGTCCCCTCGAGTTCGGCGGTGGTCTCGGTCCGGATGAGCGGGAAGGTCTTGATCTCGTCATTCTCCGGGATGCCGTTGTCGTTCTTGTCCACGGTCCAGACCGTGCGGACGACCTCGGTCGGCGCGCCGTGGCCGCCCCACCAGATCATTCCGTAGCCGTTCTTCCACTCCTTGATCAAGTTGTCCTGAGTGAGTGCTCCCTCGCTGGGGTACCTGGAGGTGCTCACGCCCTCGCGCTCGTAGAGGCGTGTGAAGGCGACACCGCGTTCGGGAGGCAGGTAGTTGCGCAGGAACCACTCCGAGGTGGTGGCCATGTCCACGTCGGCGCTCACGGGCGGCGTGTTGGGGAAGAAGATCTCCCCCTTGAAGAAGGCGAACGCCTTCGCGAAGAGCATGCGCTTACGGTACGCGAGCTGGGAGGGGTCGGCGTTCATGTACGCGATGATGTGCTCGAGGGTCCTGTCGAGGTCTTCGGTGTCGCCGAAGTAGACCGGGATGCGCCCCACCGCCATTTCCGGGTAGAGGTCCACGCCGCCCTTCTGGTCGTCCACGCCCCACTCGGCATAGCGCCCGTCGCCGTTCAGATCCCATTCGCCGTTGGGGTTGGTGTAGAAGGCGTCGGTGCCCGAGGTCTCGCAGTCGATGCCGCCGCAGGCGTTCTGCAGGTCGTCGCGCGGCCAGACCTTGAGCATGGGCACGTCGCCGTACCCGGTGCCCGGGTCGCCCACGAGCATGAGGTAGTTGAAGCTGCGATACTGCGACCTGAGCCACTTGCGGATCGACAGTGCGCGCGCGCGTCCCCGCTCATCCGGCCCGCCGTAGTCGTCCTCGGTGGCCACAGACACGCGAATGCCGCGCTTCGCCTTCTCGGCTGCGAAGGTCTGGAGCAACCGGGAGCCCTGGACGGTGGCGTTGGTGGCGACGACGAGCATGCTGCGCTCGGGCGAGATGGGGCCGGGATCCGACGAGTCAAGTCCGCCCGGGGCAGCGTCGGCTGCGTCTGCGCCAGCGTCCGGCGGCTGGACGGGATCGACCGCGCCGCAGGCCATGAGGCTGGCAGTCAGAAGCATCGGGGCGAGGATGGCGGATCTCACGGCGTCTCCCTATGGCTGAGGCAGCGTGGAGCAATCGAGAACATCGTTGGTCGTGCCGTGGAGGCAGTAGCAGCCGTCCTTGTCCAGGGGAGTGCCCACGTCTGCGTCGGTGATGCTGGTTCCGAGGACGAAGTTGCCCTGGATCTCGAGCTTCTCGCCGACGGCGAAGGACGTGTTGGCCGCAGGGCAGTCGTACAGGCTGCCTGCCGTCTCGCCGGCGCGGAACACGGCGTAGGGGCAAATCCGGTACAGGTAGTCCTTGCCGGAGGAGTAGCCGGTGAGCGTGCTTGCCAGTGCCGACACTCCCGCGGCGGCGTCGACGACAATGGGATTGGTCCCGCTCTTCTTGGCGCCGGCGAGCAAATCCGTCGGAAAGGTGAACGACAGCATGTCCATGCTGAACTTCTTCGCGTCGCCGGTCTGTTCGCCGTAGGCCTGGAGCGTCAGCGAGTCGTACCAGGCGAGCGCATAGCCGGAGACGTTCAAGGGGACCTTTTTGCCGCCCACCGATACCGTGGATAGCACGAAGGCCGGTGGCGGTGAGAGGTCGTCGCCGCTGCTGATGAGGCCCTTGAAGGTGAAGGTGGCGTAGTCGCCAGCAGGCGGATTCAGGAAGTCCCTGGGCGGGTTGCAGGACAACTCGGTGCCGTCCTTCGCCGCCTCGACGTCGTAGTTGGCGCAGTCCAGCGCAACGCTGTCGACGTAGCAGGCACAGGGCTGGCCCTGGTAGGATGTCACCTGCGTCCCCAGCTCCTCGGCGATCACTGCCGGGTCGGTCTGCGCCACCGCGTTCGCCCAGACGATGAGGTTCTCCCCGGGGGCGAAGGTCTTGTTGGCCGAGTGGTCGACGAAGGCGTACGACCCGTCGGTCTCGAGCGCGCGATAGCAGATCCTGACCACCGACGAAGAGTCCTTGCGTATGACGAAGGCCTCCTCGTAGACGGTGGCGCCCATCGTCGAGAGCAGGTGCTCGTCGGCCCCAAGAGCCATCAGGTCCGCGCTGGCGAACGAGAGCACGATCCCGGTCAACGTTCCCTTGGACGCGGTCGAATCGTCGGACATGTGGTAGGCGTCGATGTCGATGATGTGCCGACCGCGCTGGCTTTCCACCGGGGTATCGTCCGGGAAGACATACTCGGAACAAAACATGCCGTCGGAGGTCGAGATCTGGACGGTCTTGCCGCCGATGCCGATGACGATCCTGCCGGTGCCGGTGATCAGGTTCGAGTAGTCGTTGACGTAGGTGTCGTAGGTGTTGATGAGCCCCTTGAACTCGACGGTCACATAGTTTGCGCTTGTCGGATCGAGGAACCCCGGCGGCGGCTCGTTCGGATCCGTCGCCGCGTCAGGCCCCGACTCGGGCTGT
>CAINDP010000008.1 GCA_903847405.1 uncultured Myxococcales bacterium | reverse complement strand
GTCACCGTGCGGGCGATGGGCTGCAACTCCGCGAAGTCCAGCCGGTCCAGCGTGTCGTGTTCGTCCAGCAGGTAGTAGGGACAGCCGATCCACGAAATGACCGGCACGCCGGATTCGGCCACGTAGCCCGACGCGTCCGAGGTGGGCACGGGCGCCAGGAGGTCCGACGGAATGGCGGCGGTGCGCCGGGGCGGGAACGCGGTCAGGGCCCGGATGACGGTGGCGACGGTCGTGGGTTCGGCCGACGTGAACATCACGGTGAAAGCCGGGCGCCCGGTTTCGACATAGCCGCGGTCGGTGCCGGCGACCTCCTTGCCGCCCAGGTGCTCCAGGGTGATCAGCATGCGCGTCCGGGCCATCAGGTCTGCGTGTGTCCGGGCGAATCCGTGGGCGCCCAGGGACCCGTGGAAGTGCCCCGCGTCCACGACGAACACCAGGGTCCGGGGCCGCCGTTCCCGGGGCACCCGCGACCAGGCCCAGGCCTGGGCCAGCACCTGCGCGACGCCGCTGCCGTCTTCCACGGCCCCCTGGAACGGGCTGTCGTGGTGCGACGTCACCAGGATCACCTCGTCGGACACGCCCGGCAGCACGCCCCAGATGTTGTGCATGGTTCCGGGCTGGACGTGCCCCTCCAGGGTCATCGTCGCCGTCGCCCCGGCCCGTGCCTGCCGCCGCAGCGCGACCCCGTCGTCGCAGCCGATCCACAGGGCCGGCAGCGGCTTGAGGATCCCGTCATAGGGGCCGTAGTGGGTGTTGCTGTTGCCGGGCTGGTCCCGGAGGATCAGGCAGACGCCCAGCGCGCCCCGTTGCACCGCCTGCCAGTACACGTCCCCCGCGGGCGCCTCCTCGGGCGACGCGGCGCCGCCGATGAAGTTCTGGCGCACGAAGTTCAGGAACTGGGTCGTGGCCAGCGAGATCTGGCCGTCGGGGTCGGACAGGTGATAGCACGCCTTCAGGGCCTTCATCAGCAGGCCCGTGGGAATCCGGGGGAAGGGCACGTCCGCGACCACGATCCGGCCGCACACGTCCGCCCGGTCGAAGTCCGCCGGCGCCCCCGTGCCCACCCAGGCGAGGGGGGCCGTCACTCCGCGGGGCGACGTGAACGCGGTGTGGGGGACCGGGAAGCACGGCGTGGGGTGCGCCTTCCCTCCCGAGGCGGCGCCGTCACCGGCGGAGGTGACGGTCAGCGAGGCCCCTTCCGCGGTCCACACCGGGATCGGGATGGGATCCCGCGCGACCCCTTCCAGGCCCAGTTCGCGGAACCGGTCGGCCACCCACCCCTCGGCGCGCAGGCCCTCGGGCGTTCCCGGGCGGCGATGGGGCGTCCGGCACAGGTCCCGGATCCAGGATTCCAGCATCGCGGGGGGCGGCAGGGGGACGTCGTCCGCCAGGACGGGCAGCCGTGGCGCCAGGTCCCGGGCCCGGGCACGGTCGGCCCAGATCCGCGGCAGGCGTCGCAGGATGTCCGTCAGCAGGCTGGACGTCCGCGTGGACGATGTGTTTTCCCACCGGCGCGCTTCGGGCATGGATCCTCCTGGGGACGGGCGGTTCCCGGCGGCCTTCGCCCTACCGCGCGTCCGGTTCCGGCACGCACCGGGCGGCGCTTCCCACCGCGCCCATGGTCCACTGGCTGGCCGTGCCGCTTTCGGTCAGCACGTTCAGCAGCCGGTCGATCCAGTCCGGGAAGAAGAACGTCGCCATGCCGTTCTGGTCGATGGCCATGCACTGGGCGTTCGTGGCGATCCAGTCCGCGGGGTTGCACTGCTCGGGCGCCAGGACCACGTTCTGGTCGATGTACTCCAGCAGCGCGTCGATGACCGGGCTGTAGTCCTGCTCGGTGTACAGCGACAGCGTCGCGGCCTTCGCGGGGATCGACGCGGCCAGGGCCGGGTCCAGCCCCTCGGGCACCAGGGGTTCGTGGACCACCGGGTAGAACCAGTCGCCGGGGTGGACGGTCAGGGGGGTGGTCGTGGTGAAATCGATGCCGTCGATCGCCGCCTCGAAGGCCACGACGCCCAGGGCCGTGGTCGCCAGCGCAGCGTCGTCCGCCGCCTGCGTCCCCCGGATCAGCCGCACGCGCCCCTTGTTCGCCCGGCCGACCCGCAGGGTCACGGTCGCCTCGGCCCCCTCTGCCGGAACCTGGACCTCGTCGCCCATAGCGAACGAGTTCCCGGCAACGTCCACGCGCATCTCGATGGTGGCCGAGGCGGGCGTGCGCGTGACGAAGGTGTGGCGCTTCCGGATGCCCTCGAGGATCCCGGCCACGTCCCGGGTCGCCGCCTGGACCCAGGTCGACGGGAAGCCTTCCGCGAACAGGAGGTGGCGGTCGCTGCCGCCGACCAGCGCCACGTGGACCCCCACGCTCAACTGGGCCTCGTAGAACCGCAGGAACTGGCCGCTGCCGCCTTCGTCCTGGACGGCAACCGCCCGCCGGAAGAAGGGGCTGGCCGCGCCGTTCTTGGCTTCCCACGTCGCCAGATCGTCGGCGCTGACGGGGGTTCCCTGAAGGCCCCACCGGGTGTTCCAGACTTCCATGGCGTCATGGGTGCGGACGTCCCAGGGGAACGGGATGTTCGGAAGGCAGGGGTGGTTGATCGAGTACAAGGCGCCCTGCGCGTGGGCGCCGTCGACGGCCGCGGCGTAGTCGTCCCGGGTCGAGCCATCCCCGTCCGGGTCGTGGGGGACATGCGTGGTGATGCCCCACAGGCCGGCATGCCCCGGGGATCCGAACTCGTCGCCCGGGATCAGGACCACCTTGTCGCTGTGGAAGTCCGGGTCCGAATTCTGGGTCACCATGCGGTGGTCCGTCAGCGCGATGAAGTCGATGGGGTTGCCGACGTACTCCGGGTGGAACGCCAGGAATTCCGGGCTCTGGAGGTACTCCGCCAGGGCCACGACCGTGGCCACCGGGTCGTCGCCGCCCTGGTAGTTCGAGTGCATGTGGAGGTCCCCGGACAGCCATCCTGCCGCCCGCATCCGGAGGGCCGGATCGACCGGGGGCGGGACGTCCGGAGGCGTGTCGACGGCAACGTCCTGCGGCAAAACGGTGCCTTCGTCGCCGGTCCCATCGTCGCCCGCCGGAACCTCGGCCACGTCGCCGGAGTCGCCCGCCGCCAGGTCCGCGGTGCCCGGGTCGGCCGTGTTCCCGCCCGACGAACACGCGGCCAGGCTGACGGTCCATGCAAACGTGGTGGCCAGAACGGCAGTCAGGAGGGAGTCTGGACGCATCCGGGGGCCCCTGTCGAAGTTCCCGGCGAACATACCTCATTTTCCCGTCGATGTGTCCCCACATCGCGATGGCTGTCGGATCGGCCCGAGGCGCCTGCGTGCTCGGGCGGTCGCATGGCGCCGATTCCAGGCGACGACTGCACGTGGAGGGCCTCGGGATTGACGCATCCCTGCCCGACTGGCATTAATGTTGCACTTCACTGGGCCTCGGGCGCGAGCCGGCCTTAGGGAACTCCGGTTGAAGGCGTTCCAGACACGAGATGCGGTGTGGGACCCGGTCGGGGACCCTGCCGTGGGTGCGCAATAGTTTCGTGATGCCGGCAATTCGCGGCGGTACCGGGCGTGCCGAGTGCGGTAGGGAGGACGTCGTGAACGTGACATCGCGAAAGTGGATTCAGGGAATGACCCTCCTGGGCCTGTGCCTGACGTCCCTTTCGTCGCAGGCCCAGGACGTGCCGCGGACCCTGGACCTCAAGGGCGTGCTGCGAAACGGGGTCGGCGATGTGGTGACGGGGACGCACGCGATCCGGGTCCACCTGTTCCCGGCGGCGAACTGCCTGGGGACCGCGCAGGTGGTCGATGTCGGCAGCCTTCCGTTCGTGGGGGGCGTGTTCGGCCAGAGCCTGAACCTTTCGGCCGTGGGGAACTGGTTCGCGGACAAGGCGGACGCCAGCCTGATGATCGAGGTGGACGGCGTCGTGTTCGCGGACTGCCGGCCGATCACGTCGGCCGCATACGCCATGAAGGCCGAGCAGGCCGCGACGGCCGGGAACGCGCTGCTGGTGGAAGGGAAGGACCGGGCGTACTACGAAGGCCTTTCCGGGGCCACCCTGCCGTTGGACGACAGCCGGCTGTCCGCGAACGTCGTGCTGCGGGACAACCCGGGGACGATTACGGGCGTGATGAACTTCACCCCCACCACCGGCAGCATCCCCTTCACCGTGGACCCGGCCCGGAACGCCATCGTGGCCAACCTGAACGCGGATCGGCTGGACGGCCAGGACGGGGCCTTCTACTCCAACGCGGGCAACCTGGGCGGCGCCCTGTCCGACGCGATCCTGTCGTCGAACGTGGCCCTTCTGACCGGCGCCCAGACCTTCATCGGGACCAAGACGTTCAACCCGTCCGGGACCGTGCCGTTCGTGGTGGACGCGGGCAGGACGGGCGTCGTGACGAACCTGAACGCGGACCTCCTCGACACCCGGCAGGGCGCCTGGTACCAGGATGCGACGAACCTGAACGCCGGCACCCTGAACGACGCCCGGCTGTCCGGCAACGTGACGATGCTGAACGTGGCCCAGGCCTTCACGGCCGTCAAGACGTTCAACCCCGCGACGGGCACGGTCCCCTTCGCCGTCGATGCCGCCCGGAACGGCACGGTCACGAACCTCGACGCCGACTATCTGGACGGTCACGATTCCGCGTACTTCATGGCGGCGGCCGGTTCGGGGAACTTCATCGCGAACGGGACCGACCTGCAGGCCGGCGCGAACTTCAACATCCAGGGCAACGGGGTCGTCGGCGGTACCCTGACGGCCGGCACGAACCAGTACGTGAAGGTGGGCAACGCGTACCTCAGTTCGGGCGGCGACTACGTCCACCTGTCGAACAACGAGTACTACAACGGCTCGGGCTGGGTCTCGTCGGCCACGGGCGCCCTGCTGCAGTTGACCGGGCAGTCCCTGAACTTCTACACGCACACCGCGGACGGAACGGGGCACCCGACGCTGGCGACGATGGACGCCGGCAAGATGGACGTCCGGACGGACGTCGCGCTGGCCGGCAAGCACGCCTTCCGCGGCAGCGATTCCTGGCTGCGCCTGAACCAGGACGGGGCGTTCGGCAGCGGCGTCCACACCCCGGGGCTGCTGTACCCGGGCAGCCTGGACGTCGGCGGGGGCACCGACCCGGGCGTCGGCAACGCGCTGGTCGCCGGGAAACTGGGCGTCGGCGTCACGACGGCCGGGGCGGCGATCCACGTGTCGGGCGGCGGCGCCTTCTTCGACATGGGGGCGGGGTCCGGGCTCAGCGAACTGGCCGTCAAGAACAACGGGCAGCCCCTGATCAACTACGGCGCCTATCCCTGGGAGTGGTCGCCGTCCGTGATGATCCAGAGCGTCAACAACAACCGTTTCCTGTGGCTGAACCCGGGGCCCGACGCGGCCGGCTACAACGCCCGCATCCGCGCCGGCGGCAACGGGCTGGACTTCTACACGGGCGGCACGAACGCCGACAACGGGACCCAGGTGATGACCCTGACGTCGGGGGCCAACGTCGGCATCGGGACCACCGCACCCGGGGCGAAACTGGACGTCGCCGGCATGATGAAGACCAACGAGTACCGCTACTCGGTCCTCAACATGAACGACACGGCGACCCCGGTGAAGGGCTACAAGATCAAGACCAACCTGCCCTGGCAGGGCAGCTACCAGATGCCGACGCTCTTCATCAACGGCTACATGTTCGGCAGCGCCCAGACCGTGGACCTGAAGATCGCCTGGTACATCTATCCGGCGGACGCGACGGCCGCGGTCTACAACGCGACCGCCACGTCCTCGGGCGGCTGGGCGCCGACGATCCAGTTGGCCCGCGAAAACGGGAAGGTGGTCATCCTCCTCAGCCCGGGCGGCTATTACGGCAAGTTCAGTGTGGCTGCGGTCCGGGCGTCCATGTCCGAGGTGGACGCGGACTTCCGGGGGTGGACGTGGGCGGACGAGGCCATCACGGGCGACCGGGTGGTGACCGTCCCGTACGTCTCGAACCTGGGCAACTACTTCCGCGTGGATGCCGGGGGCCTGAACGTGGCCTCCCTTGCGACCTTCACCGGCGGCGTCAACGTCAACGGCGCCATGAGCGTCAGCGGCATCACGACCCTGACCGGCGACCTGAACACGGCCCGGGCCGCCGTGGGCACCAGCGGCCGCCTGACCGCGACGGCGCGCTCGATCCTGGTGACGCCCTCCGTCAACGGCGAGGCCATTTCCTACGCCGCCTTCGAGGAGGCCACGACCTACCTGCAGCGCGTGACGTTCCAGTTGGATACGGCGACCTGGCGCGGCAGCGGGCTGCCCCTGAAACTGGCCGACGGGACCGACGTGGTCCAGTTGCTGTGCGGCGACGAGGACTGCTGCAAGTACACCATCGGCATGGAGGACTACAGCGGCGTCCAGTCCCGTGCCAATCGCGGGCCCTTCACGCTCTGCTACAAGGGCACCGGCGCGACGCGGATGTGGCGGGACAGCGCCGACACCCAGGGCGTGGACGGCAACGGCGTGACCCAGCACATCAACAACGTCGGCGGATGGAACACGTGCTTCCTGACCGACAGCCACTACCTCAGCCTGGTCGACAGGGGCGACACGGCGCTGGGCATGGAATTCATGATGTGGACCGGGTACAGCAGCGCCGCTTTGAAGTGCATTCTGACGATCGAGGACTGACGTGGGCGCGGAGCGCCAAGGGGGGACGTCGTGAACGTGACATCGCGGAAGTGGATTCAGGGGATGACCCTGCTGGGCCTGTGCCTGACGGCCTTCGGGGCACAAGCCCAGAACGTGCCGCGGGTGATGAACGTCGAGGGGGTCCTGCGAAACGTCGCCGGCGAGTCGGTGACGGGGACGCAGGCCGTCCGGTTCCACCTGTTCCCGACGGCGAACTGCCTGGGGGCCCCGCAGGTGATCGACGTCGGCAGCGTTCCGGTGATCGGCGGCGTGTTCAGCCAGAACATGGACCTGACGCCGCTGGGGAACTACTTCGCGGACAACGCGGCCGCCAGCCTGAAGGTCGAGGTGGCGGGCGTCCTGTTCGCGGACTGCCGCGTCATCGGATCGGTCGCGTACGCGTTCAAGGCCGAGCAGGCCTCGACGGCCGGGAACGCGCTGCTGCTGGGCGGGAAGAACCGGGCCTACTACGAAAGCCTTTCCGGGGCGACGTTGCCGGTGGACGACAGCCGGCTGTCCTCGAAGGTCGTCCTGCGGGACGATCCGAAGACGATTACGGGCGTGATGAACTTCGCCCCGGGGACGGGCAGCGTCCCCTTCACGGTGGACCCGGCCCGGAACGGCATCGTGGTCAACCTGAATGCGGATCGCCTGGACGGCCAGGACGGGGCCTTCTACGCGAACGCGGGGAACCTGGGCGGCACCCTCCCGGATTCTGTTCTGTCGTCGAACGTGGTTCTGCTGACCGGCGCCCAGACCTTCACCGGGACCAAGACGTTCAGCCCGACCGGGACGGTTCCGTTCGCGGTGGATGCGGCCCGGACGGGCACCGTGACGAACCTGAACGCGGACCTCCTGGACGGCCAGCAGGGCGCCTGGTACCAGGATGCGACGAACCTGAACGCCGGCACCCTGAACGACGCCCGGCTGTCCACCAACGTGGCCGTGCTGAACGCGGCCCAGTCCTTCACGGCCGTCAAGACGTTCAACCCCGCGACGGGCACGGTTCCCTTCGCGGTCGACGCCAGCCGGAACAGCACCGTCACGAACCTCAGCGCCGACACCCTGGACGGTCACGATTCCGCGTACTTCATGACGGCGGCCAGTTCGGGGAACTTCATCGCGAACGGGACCTCGGTGCAGGCCGGCGCGAACTTCAACATCCAGGGCAACGGCGTCGCGGGCGGCAGCCTGACGGCCGGCACGAACCAGTACGTCAAGGTGGGCAACGCCTACCTCAGCTCGGGCGGCGACTACGTCCACCTGTCGAACAACGAGTACTACAACGGCGGGGCCTGGGTCGCGACGGCCGCGGGCGCCATGCTGCAGTTGACCGGGCAGACCGTGAACTTCTTCACGCACACCGCGGAGCCGGTCGGCCACACGCAGTTGGTGACGATGGACGCCGGCAAGATGGACGTCAAGACGGACGTTTCGCTGAGCGCCAAGCACGCCTTCCGCGGCAATGATTCCTGGCTGCGCCTGAACCAGGACGGGGCGTTCACCAGCGGCGTGCACACCCCGGGCCTGCTGTACCCGGGCAGCCTGTACGTCGGCGGGGGCGCCAACCCGGGCTGGGGCAACGCGCTGGTCGCCGGGAAACTGGGCGTGGGCGTCACCACGGCCGGGGCGGCGATCCACGTGTCGGGCGGCGGCGCCTTCTTCGACATGGGCGCGGGGTCCGGGCTCAGCGAACTGGCCGTCAAGAACAACGGGCAGCCCCTCATCGGCTACAGCGCGTTCCCCTGGGAGTGGTCGCCGTCCGTGATGATCCAGAGCGTCAACAACAACCGGTTCCTGTGGCTGAACGCGGGCGGCGACGCGGCGGACTACAACGCCCGCATCCGCGCCGGCGGCAACGGCCTGGACTTCTACACGGGCGGCACGAACGCCGACAACGGGACCCAGGTGATGACCCTGACCTCGGGGGCCAACGTCGGCATCGGGACCACGGCGCCCGGGGCGAAGCTGGACGTCGCCGGCATGGTCAAGGTCAGCGAGTACCGGTACTCGATCCTGAACATGAACGACACGACGACCCCGGTGAACGGCTACAAGATCAAGACCAACCTGCCCTGGCAGGGCGGGTACCAGATGCCCACGATCTACATCACCGGCTACCTGTACGGAAACGCCCAGACCGTGGACCTGAAGATCGCGTGGTACCTGTACCCGCCGGACGCATCGGTCGCGGTCTACAACCCGACGGCGTCGTCGGCGGGCGGCTGGGCGCCGACGATCCAGTTGGCCCGCGAAAACGGGAAGGTGGTCATCCTCCTCAGCCCGGGCGGCTACTACGGCAAGTTCAGTGTGGCTGCGGTCCGGGCCTCCATGTCCGAGGTGGACGCGGACTTCCAGGGGTGGACGTGGGCCGACGAGCCCATCACGGGTGACCGGGTGGCGACGGTCCCCTACGTGGCGAACCTGGGCAACAGTGTGCGCGTGGACGCCGGCGGCCTGAACGTGGGTTCCCTGGCGACCTTCGCCGGCGGCGTCAACAACACGTGCAACCTGAACGTCACCGGCACCACGACGCTGACCGGCGACCTGACCACCGGGCGGGCCACGCTGGGTTCCAGCGGTGTCCTGAACGCCACGTCGCGCTCGATCCTGGTCCAGCCCACCCTGGTCGGCGGGGTCATCGGGTATCCCTCCTCCGAGGTTCCCACCTACCTGCAGCGCGTCACGTTCCGCATCGACTCGGCCAACAACTGGCGCGGCAGCGGGCTGCCCCTGAAACTGGCCGACGGGACCGACGTGGTCCAGTTGCTGTGCGGCGACGAGGACTGCTGCCAGTACACCCTCGGCATGGAGGACTGGAGCGGCGTCCAGCCTCGCGCCCTGCGCGGGCCCTACACGCTCTGCTACAAGGGCTCCGGCGCGACGCGGATGTGGCGCGACAGCAACGACACGACGGGCGTCGACGGCAACAGCGTGACCCAGCACATCAGCAACCCGGGCCCGTGGAACGCGTGCTACTTCACCGACAGCCACTACCTGGGCTATGTCGACCGGGGCGACTCGGCGCTGGGCATGGAATTGATGATGTGGAACGGGTACGCGGACGCCGGCGGCGCCACGCTGAAGTGCTTCATCACGATCGAGGACTGACGCCCCCGCTTCCCGTCCTGCGTACCTTCCCCACGTATTCGCAGTCCCGACCATCGCGCGTTCGTGCGGCCACGCCTTCCTGCGGAACGTCGCCACCCGCCGGGCCTCGGACCGTCGAACGATGATAGGGCGGGGCGGGTGTCGCAGGGATCGCGGGGGCGCAGGCCGGCGTCACTTGCGGGGCAGGGGAGGGGCCCGGTCGGCGCGCCCCGGCCGCCCCTCGTCACGGCCTTACGAGCAGTTCGCGATCAGGGTGTGGGCGCAGGCGCCCTGGGCGTCGCAGAAATCGGTCGTGCACGGGTTGCCGTCGTCGCAGTGGACTTCGTGGACGCAACCGGTCTGGACGTTGCAGCCGTCCCGGGTGCAGGCGACGCCGTCGTCGCAGGACGCGGGGAACGTTTCGCACTGGCCCGAGGTCGCGTTGCAGCGCTCCTCGGTGCAGCCGTTGCCGTCGCCGGGGCACGTGACGATCGGCACGTTGTGGCATCCGGACAGCGGGTCGCAACTGTCCAGCGTGCACACGCTGCCGTCGTCGCAGGTCGCCGGTCCGTGCAGGCACAGGCCCGTGGACGGGTTGCAGGTGTCGGGGGTGCACGCGTTGCCGTCGCTGCAGTCCTTCGCCACGTGCCCGCAGGCACCGCCCATGGTTTCCCCGCAGGCATCCACCGTGCAGGCGTCATGGTCGTCGCAGGCCACGGGGGGATGCGAGCACAGGCCGGTGACCGTGTCGCAAAGGTCCAGCGTGCAGGCCAGGCCGTCGGCGCAGTTCTTCTGCGCGGTGGCGCAGGTGCCGGTCTTTTCGTCGCACGACTCGGTCGTGCAGGCGTTGTTGTCGTTGCAGTCGATGACCGGGAACAGGCATCCCCCGGTCGCCGGGTTGCAGCCGTCGAGCGTGCACTTGAGGCCGTCGGAGCACGATTTTGCGGTGTGCACGCAGACGCCGATGGCCGGGTCGCAGGAATCGGTGCTGCAATTGTTGCCGTCGTCGCAGTTCTTCGCCACGTTCCGGCAGGCGCCGGTGGCCGGCTCGCACGAGTCGGCGGTGCAGGCGTTGGCGTCGTCGCAGGTCGTCACGGCGTGCCGGCAGATTCCCGCGACGCAACTGTCCGCGGTGCAGGGGATCCCGTCGTCGCAGGACAGGGGCGCGGACACGCAGGTTCCGGTTGCCGGCCGGCAGACGGTCGCCACGCAGGGATCGGGATCGGTCGGGCAGGCCATCGGGGCCGTGGCGCAGAGGCCCGTTTCCGGCGCGCAGGCCTCGATGGTGCAGGGGTTTCCGTCGTCGGTGCAGACGACGGTCGGCAGGTGGGTGCAGCCGGCTGCAGGGTCGCAGGCGTCCAGGGTGCAGGCGCTGAGGTCGTCGCAATCCGTCGGCGGATGCACGCACTCCCCGGTGGTCGCGTCGCAGACGTCCTGCGTGCAGGGGTCCCCGTCGTCCGGGCAGACGACCAGGTCGGTGTACGAACACAGGCCGCCCGCGCACGTGCCGGACCGGCAGGGCAACTGGTCGTCGCACGCCAGGACCGGGTGCACGGCAAGGCATTCGCCGGTGACCGGATCGCAGGCGTCCACGGTGCAGGGATCCCCATCCCCGCAATCGGTCCAGGTGTGCCGGCACACGCCGCCGTCCGCCAGGTCGCAGGTGTCGACGCTGCAGAGGTCCGCGTCGTCGCAATTTTCGGGGCCGGTGCACAGGACGCAGTTGGCCATCGCGATGTTTTCGCACTGGCCGTTCCCGGTGCACTGGTCCGTCGTGCAGGGATCGGTGTCCGCGCAATCCTTGGCCGGGGCCGTGCACAGGCCGGTGAGCGGGTCGCAGGCGTCCACCGAGCAGGGATCGCCGTCGTTACAGGCCAGCGGCTGGTTGGTGCAGGCGCCCGTGACCGGGTCGCAGGCGTCCACGGTGCAGGGATCGGTGTCGGCGCAGACCACGGCCTGATGCGCGCACGCCCCGTTGACGCACGCGTCGGTGGTGCAGGGGTCCGCGTCCCGGCAGTCCATCGCGTCGTGACGGCACGCCCCCGTGGCCAGATCGCAGGTGTCGAACGTGCACGGGTCGGCGTCCCCGCAGACCACCGGAGTACTGACGCACCGGCCATCGAAGCACCCGTCCGTGGTGCAGGCGTTCCCGTCGTTGCAGTCCAGGGGGACGCTCAGGCACGCGCCCGTCAGCGGGTTGGCCTGGTCGCGGGTGCAGGCGTTCCCGTCGTCGCACGTCTTGGGGACGTGCGTGCACGCCCCGGTGGCGGGCGAGCAGGCGTCAAAGGTGGCCGGGTTGCCGTCGCCGCAGTCGATCGATCGGTGTTCACAGCCGCCGGTGACCGGATCGCAGGTATCGATGGTGCAGAGGTCGCCGTCGTCGCATGTCGGGGCGCGCCAGCACGTCCCGCCAACGCAGGCCCCGTCCACGGTGCAGGGGTCGCCGTCGTCGCAGGTCGCCGCGGTGTGCAGGCATCCGGTGGCGGGCGTGCAGGTGTCGGCGGTGCAGGGATCGGCGTCGGCGCAGTCGCGTGCCGCGTGCCGGCACCCGCCGCTGGCCGGATCGCAGGAATCCACGGTGCACCAGTTGCTGTCGGAACAGTCCTTCGCCACGGGCACGCAGCCGCCCAGGTCGGGGACGCAGGCCAGCGGTGCGCAATTGTCGGACCCGATCCCGCACGTGACGGTGGCGTAGGTGCACGTGTGCGAATACAGGTCGCAGAACTCCGTCGTGCAGGGGTTGCCGTCGTCGCAGGCGGCGGCCGTCGCGCAGGCGCGGCAACCGCTGGCCGGCTCGTGGTGGCAGCCGACGCCGGGGACGCAGGTGTCGATCGTGCAGGCGTCGTTGTCGTTGCAGTCGTCCACGGCGTGCTGGCATCCGCCCAGGAAGGACACGCACGCGTCCAGCGTGCAGGGCTCGCCGTCGTCGCAGGACGTCGCCAGGTGGCGGCAGGTCCCCGTGGCGGGGTTGCAGGAATCCGTCGTGCAGGGGTCGCCGTCGTTGCAGTCCAGGACCTTGTGGGCGCAGGTGCCGCCGGGGCGCGTGCAACTGTCGGCGGTGCAACGGTCGCCGTCGTCGCAGGGGACCTCGACGTGGTTGCAGCCCAGGGCGTTGCAGGCATCGGTGGTGCAGGCGTCGGCATCGCTGCAGTCGCGAACCCGGTGCTGGCAGGCGCCGCTGCTGGCCTCGCAGGCGTCCTCGGTGCAGACGTCGCCGTCGTCGCAGAAGGTGGCCGGGTGGATGCATCCGGACGTGGGGTCGCAGAGGTCCCGCGTGCAGGGGATGCCGTCGTCGGCACACGTGATCGGGGTGAACAGGCAGCCGGTCCGCGGATCGCAGGAATCGGTGGTGCAGACGTTGCCGTCGGTGCACGTCCGCGGCACGTTCGTGCACGTCCCGGTCGAGGGGTTGCAGGCGTCGTTGGTGCAGGCGTTGCCGTCGTCGCAGGCCCGCAGGAAGTGCAGGGCGACGCCGGTCGCGGGGTCGCACTCGTCGAAGGTGCAGGGGTTGTTGTCGTCGACGGTCACCGCGCGGTGCAGACACTCGCCCGTGGCCGAGTTGATCGAATCGATGGTGCAGGGGTCCCGGTCGTCGCAGTCCTTCGGGACGTGGACACAGGCGCCGTCCGCGCAGGAATCCACCGTGCCGGCGTTGCGGTCGTTGCAGTCGATCGCCACGTGGCTGCAGGCGCCCGTGGCGGTGACGCAGACGTCGGTGGTGCAGGCGTCGGCGTCGTCGCAGTCCGCCGGGAGGTGGATGCACACGCCGGTGGCGGCGTGGCACGAATCGACGGTGCAGGCGTTGCCGTCACCGCAGGCGTCGCCGGCCGTGCAGGCGGTGCCGCAGCCGCTGGCGCCGTTCGGGGTGTGGACACAGCCGGTGCCGCGGGCGCAGGAATCGGTGGTGCAGCGGTCGCCGTCGTCGCAGGCCAGGGCCTGGTGCGTGCAGGCCCCGGATTCGCAGGCGTCCAGGGTGCAGACATTGCCGTCGCTGCAACTGTTCGGGATATGGGTGCAGGCGCCCGTGGACGGGTTGCAGCCGTCGGAGGTGCAGGCGTCGGTGTCGTCGCAATCCTTCGCGACGTGGCCGCAGGCGCCGGTCCCCGCGTCGCAGGAGTCGGCGGTGCAGGCGTTGCCGTCGTCGCAGGCGCTGGCGGCATGGACGCAGCCGATGCCCGGCTGGCAGCGGTCGGTGGTGCACGGGGTGCCGTCGTCGCAGGTGTCCGGGGTGTGGGCGCACTGCCCCGTGGCGGCCTGGCAGGAATCGACGGTGCAGGCGTCGCCGTCGGCGCAGTCCCGGGTGACGTACACGCAGGCGCCCTGGGTGCACGTTTCGGTGGTGCAGGCGTTCCCGTCGTCGCACTGGCCGTCGTTCGCGCACAGGCAGGTGCGCTGGTGCACGCAGCCCAGGGCCGGCACGCAGGAATCGACGGTGCAGGGATCGGCGTCGGCGCAGGCGACGGCGCCGTGGGTGCAGCCGGTGGCCGTGCTGCAGGCGTCCGTGGTGCAGGGATTCCCGTCGTCGCAGGACAGCGGCGTGTGGACGCAGGCCCCGGTGGCCGGGTTGCAGGAATCGAAGGTGCAGGCGTTTTCGTCGTCGCAGGCGCCGGCCGCGTGGACGCACTGCCCGCCCACGCACGAATCGGCCGTGCAGGGGTTGGCGTCGTCGCAGGACAGGGGCGTGTGCTCGCAGGCGCCGGCGGCCGGGTCGCACCGGTCGCCGGTGCAGGGATTGCCGTCGTCGCAGGACAGGCTGACGTGGCGGCACAGCCCGCCCTGGCAGGTGTCCGTGGTGCAGGCGTCGGTGTCGGCGCAGGCCAGCGGGACGTGGGTGCAGCCGGTGGCCGGGTCGCAGGCGTCGATGGTGCAGAGGTCGGCGTCGATGCAGTTCCGGGGCCCGGAAATGCATCGCCCGGCGGCCCGGTCGCAGACCACGATGGTGCACTTGTCCGGCTCGCGGCCCTGGCACCCGGCGTCCACCGTGCAGGCGACGCAGGTCAGCGGCGCGTTCGCGGGGACGACGTGCTGGCACCCGGCCAGGACGTGGCACGTGTCGGTGGTGCAGGTGTCGCCGTCGTCGCAGGACCGGGGGGACCACAGGCAGGCCTGGGGGACGCACTTGTCGGACGCCGTGTCGCAGGTCCGGCCGTCCGCGCAGGCATCGCCGGCGCCGCAGGCAGGGTCGTCCGCGGTGGAGGCCCGCAGGCCGCAGGTGCCCGTGACGCACGCGTCCGGTTCGCTGCCGACGCACTGGTCGCTGAAGTCGCAGGCGACGCATCCTTCCACGATGTCGTGCCTGCAGGCCCCGTCCTGGCAGCGGTCGGTGGTGCACGGGTCGTCGTCCACGCAGTCGCCCGCGCCCTGGCACCCCGCGTCCACGCCGGTCCCGTCGTGCTGCCCGTCCTCGATTCCGTCCAACCCCGGATCCTGGCCGTCCCGCGACGGATCCGTGCCGCCGTCCGTCCCGTCCGCCAGGTCGCCCAGGAATTCGACCTCATCGAGGTCCGTCACCGGAACGTCGTCTTCCTGGCCGAAGTCCGGCCGCGGCGACCCGCCGCCACAGGCGATCGGCGACAACGCCAGTGCCAGCAGGGCTGCGAACGCGATTCCCGGGAAACCAGCGAAACGTCGATTCATCGTGGTCGATCTCCCCAGGGGTTCCTGCGGTCCGGACACGGGCGTTGGGACAAGGTGCGCCCGGAATGTCACGACATTCTATGGAGACACGGGCGCGGTGTCCATCCGGGTTCCGGACAGCGTGAAGCGGAAGGTGGTTCCCTGGCCCGGTCCCGCCGACTCGACCCAGATGCGGCCGCCGTGCCCTTCGACGATGCGTTTGACCAGCGCCAGCCCCAGGCCGGAGCCTGCGGAGCCCGGGTCCAGTCGTTCGAATATTCCGAAGATGCGGCGCATGTCGCCGGGCTCGATCCCGATGCCGTTGTCGCGGACGAAGAACACCACCTCGTCCTCGATGGACTCCGCCCCCACCTCGATCCGCGGGAACGCCTGGTCGCCCAGGAACTTGACCGCGTTGTCCAGCAGGTTCTGGAAGACCCCGACCAGCCGTTCCCGATCGCCGACCAGCACGACCGGGGCGTCCGTGACCGTGACCTGCACGCCCCGGGCGGATACCTGGCCAGCGACCAGCGCAAGGGCCTCGTCGACGACCGCCTGCAGCGGCATCTGGGTGGACGGATTCTGCTGGAGGCCCGCCCGTGCCAGGGTCAGGATTTCGTCCAGGAGCCGTCCCATCTTGTCGGCGGCCTTGTGGATGAACCCCAGGTCCTCCTTCACGGCGGCCGCATCCTGCCGGGCCATGTTCTGTTCCAGGTAGCCCAGGAAGGTCTGCACCGTCACCAGCGGGCTCTTCAGATCGTGCGAAACGGTGTAGGCGAAGCGGTTCAGTTCGTCGTTCTGTCGGGCCAGGGCCTCCTCGGCCCGCGTCCGTTCCGTGGTGTCCACGAAGATGCAGTGTGTCTGCTGGAATGTGCCGTCTGGGGCGTAGCCGACCCGGCCCTCGAAGGCGATGTGGCGCCGTTCGCCGCGGCGATTCAGCATTTCGAATTCGGAATGGATCCGGCCGGCGGCCTTGAACTGCGGGAAGCGTTCCCGGAACGCCTCGACGAACTCCGGGGCCAGGAAATCGCCGAACCACTTGCCGATCACCTCGTCGCGCCGGTATCCCAGGGCGCTCAGCCAGGCCGGGTTCACCTCCAGGAACCGTCCGTCCGCATCCAGGGACTGGTAGGCCATCGGCGCCTGGTTGAACATCGCGGCAAACCGCGACTCGCTGTCCCGCAGCGCCTGCTCCCAGCGGGTTCGCGCGGTGACGTCCGTCAGCGTGAAGACCAGCCGGGTGACCGCGCCGTCCGCGGCCTTGACCGGCGCCAGGCTCCAGTCCCAGTAGGTGGTGCCGCGCCCGGGCTGGCCGGGGAATTCGAAGGGCTTTGCCGTGGCGAAGAACGGCAACCCAGAGTCTACGACCCGCTGGAAGAGGGCCTGGTTTTCGGTGTGGGGGTACAGGTCGAAGTGGTTCCGACCCGGAAAGAA
Organism: uncultured Myxococcales bacterium; assembly: GCA_903847405.1. Lineage (GTDB taxonomy): Bacteria > Myxococcota_A > UBA9042 > DTJE01 > DTJE01 > CAIZWN01. The sequence continues at coordinate 14,567 of CAINDP010000008.1, read as the reverse complement.
GGACCTGTCCTGCCGGCAGGCCGCCGCGTAGGCGGTGTTCACCCACAGGAACTTGAAGTCCCTGTCCAGGCACGCCGTCGCGACGTGCGTGTGCTGCAGGATCATTTCCAGGGTGCTCAGCGTCTCCCCCTGCGCTTCCGCCGCCTTGCGCACCGTGATGTCGCTGACCGCCGCCAGCAGCCGTGCCTCGTCGTCCGCGCCGACGCTGTTCCGCGCGGGAACCATCTCGAAGGAAACCCAGAGGGGGCCGCCCTCGTCACGCCGCAGGCGCGCCTCGAAGGCCTGGCGTTCGCCGGTTTCGAACAGCCGGCGGCGCGCCATGTACAGGGCGTCCTGATCCTCGGGGACGACGAACCGGCTCAACGGCCGCCGGAGGATCGTGCTGCGGTCCATGCCCAGCATGGTGGCGAAGGTCAGGTTCGCCTCCAGCAGGGTCCCGTCCTCGCCGGCCGTGAGGTACCCGACCGGCGCCAGTTCGTACAGGTCCTGGTACCGGTTGCGCGATGCCTCCAGGCTTGCCTGCGTTTCCAGCAGTTCCTCGTTCTGCATTTCCAGTTCGACCTGGTGGGCCTGCAGTTCATGGACCAGGCTGCGGGCCGCGTCGGGGGACAGGGCATCGGGGGCGGTCCACCAGTCCGGGCGGGGCCGTTCCTCCTGCAGGCGGGCCTCGGCCCGTCGGCGCAGATCCGTCCCATCCCTCAAATCCGGGGTACTCCGATTCATCCCTTTACCTCCGTGCCGGTGATGTCCAGCACGCGCAGCACCATCCACTGGCGATTCTCGAAGGGCAGGCGTCGCGAGGTCACCTCGACGATCCGGCGGGTTCCGTCCTGTCGGACCAGATCCCGTCGTTCCGGCCGGGGCGCCTGGTCGTCCTGCGCGGCCGGGGCCTGATCCTGGGCCCCCCCGTCACCGGTGCCGGGGAACAGGTGACGGGTGAATCCCGGCCTGCCTGCGTCCTCTTTCGACCAGCCGGTGATTTCCTGCATCCTGCCGTTGAAGAAGATGCAGGCCCCCTGGTCGTCGCAGACCAGGATGCCCTGGCCGGACACCTCCAGGATCGCCCGCGTCAGTTCGCCCTGGCGCCGCAGTTCCTCGGCGACGTCCTTCATTCCGGTGATGTCCACGAAGGTCAGCACGGCCCCTTCGATGACGTTGTCCTGGGTGCGATAGGGCTGGATGCGCATCTGGAAGTGCTGCCCCTCCAGGGTCTGGACCTCGGCGTCCCGGGGGATCAGCGTGTCCAGCACGGCCCGGGTGTCCGCCACCAGGCGGTCGTATCCCTTCATGCGCGACACGATGTCGCTGACGGGCCGGCCCACGTCGGTCAGGATCAGGTGGATGATCTGCGTCATCGCGGGCGTGAAGCGCTGGATGCGCAACTGGTGGTCCACGAACAGCGTCCCGATGTTCGTGCCCGCCAGCAGGTTGGTCATGTCGCTGTTGGACAGGGACAGTTCCTCGATCGTCTTCTGCAGTTCGGTGTTGACCGTGACCAGTTCCTCGTTGACCGACTGCAGTTCCTCCCGGGACGTTTCCAGTTCCTCGTTGGTGGACTGCAGTTCCTCGTTCGACGACTGCAACTCCTCGTTCGTGGACTTCATCTCTTCGTTCAGGGACTCCAGTTCCTCGTTCGCGCTCTGCAGGTGGATGCTTTTCGCCCGCAGTTCCCGTTCCAGGTCCTGCAGCCGCCCGTCCGGCGGGGCCGTCCCGGCGTCCCCGGTCCCCTCGGCCACCGCACCCGGGGCGGCGACGTTCTCGAAGGCGATCACTAGGAGGTCCTTCTGGGCGTCGGTCCCGGTGACAGGCATCACGTGGAGGTTCACGGCCTGGATCCCGCCTTCGGACGGGAACCGCACCCCGTCCAGCCGGACCGGCGTCCGCTGGGCCAGGGCCTTGCGCGCCATCCCCGCCAGTTCCAGCCGCAGCCCCTCCCGGGCCAGTTTCAGCAGGTTCAGGCTGGCATCCCCCGAGGCCGGTTCCAGGTAGCGGCCCAGGTGGCCGTGGAAGTAAAGGACGTCCAGGTTCGCGTCCACCAGCAGGCCCGCCGGGACGTACGCCTCCAGGAGGGCCGTTTCGGCCACCGTGCGCCCGTTGAATGCTTGCATCGTCATCCTCGTGGTCGTCTGGGTCGCGGACCCCGGCACTCGGTCGGCAGGCGGGGGGGGGATGCGGGTGTCGAAGACGGCCCGGGCGGTCGCCGCGCCGCGTCGCTGGTAGATTTTCCATTTCCTGTCCGCGGGTGCGAACCACGCGTGCAGGTCGCCGACCGACTCGGACGGGCCCAGCATCAGGAACCCCTTCGGGTTCAGGGCGCAGTGGAACAGGGACAGGACCTTCCGCTGTGCCTCCCCGCCGAGGTAGATGAGGAGGTTGCGACAACTGACCAGGTCCAGGCGCGAAAAGGGCGGATCCTTCAGCAGGTCGTGTCGCGCAAAGACGACCTGGTCGCGGATGCTCTTGACGACCCGGAAGTTCCCCGATTCGTGCGCGAAGAAACGGGCCAGGCGCTCGGGGGACACATCCGCGGCGATGTTTTCGGGGTACACGGCGGTCCGGGCGGTGTCGATCGCCCTGTCGTCCAGGTCCGTGGCGAAGATCTGCACGGGCACGCCCGATTTCCGGGCATCCTGGATTTCCCGGACCAGGATGGCGATCGAGTACGCCTCCTCGCCGGTCGAGCAGCCGGGCAGCCAGATGCGGACGGTGCCGTCGCCGGCGCCTTCCAGCAGGGGTTCCAGCACGTTGTCGCGCAGGGCCTCGAAGGCCTCCGGGTCCCGGAAGAAGGCCGTGACGCCGATCAGCATCTCGCGGAACAGCAGGTCGGCTTCCCGCGGAGCGTCCCGCAGGTACCGCAGGTAGTCGTCCAGGTGGTCCACCTGGGCCAGGGCGATGCGTCGCTCGATGCGGCGCCGGATGGTGTTCGGCTTGTATTGCGAAAAATCGTGGCCGGTCCGCGCCCGCAGCAGGGCCAGCACCTTCGGGACGCCGTCCGCCACCGGGGCGGAGGGGACGGGCGCCAGGGGCCGTCGCATGGCGAAGGTGCGGTGGACATACGCCAGCAGCGCCTCGGGCATCCGGTCCGGCGGCAGTTCGAAGTCCGCCATGCCGGTCGCCAGGGCCGACCGGGGCATGCCGTCGTACCCCGCCGATCCGGGGCTCTGGACCATGACCATCCCGCCCTCGCCCTTGACCGCCTTCAGGCCCAGGGTGCCGTCGGACCCGGTGCCCGACAGCACGATGCAGATGGCGTTGTCGTGCCGGTCCTGGGCCAGGCTGCGAAAGAAGAAGTCGATGGGCAGGCGCATGCCCCGGGGGGAAGCGGGCTCCAGCAGGTGCAGCCGGCCGCCCAGCAGGGCCAGGTCCCGGTTGGGCGGGATCACGTACACGTGGCCGGGGAGTACCTCCCCGCCGTCATGGGCGACGCTGACCTCCAGAGAGGCGTATTTCTGGATCAGTTCGACCAGGATGCTTTTGTGGACGGGATCCAGGTGCTGGACGATGACGAACGCCATGTCGCGTCCGGTCGCGGGGGGCATGGACTGGAAGAAGGCCTCGAAGGCCGCCAGGCCGCCGGCCGATGCGCCCATGCCGATGATGGGGAAGGGCGCGGGCGAGGCGGGCGCCAGGTCCGCCGGTGTCGGCACAGGGGAGGGCGCCGGTACTCTGCGCTTCCCGTGCCGGGGCTTCTGGCCGTCCAATCGTCGTCTCCGGACTGCGCGTGATCCTACGCCTGCCTGAACGGGAAGAACAGTGGAGGGATGGTTCCGGAAACCCCCGGCCCCGGCGGTCCTAGGGACGGGCCGGAAGGCAGGCCAGGCGCTCGCCCGTGGTCATCGCGTCGGGCGACACCGCGTCCAGGAAGGCCTCGACCACCCGGGGGTCGAAGTGCGTCCCCGCCTGGCTCCGGATATGCTCCAGCGCCTTTTCGCGGGGCCAGGCCTTGCGGTACGGGCGGTCGTTCGTCAGGGCGTCCCAGACGTCCACGGCCCCGAAGATGCGCGCCGCCAGCGGGATCCCCTCGCCGTGCAGGCCCCGGGGATACCCCGATCCGTCCCACTTCTCGTGATGGCACAGGGGCACGTCCAGGGCCGGGCGCAGGTGCTCGATGGGCGACAGCAGGTCGAAGGCCATCTGGGGATGGCGGCGCATGATGACCCATTCCTCGTCCGTCAGGGGGCCGGGCTTCAGCAGGATGGCGTCCGGGATCCCCATCTTGCCGATGTCGTGTAGCAGGGCGCCGCGGCGCACGTGCACCAGGTCCTCCTCCTGCATCCCCAGCACCCGGGCCAGCCGGACGGTCAGGTCCGTGACGCGGCGGCTGTGGCCCTCGGTTTCCTTGTCCCGCAGGTCCAGCGCCCGGGCCCAGCCCTCGATGGTGGCGTCGTAGGCCAGCTTCAGCGCCAGGTTGCTGCGCTGGAGGTGGTCGAAGGCCGTTGCGCCGTCGATGGCGATGGCGGTCTGGGCGGCCAGGGCCTCGAAGAAGTCCATCCAGTCGGCGTCGGGCAGGAACGGCTGGCGGTGGAAGACCTCCAGGACGCCCAGCAACTGTCCCTTGGCGACCAGGGGCGCCACGTGCTGGGCCAGGAACCCCTCGGTCGGGAACGGCTGCCGGGGGCGGGGGACCGCGGGGTCCTGGTTTCGCAGATCGGACGATCCCAGGGGACGCCGTTCCAGGGCCGCCCGGCCCGCCCGGCCTTCCCCGATCTGCAGCCTGGTCCGCTCGAATTCCCGGGACCGGAAGCCCTGCCCGGCGGCGAAATCCAGCGTCAGGGAGTGGGGCTGCAGCAGCAGCACCGACGCGGCGTCGGCCCGCAGGTGGGCGATGGCCTGCTGGACGATCACCCGCAGCACCAGGCGCAGGTCCAGGCTGCCCGTGATGCTCTGGTCGACGGTGCGCAGGGCGATCAGGTGCTGCAGGCGCATTTCGGTCTGCTCGTGCAGCGTGGCGCGTCGCAGGGCGCTGGCGGCGATGTCGGCGATTGCCGCCATCTGGCGGGTGTCGCGATCGCTGATGGGGCGCTGCCGCGCGACGCACAGGACACCCAGGACCTCGTCCTGCGACACCAGGGGCACGGCCAGGAAGGCCGAACAGCCGCCCAGGAGGTCGGGCAGGATCTGGTCCGCCTCGGTCGCCAGGTTGTTGCTGAGGTAGAACTGGGCGGTGGCGACCACCCGGGAGCACATTCCCGTCTTCGGGGGCAGCCGCCGTCCCGTGGCCCCCTCCAGGACGCCGCTCCCGTGCTCCAGCAAGGTTTCGCCGGAGGTCGGGTCCACGGTCCCCAGCATCGCCCCGTCCGCTTCCAGCAGTTCCCGCGTCTGGTCCAGCAGCAGGGGCAGCATCTCCTGCCGGCTGGACGCTGCACGCAGAGCCGCGCTGAGCGTCGCGACGACTTCCATCTGGTGCTCGCGTTCGACGCGCTCGGTGATGTCCTTGGACAGGCAGGTCACGTACAGGACGTGCCCCTGGGTGTTCCGGATGGGGTCCGCCATGATCAGGCAGTACCGGACGTCGCCCGCACCCGTGACCACCTTGAACTCGTTTTCCGTGCTTTCCCCGGTGGCGAACACCCGGCGAACCTGCGCCAGCCGCCGCTCCGCCTCGTGGGGAGGCAGGATCGCGTGGGGCGTCTTCCCGATGATGTCCTCGGGGGTCTTTCCGAAGGGACGCGCGAAGGATTCGTTCACGAAGCGATAGGTCCCGTTGGGGTTGAAGCAGAAGATGGGATCGCTGGAGTACTGCAGCAGGCTTCGGTACTTTTCCTCGCTTTCCCGCAGGGCCTCCTGGGCATGCCGATGTCCCCTGCGCAGGTCCCATTCGCGCATGACCCGGGCGATCGTGTGCGGCATCTCGGCGAAGGACGTGGGCGACTTGACCACGTAGTCCAGCGCGCCCGCCTTCATCGCCTCGACGGCCACCTGCTCGTTGCCCGAACTGGTCATGACCACGATCGGGAACGGGCCGTCTTCCGCCGGTGCGGTCAGGATGTCGACCGCCCTGCCGTCGGGCAGGTTCAGGTCCACCAGCGCGATGTGCGGCAGCCCCGCGGCCAGTGCCTCCCGGTATTCCCCCAGGGAGCCGCAGACGGAGACACTCGCCTCGGGCCACGCGGTCTGCAGCAGTCGCCGCAGGGCTTCGGCGTGCGCCGGTTCGTCGTCGACGACCAGGATCGACCGCGAGGTCTCGCTCATCACTAGGCCCCCATCCTGTCCCCGCGGCCGGTCAGCGCATCCTGCAGGGTCTCCTTGAACAACTGGAGGTCGAACGGCTTGGTCATGTAGTCGAACGCGCCCAGCGACATGGCCTCCCGGGCGGTTTCGATCGTTCCCTGGGCGGTCAGCATGATCACCGGGCATTCCATGCCCCGCTTGCGCATTTCGCGCAGGATCGTGATGCCGTCCATGACGGGCATGTTGATGTCCAGCACGACGACCTCCGGATTCACCCGGGAGGCGATCTTCAATGCGTCGAGGCCGTTTTCGGCTGTGAACACATGGTATCCCTCCTCCCCCAGGATCCTGCTGACGATCAGGCACAGCTTCGGCTCGTCATCGACGAACAGGACCGTCGCTCCCGGCGCTGTCTTCACCTCTCTAGCCATCTTGTGCCCCCGATGCCGTCTCCGGGTCGCCTTCCGGGTCCCGAATGACGGCTTGTCCCAGGTGGGGAGGAACCATCGCGAGGTGGCCGGCGATCAGTTTCGCCTCCAGGATGATGATGTCCACGTCCTTCCTGCAGTCCCCGGGCATGTCCCCGCGGTCGGACAGGTACTGGGCGTGGCTGGTGACCACGGTCAGCAGTTCCGTCGTCGCCAGCAGCAGGTCCTTCAACGTGCTAATTCGGCGCATCGCGCACCTCCCGCCCCGGTTCCCCGGGCCGCCCCGAACCGGCAATCAGTGCCACTTCGGCAAAGCTGTAGGGCGCCCAGGGGCCGCTGGCCAGCATGGGCACGGACGGCATCGATTCCCGCAGCGCCATCACGGCCGACCAGAACAGGTCGACGTCCGCACGTGCGACCAGGTACCGCCCGTCGAACAGGCTGCGCTCCTCCTTGCGCGTGAAGCGCTCGCGCCGGTCCGTATGCAGCGGCGCCAGATTGCGCAGGCCGCCTAGACCCTGGAAGAACCGCAGCCCGAGTCCCGAGGGACCGCCGTCCGACGGGGGAGGATTCATGCGGGCCTTCATGCCCATCTCGACCCGGCCCCTCAGCCGCTGCAACTGCCGGGCGAGGCCCGGCGCATTCAGTTCCAGCACGCTGGAAACCTCGATCGCGTCGTCCAGGCACGTTCCCAGGCGGAACGGCAGCACCGTGGAGCAGTGCTCCATGGCGACCTGGACCACCCGGTCGTGCAGCAGCGCCGCCGCGGTCGTCCGCAGTTGCCGGGGGCCGGCCCCGACGATGGCCGCGAACGGACCCCAGGCCACGAGGTCGAATTCCCCCGCGACGGCGGTCTGCAGTTCGGGGATCTCGTCGGCCGGAACGACGGCGTACAGGTTCAGGGGCTGCGAGTTCATTTCCGTCCTCATGCGCGAGCGTCCGGCGGGTCCCTTCGGACGCCCGGAGCGCTCGGCCCTAGTCCCGTCAGCCGCCGGCCTTCGGCAACTTCAACTCGAAAACGCCGTTCCGGTAGGACGGGGCCGCCTTGGACTGGTCCACGGTGTAGGGAAGGATCACTTCCTTCCGGTACTTCCGATCGCCGCGCGTCGCCACCAGATCCAGGACGTCGTCCCGGATCGTGAACTTCACGTCGTCGGCGTCCACGCCCGGCAGTTCCGCCACCAGCGTCACGTGATCGCCCTCGTCGAACACGTCCACCATGGGCTCGCGGACCTCTTCGACGACCGGTCCGTCCTTGCGTTCCCGGACGTTTCCGAACGGTTCGACCTTGGGGCTTCCGCCCGCGCCGCCCAGCCGGACCGAAAAGCCGTAGACGGCCTTCATGCCCTTCTTGTCGTCGCCGGTCTCGCCGGAGCGGTGGATTTCCCCCCCGCTTTCCTCCTGCAGCTTCGACAGGAGGTCGAGGAACCCGCCCAGGCTCTTCAGCATCCCGCCCACACCGGACTCCACCCGACCGTCGTCGCCGCCCTTGCCCCTGGTCGTCATTTCGTGCCTCCTGCGCGGTTCCGCCATACGGATCCGGCAGCCTGGAGCTCCGCGGCCATTTCCATGCGCAGCTTCCGGAAGTCGCCCAGCAGCGCCTTCACGCTGGACTTCAGGCGGTTCACGAAACGCATGCGGGCCTCGGCCGTGCGCCTGGACTGCCGGTTGCGCCGGGTCTCGGCGGCGCGGCGTTCCCGGGCGGATGCCTTCAGCATCGCACCGATCTCGTCGCGGTTCCGATCGACCAGTTCCGTGCGGGCCTGGCGATCGGCCGCCAGCGTTTCCACCAGGCCCCGCATCGTGTCCGCGGTGAACGATGTCATTCCGTGTCCCATGTCGCCTGCTCCTCCCCTCCCGAGCCGAAGCCGCCTCGGGACGATCCACTCGGTTTTCAGGGCGCCCCCCCCCGGGCGCACGGGTCGCCCGGGGGGGAGGGGCCACTCGTGGTCGCGGACTACGCGGCCGGGGCGGCGGCGGTCGCGGTCAGGCCGATCGCTTCGGCGTACTTCAGGTACGTCTCGACGGAGGCGATGACCACGCGGGCTTCGATCGACAGCAGCTCGATGCCCACCAGGGACACCTTCACCCACGCGTCGATCACGATGCCCTTGTCGAGGATGCGATCCACGACTTCCGCCAGACTCGAGGAATCGGTAGCCTTCTGAACCTTGGCCATGATCAACCCCCACAATGAAGTTGGCACATCGACCGCACCGTTGCGGCCGCAGTTGGATAGAGCAACGTTGGTGCCAAGGCGGCGGCGCAGGGAAAATATGTTCCGGACATTGCATGTCGTGATTATCCTGCGACAAAAATCGACGTCTGGTTCTTGCGGGCCGCCGGGGGAAGGAAGGAAGGGAACCGGTTCCCGGAACACCATCCCCGATCCCGGGCGTGGACTCCAGAGTTCGCGTCGCGGTACACAGGCCGGTGACGCATCCGGACCGACGACGTGCTGACGGATCGATTGGGACGGTACTGCAGGGGGCTGGAGCGGGTGGGCCGGTCGGTCGGGGCTTCAGTCCATTTCCACGATTTCCAGCGTGCCGGCGTAGACTTCCCGGTTCTTCCGCCCCAGCATGCAGCGGAAGCACGCCGAGCGTCGTTGCCGGATCGCGTTCGCCTCGAGGTAGTCGTTCAGGCACCGGTTCAGCGTCAGCATCTTGCGGCGGGCGCGGCAGTGGAAGGTGTCCGACGGGACCTGGACCAGCGGCTGTGTGCAAGTGAACCTCATGAATCCTATTCCTCAATTAGGTGGCCGCGAATTGATTAAGCAAGGGCCATGCCATCGCAAGACAGGGCGCGTTTCCCCGAAACGGGGGGTGTTTTCCGGGAAGCGTTTCCCTTGGCGCAGAAAGCTGACCACCCCGCCGCTGCCTGAACTCGATTGCATTCTGTATTTGGTCTGGACGATTCGGGGGCAGGGTGCCTCCCCCCGGGGTGCGCGGGGCACCCCGGGGAAGAGGGACTCGATCGTCGATCCGGGACTACGCAGCCGGGGCGGCGGCGGTCGCGGTCAGGCCGATCGCTTCGGCGTACTTCAGGTACGTCTCGACGGAGGCGATGACCACGCGGGCTTCGATCGACAGCAGCTCGATGCCGACCAGCGAGACCTTCACCCACGCGTCGATGACGATGCCCTTGTCGAGGATGCGGTCCACGACTTCGGCCAGGCTCGAGGAATCCGTAGCCTTCTGAACCTTTGCCATGATCAATGCTCCTGTAGGAAGAAGTGCGTCAGCCGCGCCATTGCGGCCACTTTTGTATAGAGCAACAACAATGCCAACTGGATGCGGGTTGAAAACAATATTGCGGGAACTGGAACAGCCCGGAAATACACATGAAAAACTATGCGGGACGCGTGGCTGATGGCGGGCGATGGGTGGGGTGGAAAACGGTTCCCGGAAGGCGCCCCCGTTCCCGGGCGCGCCCGCCCGGCGGATCACAGGAGGCGTTCGTAGAGGGCGCGGGCCTGGCGGATCTTGCCGGCACGTTCGTACTCGTCGCAGATCTCCATCAGGCACTCCTGGGCCATCCGGCCTTCCGGCGTGTGGCCATGCTGCTCGATCAGTTCCAGGAACATCTCGATCGCCTGGTTCGGTTCGCCGCGCTGGCGATGGCCGTCTGCCATCCGGAACAGGCGCATCAGCACCGTCTGGGGTGCCGGGCGCGGCGCTTCGTGCACCGCCATGTCGTCCCGGGCGGCGTCCGCGTCGGGGGAGGCCTGCGGGGTCGGGAGGGCGACGGAGGGTTGCCGTTTCCGGCGGGGTGTTGCGGTGGCTGTGTCCATGGGAATCTCCTGGTAGGAAGGGTTCAGGCTCAGTGCCCGGCCTTGGCGCGATTGTGTCGTTCGATTTCCTCGAGGCGTTCGACCAGTTTCATCTCGCGGGCGTCGAACTCGGCGTCGGTCAGCGAGCCCGCCTCCAGTTGCTGGTACAACTGGACCAGTTCGTCGCGAACGGCCCCGTCGTCATACAGTTCGGCCTCCGCCCGGTCTGCGACCTCGCGGAAGATTGCCATCAGACCGTCGAAGGGGAGCGTCAGAAGGCCCATCTTTGCCACCTCACGCCTGCGCCGAATCCAGTCGCAGGTCGATTTCGACGAAACTGAACGGGGCCCAGGGACCGTTGTAGTCGAACACATAGGCGTCCGGGAAACTGGAGGCCGCCTGGAACAGCGTTTCCTCGAAGGTCTGCATCTGGTCCCGCCGCACCAGGAACGAAAGGTGGGCGACCATCTTTTCGTCCTTCGGGTCGTTTTCCTTCACTTCGGCGGCATGGGGCTTGAAGATCTGGACCAGCCGCCGGGTGTCCCGCTTGCGCGCGAACGCCAGCCGCTCCTCGAACATCTTGCCCATGTCGATCATTTCCGCCTGGGTCGGCCGGCTGCTGCGCCCGAACATTTCGTCCCGGGCCAGGGCCAGCACCGGATCCTCGGCCACCAGGTACTCGAAGATGTTGGGCACGTCCCACAGCACCCGCAGCGTCATTTCGACCTTTCCGTCCAGGCGCGTCAGTTCCGCGTCGATGGTCTTGAGGTTCCCCTTCAGCGCCTTGACGACCTCGGCCTCGGTCCGCGCGACCTGCCCGAAGGCCATCGGGATGATGGTCGTTTCGTTCATGATGTCGCGAATGACGCGGTTGTGGGGCTCGAGGTTCCTGCGCAGGGGCAGGAGCCTGTCCTTCGTGGGGAAATTGCTGACGACGGCGCCGATGTCGCCCACGCGAATGGTGTGGACCGGTGTCGGCGCGCCGACGATCGGCAGGCCGACGGGCCCGAAGTCACGATCCTCCGTCGCCCGGATCAGCCCATACAGGTAGCGGCCCGCGATGGCCATCTTGACCCCCTCTCCCGGAAGCATCAGCCCCGGATGTCAAATCCCATGCGCCCGACCCCGTTCGGGTCGGGAATTCAGCCACCGTAGCGAATCATCCGCCGCGGCTGGCCTGCACCCGGCACGCGATCCTCGATGACGCCGGTTCCCGGGTCCTGCGCCAGGGAAACCGCGTATCCCAGGTCGCCGTGGTGCTTTCCGATCTCGGCGTCGATCGCGGCCAGGCGGGCATCGATCCCGCGGATCCGTTCCATCGCCACAGCCTTTTCCTTTGCGCGGCGTGACCGCTCCAGTTCCAGGCACCCGATCTTGAACTGCAGGACGTGCCGTTCCTTGGGCCGCGCGACGGCGCCGCCCGACCCGGCCCTCGTTCCCGACAACGATCGCGTTTCCGAAGGTCCCCTCAACGTGCGCATGTTCGTTCCTCCGGCCCGCGGCCCGGCGGGCCCGGCATTCACACCATCACTTCGGTCGTCGCCGGCTTTTCCACCGCGACCGTGTTCCCCTTCCGGGCAGGCGCATGCGTGTGCTGGGCCAGCAGGTCGTCGATCCGCGTCCGCAGGTCGGCTTCGCCGTCCCGGATGACCCGCGCCGACAGGCCGATCAGCACGTCCCGGCAGATGTCATGGAAGGCGGGCTCCCAGGGGCGGGCCTTCTGCTGGGCCGTGACCCGGGCGATCATGATGCACGCGCGCAGGCTGGGTCCGTGGCGGACCAGCCCGGTTTCGCGCATGCCGCGAACGATGTCCACGACCGACTTCGCGTCTTCCAGCGAGATGCCGGACTTGGCGCGTGCGATGCGGATTTCGGTTTCGCGATCGAAGTAGTCCAGCTTGATCGTGATCAGCCGGTCCATCAACGCGTCCTGCGTGCGGTGAACGCCCGCATACTCCTCGGGATTGGACGTGAGGATCGCCCGGAACTCCGGGTGGACCTCGAGATAGCCGTCCCCGCCGGGCCGCTTGGTCGGCAGGGTCAGCAGCTTCTCCTCCAGCACCGACAGGAGCGCATTGTTGGCCTCGGGCTTCGAACGGGTGAACTCGTCGTACAGCAGGGTGTCGCCGGTCTTGCACGCCAGGGTCAGCCGGTTGTCGGCCCACAGGGTGCTGACGCTTTCCTCGGTCTTGAGGACCGAGTGGATGTAGTTGTCGACCAGCTTGCTCTTGCGATAGCCGTAGTCGCCGCCGACCAGGTCGCTGCTGCCGAACTCGTCGTCGCCGTGGACCATCATGACCGGCCGGCCGCGCATGGCCGCCAGGTGCAGGGCCAGCGTCGTCTTGCCGGCGCCCGCGGGCCCCGAGAAATGGACCGGGTACCCGGCCTTCAGGTAGGCCAGCGCCCGCTCCACGACCTTCTGGATTTCGGGCGTGATCACGAAGGCGTCCCCTGCCGACAGGGCGACGGGCTCATGGAACGGCGCTTCCACGGGGAGCCCACCTTCAGATTGCCGGGACCGAATGGTACTCATGTCGAGGCTCCTCATGTGCCTGCCTGACCGGTGCGCTGACCGGCAGGCGGGCGTCGAACGAATGCCGTGTCACGTGGGGGGAGGGTGAGGCAGCGCCCATCACCCCGGGGAAAGTCCCCCCGGACCGGCCGGTTCCGGGCACTCAGGCGCGGCCCTTCCTTCCACCCTTGTGGAAGGTATGACCGGCCTTGGGCTCCTGGGCCGACGTCGAGGCCGCCGCCCTGCCGTCACGCAGCAAGCGGTTCCGGAACACGTCGCCGGCGGCCTGGATTTCCGATGCCATTTCCATGCGCATGTTGCGGAAGTCGCCCATCAGCGACGTCACGCCGGCCTTCAGGCGGTTCACGAAGCGCCTGCGGGCCTCGGTGGTCCGCCGGGACTGACGGGCGCGCAGGGTTTCTGCGTTGTGCCGGTCCTTGGCGGACTGCTTCAACATTGCGCCGACGTTTTCCCGGTTCTGCTCGATCAGGTCCGTCCGGGCCTGGAGGTCGGACGCCAACTCGCCCACGAAGCCGCGCATCGCGTCCGCGGTGAACGATGTCATTCGGTGTCCCATGTCGTGTGCTCCTCCGGTTTGCAGGGCGCCCCCCCCCGGGCGCACGAGGCGCCCGGGGGGGAGGGGCCTCTCGTGGTCGCGGACTACGCGGCCGGGGCGGCGGCGGTCGCGGTCAGGCCGATCGCTTCGGCGTACTTCAGGTACGTCTCGACGGAGGCGATGACCACGCGGGCTTCGATCGACAGCAGCTCGATGCCGACCAGCGACACCTTCACCCACGCGTCGATCACGATGCCCTTGTCGAGGATGCGGTCAACGACTTCCGCCAGACTCGAGGAATCGGTAGCCTTCTGAACCTTGGCCATGATCTTGCCCCCACAATGAAGTTGGCACATTGACCGCACCGTTGCGGTCGAATCTATCTAGAGCAACGTTGATGCCAACGCCGTGCGGGACGGAAAATATGTTAGGTGTGCCATAACATGCCGGAAGGACGAAGGAACATTTGCGCTGGCAATCCGGAGTGGGAATGTCGAATGGAACGCCGGGAATGGATTCCCGGAAGAGGCCCCCGATTCCGGGCGCAGACTCCGGACCGCACAGGTCTGCCGTCCGGGCCTTCCAGGCGGCAAAGGGTGCGTGGCGATGCGGTGCGAGTGCGTAAGGCCTGGCAGTCCGGGGTGCGTGGTGAAGGGCTCAGTGAAGACGGGATGCGTCGTTTTCGGGATAGGCGATGCCGGTTCCGCTTCCCGGAATCCCGGGGGACGGATAGAGCTGGTCCAGGCCATACTTCCGCAGCTTGGTCCGGAGGGTCTTGGGATCGACGTTCAGCATCCCTGCCAGCCGTGCCGCGCTGACGTGCCGCTGCATCAGCAGGGAGTGCAGGAAACTGCGCTCCGCCTGTTCGGCCGCACGGTTTCCGATGGCTTTCATGTCCAGGTCGTTCGCCGCGATGGAAAAGGACACTTCGACGCGCATGCAGTCCGGTGACTGGCTTGCGGCCGCCGGGTGCGGGGTGTGGATCGCGAGGGGCGGCACGTCCGCGATGGCGTTGCCGGACGGGCCTCCTCCGGTGATGGCGTCGGGCAGGTTCCGCGGCAGGACCACTTCGTCCGCCAGCACGACGGCCGACTTCATCGCGTTTTCCAGTTCGCGGATGTTTCCCGG
>CAINDP010000007.1 GCA_903847405.1 uncultured Myxococcales bacterium | reverse complement strand
CCTCGCGGACGGGGACGCCGACGCACTGGACGCGGACGACGTGGACGCGGGCCCCTGCGGGATGGACTGCTCCCTGGTCGCAACCGCCCGGTGCCTGGTCGCGGTCTGCAACACCGGCCAGAGGGTGGGCCCGCTGAATACGTGCATCGTGATCAACGCGCCCCGGGGGACACCTTGCGATGACGGCTTGTTCTGCACCGCCGAAGACACGTGCGACGAGGGCACGTGCGTCGGGGGGCCCACGACCCACTGCGGGCTGATGCCCACCGACTGCCTCGCAGTCGGATGTGACGAGGAACAGAAGTCTTGCGCATTCATCCCCGTGAACGAAGGCAATTCCTGCACCTCGGCGGACCTGTGCCAGATCGCCCCCGTCTGCCAGTCCGGAGACTGCGTCGGAACGCCCAGGGACTGCGTCGGAGCATCCTGGATGGACTGCAGGATCGTCGCCTGCGATCCGGTGACGGGCCAGTGCCTTTCGAGGCCCGGCTCGGAGACCACCGGCCTCCCCTGCAACGACCATGACGCCTGCACCCGGGACGACGCGTGTGGCGGCGGGGCGTGCTCCGGCAGTCCCGTGGCGGGCTGCTCGGTCTACCTGCAGGAAGGCTTCGAAACCTGTCCCCACGGATGGACGTTCGGGGGTGACTGGCAGTGCGGTGTCCCGACAGGCGCGGGCCCGTCGCTGGCCCATTCGGGCGCGAACGTCCTCGGCACGCAGTTGGCAGGACCGTATTCGAACGACCAGGGCTTCGACACCGCGGTGGCGGACTCTCCCGCCATCGACCTCACCCAGGCGACGCACCCGACGCTGCTGTTCTGGGCGTGGCAACAGACCGAAGGCGGGTCCCTGGACGGGTGGAACGTGGAGGTCAGCACGAACGGCGGGGCCAGCTTCCAGGCCGTGACGACGGTGTATCCGCCTTACGACGGCACGATTGCGGGCCAGCCTGCGTGGGGAGGCGACGCTGCCGCGGCGGGCTGGAGCCCCTGGACGGCGGATCTTTCGGCCTACGCGGGACACTCGATCGTCCTGCGGTTCGCCTTCCACAGCGACGGCGCGAACGTGTTCCCGGGGGTCTATGTCGATGACGTCGTCGTCGCCGAACCGCCGCAGGTTCCGCTGACCATCACGACGCCCGCCCGGCTGCCCGATGGCATCGAACACGCGTCCTATACCGCAGCCCTGGACAGGCTTGGGGGCAGCGCGGGGATCGTGTGGAGCATCGCACCGGGAGCGGTGAACGCGTCCTGGCTGTCGATCGATGCCGCCACCGGCACCTTGGCCGGGGTCCCGGCGCCGTCGAACGTCGGCCCGGTCCTCGTGACCGTCCACGTCGAGGAGCCGATGCTGCCGTCGAACTTCACGGAGAAGACGTTCACCTTCGACGTCGCATCCGTCCTGTACTACGACGGCTTCGAGGGTGCATGCCCGACCGGCTGGACCCTGACCGGCGACTGGCAGTGCGGCCTTCCCGGCAACGTCGGACCGGCCGGCGCGTTCAACGGCACCCAGTGCATCGGGACGCAGATTGCGGGGAACCACAGCAGCCTTCAGACGTGGGTCGGAACGACGGCGACCTCGCCCGACATCAGCCTGTCGGGAGCGACGCACCCGTCGCTGACCTTCCGGATGTGGGTGGATACGGAAGGCTCGACCTACGATGGGGCGGACCTCCAGATCAGCAGCGACGGCGGCGCGATCTTCAAGGTGGTCGAAACGGTGACGCCGGCCTATCCGCTGACGATCGACGGCAATCCCGCCTGGGGTGGGCACCAGGCGGCGCTGGGATGGCAGATCGTCCAGGTGGACCTTTCCGCCTACGCGGACCAGACCATCCGGCTCCGGTTCGCCTTCCGCAGCGATTCCTCCGGGAGCTTTCCGGGGATCTACATCGACGAGGTCATGGTTCGATAGCGACGTGTCCCGCAAACGATCCCGTCCCCGAGGCGACCGTCCGTCCATCCCTGTAATTCGCGTGAAACCCACAAAGCATCGACATGACCGCAGTGTTCCGTAGGTCAGACGCTTGACTCCTGGGGGGGTAGAACCGTACCCTGAGACGGTCACACGAGGTCGGGTCATGACATGGGAAACCGACGCGCACGCGTGCGCAGCGGCCGCCCTGGCGCTGTGCCTCTTCCTGCTGCCGGGCTGCCCGGCGAGCCGCCCGGCGGGTGCCGGTGATTGGGGAGGCCCGGACGTCGCCGATTGGGAGAGTCTGGCCGGCGAAATCCTGACGGACGGTATCGGCGACGGCGCCCTCCCCGCGGACCTGCCGGTACCGGACGCCCTGCCGGTGGACACGGCCGGGCTCGATGTCGCGGCCCCGGACGACGGGAGTGACGTCCTTGCAGTGGATACCGGGACGGATGCGCCCGCACCGGATGTCGCCGGGGACACGCCCCACGGGGATGTCGGGCCGGATTCGGCACCGACGGACGTGCAGCCGACGGACCTGGGACGGGATGCCCCACCCCCCTGCTGCGCGTCGGACCGGGACTGCGAGCCGATCGGCGGCCCGTGCCGCACGGGGCACTGCGTCGACTGCGCCTGCGTGGTGCACGTGGGGTGCGACGACGGGGAGCCGTGCACCATCGACTTCTGCGACACCACGAACCTCCGGTGCCGCCACTGGGCCAACCCGGCCTGCGGGTGCAAGGCCGACGGCGACTGCGACGACGGGGACGGCTGCACGGTCGACCAGTGCCTGCAGGGGACCTGCGGGCATGGGCCGGCCGACTGCTACGACGGGGACCCGTGCACCGTTGACCTGTGCGCGCAGGGGGCGTGCCGCCACGACCCGGTGCCCGACTGCCTGGGATGTGCCCGGGACGACGAATGCCGCGCCGCGGGCCCGTGCACCGCGGGGTTCTGCAACCTCCAGACGCTCCCGGCGCGGTGCGAGGTGCGGAGCGCTCCGGACAGGACCGCCTGCGACGATGGCGATCCCTGCACGGTCCAGGATGCCTGCCAGGCCGGGTTCTGTGCCGGCCTGCCGCGCACGTGCGCCGACAACAACCCCTGCACGGCGGACTCCTGTGACGCCGCGCTGCTGTGCCTGCACCAGCCGATCCCGGGGTGCGGGCCGTCGTGCACGACCGACATCCAGTGCAACGACTGGAACCAGTGCACGCAGGACCGCTGCGACAACGGGACGTGCCGGTACGGGACGACCGACTGCGGCACGGGCTCGTGCGCGGACTTCTGGTGCGACCGGTTGCTGGGATGCTACAACCTGGTCAATCCGGAATGCGTGCGGTGCGCGTCGGTCCAGGACTGCCAGGTCGCCGACGCATGCCTGCTGCCCAGTTGCGAGGATCGGACGCACCTGTGCATGTACGCGGTGCGCCCCTGCGACGATGGCGACGTGTGCACCACGGACGGTTGCGACCCGGCCATCGGCTGCCGGTTCACCCCGATCCCGGGATGCTGCATGGCCGACGGCGACTGCGACGACCGGGACTGCTGCACGAAGGATTCGTGCCAGACCAGCCGGTGTGTTCACCAGCGGTTTTCGTGTGATGACGGCGACGCCTGCACCCAGGATTCCTGTGACTGCGTGACCGGAGGCTGCCGGAACGAACCCGCGGAGTGCGACGACGGGAATGCCTGCACCCGGGACGCGTGCGATCCCACGATCGGCTGCTACCACCTCGCGATGGACGGCGTCGCCTGCGACGACCTGGACACCTGCACGACGGGGGATGAATGCACCGGGACCGTGTGCCGGGGCGCCCCGCAAGCCTGTGACGACGGGATCGCCTGCACCACGGACTTCTGCGACCGGGACGCGGGCTGCGTGCACGTGATCGACCCGGCCTGCACGTGCAGCACACGCCTGGACTGCGACGACGGCGAGCCCGCGACCTGCGACTGCTGCTGCGAGCTGCCGGGCCCGGCGCCCTCGTCGTGCTACAACGTGAACATCGGCGGCCTGGGGTGCGCCTGTGGCTTCCTCCCCGGGTGCCGGTAGGCCCGAACCCGCCGGCCCGCCCTTCGACCTGGAAAAGCCTATCCCGCGCCATCCCGGACACGGCGCCTGGCCAGCACGACGGCCGGGGTCATGCCCAGCGACGACACGTCGTCCATCATCCGCTGGAAGACCGGCGGCGCCTGGTGAAGCCCCTTGCGGCCCGCGGGGGGATAGGGGTCGTTGAACGTCACCCGGGTCGACGAAACGCCGCTGACGACCACCCAGTGCGGGATGTCGTACTGGTGCACGACGCCCATGTGGACCAGCGCCAGCGCGATGAAGCCTTGGCGCATCGCCGCCTGGACACGCGCGACGGTCGGCGCGGCTCGCCGGAACTCCAGTCCGAGCCCCAGGGCGCGCCTTCCGTTCTGCCGTGCGACGAACAGCGCCAGGTCCGCGTCCTGGGCCGAAAAGCCCCCGCCGATCAGCCGGCGCTTCCACGTATCGGGATCGACCGCGGCCCGCCTCGCCGTCAGCAGGCGGACCTCGTGTCCCGCCCTCAGCAGCGGCACGGCCAGGCCGAAGGAATCCGCACCCCGCACGCCGGCCATGTTGCAGTCGCGCCAAACCTCGTACTCGCTGGCCCGCGTCATCCGGAAGCCCGGATCGAGGTGCTTCATCGCCATCAGCAGCGACGCCGGACCGCAACTGAACTCGGAGGTCTGCGCGTAGTACGGCACCGCCAGACGAACCGGACCCGACGACGGGGACACTGCCTTCATCACGCCCGCACCTCGCGCCGACGATTGTAGCGCTCCCCGCGCCGCCCCGTTGGTGAGAGGACCCGTCCCGCCTACTTCGAGCAGACGCCCTGGGTGTCGGCGCCGTAGACGTTCCCCGCATCGATCAGGGACTGGATGGGCGACAGGTCGGCGATGCAGCAGTTTTCGATGTCCAGTTCCTCGTAGCCGTGCCCGGCCAGCGGGGAGATGTCCGAAATCGGGTTCGCCGAAAGGCTCAACTGCGTGATGGACGGCAGCGCGCCCAGGGGGCCGACGTTCCGGATATGGTTGTTGGCAAGCGTCAGCCAGATGAGTCCCTGCAGGCTGGCAAGCGGCCCCAGATCGCTGAGGTAGTTGTTCCGGAGATTCAGGTAGCTCAACGTGGCGCCCAGCCCCGCGATCGGCTGCAGATCCTCGATTCCCTGGCAGTTCGGGAAGCCCAGCACCGACACCGAGGTGAAGTACTCCACCCCGGCGAGGCTGGCGATCCAGTTGCCTTCGCACGGGCATTCCAGGTTCGGCTGGCTGGCGACGTCCGTGGACAGGATGTCGCCGGTCGGCTTGCCGATCAGGGCGCGGACGCAGGCCTCCAGCACCGGGTCGGGGAACGTCACGATCCGGACGCACTGGCCGTCGACCAGGGTGTAGTCGGCGTCGCACGTGCACAACGCCCCCGCGTCCCCGGCGGCGCAGGTCGCGTGTTCCGGGCACGTCGTGACGGAGCAGGGGTCGACGACGGTGTCGGCGCCCTCGTCGGCAATCGCGTCGGCGCCCTCGTCGGCGCCCACGTCGATGTCCGGATCGGCATCCACCGCGGCCACGTCCTCGCCGGTGTCCCCGTCCGGTTCCTGGCCCTCGTCGCCCGGCACCAGGGTGTCGACGTCGGGGCCGGGAGCGTCATTGCCCGCCAGGTCGATCCCCTCGGCGTCCACCACCTCGGTCGCATCCGGTGAGCCCGGATCGGCCACGGCCGGGTCCGTCGTTTCCGGGAGGTCCTGCGCGCCGGCTTCCTGGTCACCGGTGTCCGCCACGACGGCGGCGTCATCGGTCCGGCCGTCCGTCGAATCTCCACCGCACGCGCCGCCCGCAAACGCCAGCAACACGGCCACCAACAGAATCGAACCCGGCCTGTCCCGCATCGAACCCCCATCCGTCAACAAGTCGTCCCACCGGGGGGGAGTATCCGGCCCGGCCGTTGCTGCGTCAATCGGCGAAGGGCCGAACACCCTCCCCTGCGCGCCTTGATCCGCCCGAGCGCGTCGGTGATACTCCCCGGGCCGTTCTGGGGGAAGAGCCTTGAGCAGGAACATCGTGACCGGTCGATTCGGCGTGCTGAGCGTGGTGGCGATTGCCGCCGCGATGGCGGGGTCCCTGGGGTGCTCCGACAAGGGGTCGGTGCCGCAGGACATCCCGGACCTTCCGGATGCCGATGCCGTCAGCCCGGATTCCGTGGACGGGGATGCGTTCGAAGCCGACGCCCCGCTGCCCGACGGGACCGTTCTGCCCGTGGCGAACCCGGAGGTGGCGGCCCGGGCCTTCCGTCTGTACTACCGCGAGCGCGTCGAGCGCACGATCGTCGCGTACAACCGGTTCATGCTGTTCGGGGACACGACCTTCGGGATCAACATCCGGAAGGCCGGCATCAGCCGCACGGGCGACACCTTCGAGGTCGTGCCCGGTCCCAACGACAACAACAGCATCGGGACCTCGGTCCGCTCCACCTGGTTCGCATACCAGGTCTTCCGGTCGCGCCCGCTGGCCCTCAGCCTGGTGCGGATGTTCAAGGGGATGACCTTCATCGCGACGGTCAGCGGCCACGACGGGATTACGGGCCGCAACGCCTACCCGAACTGGACCATGGACATCGACGGCACGGCCCGCACCGTGAAACGCACCCGCGACGGCGCCGACGTCGGCCCGCCCACCGCCCCCGACGCGGCCCTGGAGGCCGAGATCCTGTCGACCTTCTTCGACGGGGTGCAGATGACCTACCGCGGCGAACCGGCGGACATCCTGCTGAACTACATGCCGGCCCAGGAGGTCGCCTCCTACGCCGTGACGTACGGGTTCAGCATGCTGCCGTCGTACCTGCGGGTCAGCGACTGCTGCACGTCGCTGATGCAGGTCCCGGAGCCCTACGCCTGGGCGGGCGCCTTCATCAGCAACCACAATTCGCGCGACAACTTCCCCGACCTGGCGTTCGGATACCTCGCCGCCCGGGAAGCCATGAACGACCCGGCCGCGGACCCGGACGTGCGCGCAGCCGCCACGGAAGCCTGGAAGGCCGGACAGAGCGTCGGGGACCTGGTCCAGGCCAACGGCGGCCGGATCATGACCGTGTCCGAGCGGGATCCCTGGGACCAGCCGGTGGTCAGCGGCGGCGTCCGGCCCGACGGCACCGTCGAAGCCGAGGACCTGGGCAGCATGTCCGACTGCCAGATGACCTTCCTGGCGCGCGCCCTTTCGACGACGGGCCTGACCCTGCCGCTGCCCGAACTGCCCGAGCCGGGTGCGCTGGACGACCTGCTTTCGCCCATCTTCGACCCCTGGGCCGGTTGCGCCCCCGAGGGCACGGCGCACACGTGCACCCGTCTGGCCGACGCCTTCTGCGGCAAGACCTGGGGCCGCCTGAACGACCTGACCATCGGCGACAAGGGCCTCCTGGACATGGCGCGCGAACTGGAAGCCGACACCCCTGGGACGGCCGACATGGTGCTGGGGCACTTCTACGGCAACTTCGATCAGCCCCTCAACTCGATGATGGCGTTGCACGAGTACGCCCGGATCGCGGGCGATCCGGCCCTGCTGGCCGACGCGACCGCGGCGCTGGGCGAGATGACCGCCATGTATCGCACCTTCGCGGACCTGATCTACGGGTCCCTGAACCCTGGCGAACAGGCCCGCAGGCGGTACGAAGCGGCGCTGATCGATGCCCAGAGCGGCCTGGCGGTGATCGGCACGGACCTGGGCGACTTCGCGACGGCCGAACAGCAGATGGCGCGGCTGGAAGCGATGCTGGACCTGCAGGACACGGCCGCGGCGGCGCTGATGACCGACGAGTACATCGCGACGAGGGTCCAGGACGAATTGTCGGGGGCCAGCGACCCGGTCAAGAAGCGCTACCAGGATGCCTACGGCACCACCCCGCCGGTCCGTCGCACCGTCGACGGCTACGAGGCGCGGACCTTCGGGCCGGACGGAATGGGCGAGTGGCGGTCGGTCGAAACGCCCCATCACATGGTCCTGGGCGGCATCGATCTGCTGGAGGCCCTGCCCCTGTGCCTCACCAGCCCGGGTGCGCTGGACTGCGCCTGGGCCCGCCTGGGGTGCGCCCGGCCCGACCTCGATCGCGACGGCAAGGTCGGCGAAGCGGATCGGCTGCTGCTGCAGCAGGCCGCGGTCACGACCGGATGCGACGCGACGAACGACTGGTGCGGCGGCGCGGATCTGGACCGCACCGGCAGCATCGACGCCACCGACACCGCGTTCATGGACGCCGCCCAGGGATGCCGCTACGCAGTCACGGCGACACCGTAGGCATCGGGACCGCCGTTCATCCCTCACCGGTGATTTGCCCGATCGGAGGAACATGCCCATGCGTCATACTGGCGAACGTTTGCTGGTCCTGCTGGCGGTCCTGGCAGTTGGCTGCGCAGCGACGACCTCCCCCCCGGACGTGCCGCGGGATGCCGCAGAGGGGACGGATGAGCGGGATGCTCCGGACCTGCTTCCGGCCGACGTCGGCCCCCTCGACGTCCCCTCGGACGACCCGGGCCCGACGGACACACCCCCCGAGGACACCGCCCCCGACGTCCCGCTGCCGCCCCCGGGGAACCGTTCCATCGGCGGCCGCGCACACTTCTTCAACGCCGAGGGACCCGGCCAGATCCTGGAAATCGAGGGTGTGGAAGGCGCCGAGGTCTTTCTGCTGGAGTACCCGTCCGTCCGCCAGTTCCTCGGGACCGACGGCCTGTTCGTCTTCCCGGGGCTCGCGGAGGGCCTGGAGGTGACCCTCGGCCTGCTGCACCCCGACTACTTCCCCAGCCTCACCTCCACCTTCACGATCGGCGAAAGCGACCTGACGGACGTGACCTTCCAGGCCGTCAACAACGTGATCGCCCTGTACCTGGGCTACCTCGTCGGCACGGACCCCTCGGACGCCACGCGGTGCTCCATGGTCGCGACCATCACGGCCATCGACCCGTCCCAGGGTTCGATCTGGGCGTTGGGCGAACCGGGCGTCACGGTGGAGGTGGACCCGCCGGTCCCGCCGGCCCAGGGCCCCGTCTATTTCGACGAAACCACCGTGCCGGACCTGGAACTGACCTCGACCACCGAGGACGGCGGCGCCATGGTCGCGGGCGCGGCCCCCGGGGTCTACACGTGGACGGCCCGGAAGGCGGGCCTGGCGTTCAAGCCCGTCCGGATGAAATGTGTCGGAGGCTGGCTGACCAACGCCTCCCCGCCCCACGGAATGCAGGCGATACCGGAATGACGGGCGCCGGCGCCCACCCGCAGGCAGGCCCTCGAGGGCATCCCTACAGGCTGGCCGCGGCCAGGTGCCGTACCGGGGCCGCGACGGGAACCCCTCGCCGGATCGCGCCGGCCTTGTACCGCGTCACGATCGTCGCGGGTTGAAGGACATCCCCGACCATCCGCATGCGAAGGCGCCAGGCCGCGGCGAACCCCCGCACCGCGATCCGCAGGGCCGTCCCGGTCACCCCCGGCGGGCCCAGCGCCGCCGCGATCCTCAACTCCAGCGCCCGCGCCCGCTGGCGCTCCACCTCGTTGACGCCATGGCGCGACAGCACCGCCAGCGTCGGCGACCAGTCCCGCGTGCGTTTCGCCAGTCGTTCCATGCGCAGGTCCAGCCACGCGTCCCGACCGGGCATTTCCGCCAGGCGCTGCCATCCCCGGAAGGCGGTTTCCACCATCCGGTACATCGAACTGGAGTTGACCTCGTGGTCGCGCCGGAAGGCTTCTTCCAGCCAACGCGCCGCCTGGTCCCCGGGGAACGCCGGGTGGCGCCAGGACAGTTCCTTCTGGCCGTGCCACTCCTCGAACGGCAGATCCTCGCGCAGAAGGCCGTCCCGCTGCATGTCGCGATACAGCCCCGTGACCGGCAGCGGCGTCAGCAGCATGAACTGCACCAGGTCCGGTTCCAGCCCGACCAGAAAGTCGATGTCGCGCCCGATGTTCTCCGGCGTATGGTGCTCGCTGCACAGGATGCCCGAGGCCAGCACGCTGATTCCGCGGTCCCGCAGGGCCCGCACCAGCGCCGGCGCGTCCACCCCCTCGTTCTTCGCGTAGTTGCCCTCGCGGGTCGCAGACTCGACGCCGATCCACAGGAAGTTCACGCCCAGGCGCACCAGGTTGTCGATCCCGAACGCCTGGATCGCCTCGGCCGACGAAAACACCTGGAACCCGAAGGGACGCCGGTGCCGTTCCATCAGTTCCAGCAACTGCGACGCCCGGTCCCGATCCTTCAGGAAGTTTTCGTCCATCACGAAGAACTCGTCGGTCCCCCGGGCGTCCGCGATCCGGCAGGCCGTTTCGAAGAGGTCCTTCCCGGTCGGCAGGAACGGCGTGTAGGCACGGCCGAAGAAGTGGGACGTGCAGCAGAAGCGGCAGGCGTTGACGCATCCCACCCCCGGGACCAGCAGGTTCGCCGGCTTCCCCAGCAGCGGAACCCCCAGGATGCTTTCCCGCTGGGCGCTGGGCAGGACCGGGTGCACGATGGGCGCGTCCGGATCCTGGTGCAGGAAGGCCCGCAACCCGCGGATCCCCTCGCCCCGGATCACGTGGTCGCATTCGATCTGTTCCTCGATGCCCTCGATCGCGGTCCCATGGCCTCCCAGGACGATCTTCGCCGCTGGCGCGTGCAGGCGGACCAGGCGGGCCATCTCGCGGGCCTTCACGAAGTTGGGCATGATGAACGAAATCCCCACGACGTCCCATCCCTTCCGGAGTTCCCGGACGAAGCGTTCGCGGGAGGGGAAGTCCAGCACCGTCACGTCCGCATCCACGTTCGCCGCCAGGAAGTACAGCCCGAACGAGCGGTGGTGGAAGCGGAAGGACGCCGCACCCTGCGCCTTTGTGACCTGGTTGTGGAACAGTTCCATCAGGTTTTCCTTGCGGCCGAACGCGTCGTCCACCCCGAAGGGTCCGAACACGCCGGAAAGGAGGATCCGCGGCGGCCGGCCGGCCATGCTCGACGGTTTCATGACGACTCCGATGCTGCAGTCTGGCAGGCGCCCCGGGACACCCCGCGCGCCAACGGACTGATCATCGCGAACCGATGTCACAGCCAGGTCACGGACAGGCACCCTTGCGGGACCACTTGATTTTCTTTCACCCGCATGGTTTCGTCCGCACCAGGAAGGTTCCGATCGACAGGCATGGAATGGCCCCGAGTCGGCTGCGACTCCGGCGAGAGGAGAGGACGCATGGGAAACGAGAACAGGTGGGTCCGGGGCGAGGTCGTGGCCGCCGCGGGAACCGGCATCAACCTGGGCCTGGGCGTCCTGTATGCGTGGAGCGTCCTGAAGGGCGGCATCCCCGATTCGTGGGGCTGGTCGAATGCCGACAAGGCCCTGCCCTATTCGGTGGCCTGCTTCGTGTTCTCGCTGGCGATGGTCCTGGCGGGACGCCTCCAGGACCGCTTCGGCCCCGGCATGGTCGCGATGGTCGGCGGCGGCCTGGTCGGCGTGGGCTGCATCCTGGCCGGCATGACGGCCCCCTCCCTGGCGGGCTTCATCATCGGCTTCGGCGTGATCGGCGGCATGGGCATCGGGTTCGGCTACGCCGCGACGACCCCGGCGGCCATCAAGTGGTTCCCGCCGTCCCGCACCGGCCTGGTGACCGGCATCGTCGTGGCAGGCTTCGGCCTGGCGCCGGTCTACATCGCTCCGCTGGCCTATTGGCTGCTGGGCACCTACCAGACCACCAACGCCGCGGGCGTCGTCGAAAAGGGCGTGGCCCCCACGATCGTCGCCTTCGGCATGGCCTTCCTGGTCGTCGTCACCCTGCTGGCACAACTGCTCAAGAACCCGCCCCCCGGCCACGTCATCGCCTCGCAGGCCGGCAAGCCCGCCTCGAAGGGGATCGACATGTCGTTCCGCGAGGTGCTCGCGACCGCGCAGTTCTACGTGCTGTGGTTCATGTACTTCTGCGGCGCCGCCGCCGGCCTGACCTTCATCAGCGTGGCCCAGGACCTGGGCAAGCGCACGCTGGGCGAACTGGCGTTCCTGGCCGTGGTCGTCCTGGCCGTCGGCAACGCCACCGGGCGGGTCGTGGCAGGCACCGTTTCGGACAAACTGGGCCGCCAGTGGACGATGTTCGCCGTGTTCCTGCTGCAGGCCGTCGTGGTGTTCGCGCTGTACCTGCTGGCCCAGTCCAACGCCGCCGGCGAGGGCGCCGGCACCGGGCCTGTGTTCATCGCGATCACGCTGGCCGTGGTGCTGCTGCTGGGCGCGAACTACGGGGCCAACCTGTCCCTGTTCCCGTCCACGGCCAAGGACGTCTGGGGCATGAAGGGCTTCGGCCTGAACTACGGCCTGCTGTTCACGGCCTGGGGTGCGGCCGGCCTGTTGATGCCCTGGGTCAACGGCCAGATCAAGGACGCCACCGGCAGCCAGGATCTGACGTACTTCATCATCATCGGGCTGATGGTACTGGCCGCCGCCATGACGTTCGTCAGCCGCGCCCTGGCCACCCGCACCCTGGCCGCCGCGAAACTGGCCGCCGGAACCGCCGTTCCCGGCTGAACCCCTCGCCTGCCCGACACAATCTGCCCGGAACCGGCCGCTCTTGACCCCGCAGGATCCGGTCCCAGAGTGTCCTGTGAAGACGGCTCATCGAGGGGTCCGATCGCCTGTCCGGCAGGCGCGACGGCCCCAGGTCGACGGGGGCCGCAGGGCCACCGGCAGGGGGAGCCGACCTCGAGCGCGGGAGGCTGAAATGAAACGCTGGACAAGAGTCCTGTGGGGAGTCGTCCCGGTGGCCGTGGCGATCCTGGCCGCCAGCGTCGCCGACGCGAAGGTCAAGGTGGCCCCGGCCTGCGCGACGGACGTGGCAAAACTGTGCAAGTCGGCCCACGAGGAGGCGACGTGGGACCTGACCGTCTTCGACTGCCTGGCGGACAACCAGGTTCGCCTGACGAAGGAGTGCCGGACCTACGTTCTCAGCCGCGCCTCCTGCGAGTACGACGTCGGACGGTTCTGCGACGGGCGCATCTTCGCGGACACGCGGGACTGCCTGGCCAGGAAGGCCGACAGCCTCACCCACGACTGCAGGGCGCAGCAGGGCCTGGAACCGGCGGCCGAAAGGGCCCAGGCGCAAGCCCCCGTCAGCGAAACGAACTACGGGGACTGCTACTGCCTGAACCAACCCCCGCCCGAGGCCATCCAGGCACGGTGCCAGGCCTCGTGGTAGAAAATCCCTTCCGAAAAGGTTGATGAAAACCCCGGGCGGACTAACATGCTGCGTCGCACACCGAACGTCCGACCCGGAGTCCTTCATGCGGGTGCTGTTCCTGGAAAACCATGACTCGTTTTCCCGCAACGTGATCGACCGCCTGCCGGTCCGCCCCGGGGAGGTCGTGGTCCGGGACGGGGGCGAGGCGGGCCGCGATCCACGCGCCCTGGACGGGTTCGACGCCGTCGTGCTGGGTCCGGGACCGACCGACCCGGTGCGCGCGGGACTGGTCGGGCTGGTCTGCGAGGCGGACCGGCGGCGCCTTCCGCTGCTGGGGGTCTGCCTGGGTTTCCAGGCCATCGGCCTGGCCTACGGGGCGACGCTGGTCCGGACGCACCCGGCGCATGGCCTGCGCTGCACCGCCCGATTCGAACCTTCGCGGATGTTCCCGGGCTTCGACGGCCCCGAAACCGTGATGCGATACCACTCGCTGTCGCTGGCCCGGGTGTGTCCTCCCCTGCGGGTCGTCGCCGCGACGGAGGACGGGATCCCCATGGCCCTGGAGCACGAATCCAGGCCGATCGCGGGGGTCCAGTTCCACCCGGATTCCTATGCGACCCCCCGGGGGCTGGATCTCTTCGCGTCCTTCTTCGAGGCGATCCGATGACCCTGGCCGACCTGGAATCCCTGGAATCCTTCGCGCTGCTGGGGCCCGGGTACGGATGCGACGGGTTCCTGCTGCTGCGGGGACTGGCGGACACGAGGGGCCCCTCCGCATCGCCCCGGCTGGTGTACGCCGGCTTCGAAACGCCCGGCAGCCAGGCCCGCGTCCTGGCCCCGTCCGACGTGGCCCGCTTCGACCCGGACTTCGGGAACGTGCCCCTGCAGGACGTATGCGCCGCGTTCGACGAGGACGGCATCCGGGAATCCATCCAGACCATCCGCCAGTCCATTGCGGCGGGGGACGTCTACCAGGTCTGCCTGACCCACCGGGTGCCCCTCACCGCGGATTCCGGCGCGCCCCTGTCCGGCACGACGCTGCTGTCCGCCATCTGCGCCGGCGGCGTGCCTCCCTTCGCGGCCTGGGTGCGCCTGCCGGGAGGCCCCGAGTTCGTGTCGGCCTCCCCGGAGCGCTTCTTCGACACGGCCGCAAGCGACGTCCACGCGGAACCGATGAAAGGCACCGCGCGACTGTCCGACCAGGCCGTCCTGGAAGGCAGCGCCAAGGATCGTTGCGAACTGGCCATGATCACCGACCTGGTGCGGCACGATCTGGCGGCCGTGTGCATGCCGCGATCCATCCGCGTGCCCTGCGAACGGCGCATCGTCCGCCTGCCCTACGCGCTTCAGGCCGTCAGCGACGTGGAAGGCACCCTGCGGGACGGGGTCGGCCCCCTTGAGGTCCTGGACGCCCTGAACCCCGGCGGTTCGGTCGTCGGCGCCCCCAAGGAGGCGGCGCGGGCGATGATCCGGCGGCTGGAATCGACGCCCCGGGGCCCGTACTGCGGTGCGCTGGGCCTGTGGCAGGGGGCGCGTTCCGCCTTCGGGCTGCTGATCCGCACCGCCACGCGGACCCCGACCGGCTGGACCTACGGCGTGGGCAGCGGCATCGTCTATGACTCGGACGCGGCGCGCGAAATCGAGGAGTTCCGGACCAAGCTGGGAGCACTGGGATGCGCACGACGACCCTGCAGGTGACCGCCGCGGGCATTCCCCTGCGCGACCTGCACCTGGAGCGACTGGGCATTCCCCTGCACCCCGGCCGGGAGGCCTTCGACCGTTTCGCCGCCCTGGCGGTTCCGGGCGTCTATCGACTGGTCCTGGACGGCGACCGCCTGCAGGTGACGCCACGGGGCCCCTCGAGCCTGCGGGACGGCATGCCTGTGCGTCTGCTGCCCTCGCCGTGCGCCTGGATGCGCGGCCGCTTCCCGAAGCCCGTGTCGCCGGGACCCTACGACGACGTCCGCAGCCGGGGCGTCGCGACCCTGCTGACGACCCGCGACGGCGCCGAACTGCTGGAATCCTGCACCGCCGCCCTCCTGGGGTGGGACGGCGCCGCCTTCGTCCATCCGCCCGACGATCGGCCGCGCGTGTGGTCGACCGCCGAGGAGGCCGTGCGCCGCCACCTGCCGGTCCGCGCCGCGCCGCTGTCGTCCCGGGGCGCCCTTCCCCTGCTGCTGGTGAATGCCGTCGCTGGGCCCTGTCCCCTGGCGCTGCCCGATCGTCCCGCGGTTCCGGCCGAACCCATCGCACGGATCCATGCCCTGTTCGCGTTGCTGACGGTGCGGTGAGGCGGGGTTTCGTGCGGTCTAGAAGAACAACTGCGCCTGGGTCGTGAACGTCTTGATCCACGGCGCCGAACTCAGGTCACCCGTCTTCTGCGCACCGAACTCGGTCTTGATGTTGGCGCCGTGCTTGCGGATCCAGAAGTTCAGGCCGCCGCGGACCGCCAGCAGATCCTGCTTGGCCTGCTTGCCGTTGAAGTAGTCCACGCACAGGACGGGCTCGATGAAGGAGTAGCGGTAGCCCACTTCGCCCAGCACGCCGATGCCCGAATTCTTCGAGGCCACCACGGACGACGCGCCGCTGGCCCACTTCAGTTCATTGCCGTGGTCGTACCAGAAGAAGGCGCCCTGCACCACGATCTCGTGGTCCTTGTCCTTCCCGAACGGGATGTCCAGGAACACGTCGGCCGTCGCGGCGGCGGAGTACCGCACCTTGCCCACCGTCGTGACCTTCTTGTTCTGGTCCAGGATCGACGCCGTGTCCATGACGGCGCCGGGCTGGTAGTCGAAGCCCGCTCCGACCGTCAGGATCGGTTCCGAGGCGAAATAGATCCCCTTCGGGAAGAAGCCGGCATCGACGCCCAGGATGTCGTAACTGACGCGCCCGGTGAAGCGCGGCCAGTCCTCGGGGTTCGAGGACAGCGCCGACTTGCCGGCGTCGTCGTTCATCACGACGCCATTCGCGTCCTTCATGAGGCCCATGTTCTGGGCGCCGTTGAACACGCCCAGGCGGTACGCGAACTTCTTTTCGTTCGCATAGCCCCGCAGTTGGAGGCCCGCGTCGCGCCACACCTTGTGGGACCCGTCCACGAAGCGGATCACGCCGGTGTGGTAGTCCATGGCGTTCAGGCCAATCGCGCCCTGGATGTTGGCCCGCGAGAACGGCAGCAGGATCATGCCCACGTCCACGATGAAGGCATCGTGCGCCTTGAAGGACATGAACGCGTCCTGCACGAAGAACGACACGTCCCAGTTTCCGGCCTTCCCGAAATTGGCCTGCTCGGTTTCCATGAAGAAGGAAATGCCCTTCCACAGATCGCCGAACAGCAGGATGCGGCTGCGGCGGATGAAGAAGTCCTTGCTGTAGTCGGTCTTGTTCGGCGCGGACTTTTCCTGGAACTGCGCCTGGACCTGCAGCAGGTAGTCGATGTTCAGGTTCGTGTTCTCGCCCAGTTCGAACTTCCAGGCGAACGCCGGCACCGAGGCCAGCAGGACGGTCGCCACGACGATCGCCCGGGTCAATTGAATCCCGTACCGCATGCGTCCTCCCTCACGGGGCGCCCCGGGGCGCCACCCGCTACGCCTTGTGACCGTCCGGATTGTGCCCGGCGTTGCCGCCGCTCTGCGTCATCAGCGACACCACGATCAGCGTCAGGAACGAGGCCGGAATGCTGAAGATGCCCGGGTTCGCGAACGGGATCGGGGCGTCGGCCCGCGCCATCCCGTACAGCTCGTACATGTCCGGCGAGAACAGGATGATGCCGATGGACAGCGAGATGCCGACCAGGATCGAGGCCACAATGCCCTTCGCCGTGGTCTTCTTCCAGAACAGCATCATCAGGATGGCCGGGAGGTTCGCCGACGCCGCGACGGCGAAGGCCAGGCCGACCAGGAACGTGACGTTCACGCCGTGGAACAGGATGCCCAGGACGATGGCCACGATGCCGACGACGACCGCGGCGATCTTGCCCGCGGCGACCTTCCGGCGGTCGGGCATGTGCAGGCCCATGTACCGGTCCATCAGGTCGTGGGCCACTGCACCCGAGGCCGCGACGATGAGGCCGCTGACCGTGCCCAGGACCGTCGCGAAGGCGATGGCCGAAATGATCGCGAACAGGACCGTGCCGAAGGACCTCGCCAGCAACGGCGCCGACATGTTGTTGTCGGCCGGGTTCACCACGCCGCTGGACATGGCGCCCAGGCCCATGAACAGCGTCAGGACGTAGAAGAAGCCGATGGCCGCGATGGCCACGATGGTGGACTTGCGGGCCGCTGCGGGCGTCGCGACCGTGTAGTAGCGGATCAGGATGTGGGGCAGCGCCGCGGTGCCCAGGAACAGGGCCAGCATCAGGCTGATGAAGTCCAGCTTCTCCAGCGGCGTGCCTTCGACCTTGAACTTCTGGCCGGGCTTGAGGACCTTGTTGCCGGTCGTGAACGACGGCGCGTAGACCGTGAACTTCTGGCCCTCGGCCTCGAACTTCAGGGCCTTCCAGGTCTTCACGACGGTGTCGGGGCTGCCGATCTTCGCCAGGAAGTCGAAGGGCCCGAGGGAGCCGGTCGCGGCCTCGGCGCCCTTCTTGCCTTCGATGGACTCCAGGTTGCCGACCTGCCGCAGCTTGTTGTCGGCCGAGGCCGGCGCACCGTTGATCAGCGTGGCACCGTCGGCGCCCACGGATTCGACCTGGCATTCGTACAGGCTGATGCGACCGTCCTTGGCGGATTTCTTGAACCACGTCGCCTTGCCGTCCTTCACGGCCTTGACCAGCGTGACCCCGGACACGTCCTTGGTCCCGGCGATCGCCCAGGAGGCGTCCTCCAGGGCCAGCGCGCCGTTGACCTCGGTGGCCGCCAGGGTCGCGTACTTGTAGAACGGTACGTCGCCGCCCTGGTCGGGTTCGGTGCTCAGGCCGCGGACCAGCAGGGCCACGACGATGATGCTGGAAAACACCACCAGCAGGCCGCCCTTGATGAACTGCACGTAGGTCGTGGAGGTCATGCCCGCGGTGGACACGATGACGATGACGATGCCGCCGACCATCATGACGCCCACGGCGTGGGGCAGGCCCAGCAGCGGGGTCACCAGGACGCCGGCGCCGACCATCTGGGGGATCAGGTAGAACACGGAAACCACCAGGGTGCTGATGGCCGCCGCCAACTGGATCCCCTTGCTGTTGAACTTCGAGTCCAGCGCGTCGGTGAACGTGTACTTGCCCAGGCGCTTCATGGGCTCGGCCACGACGAACAGGGCCACGATCCATCCGGCCAGGTAGCCGATGGAGTACAGGAACCCGTCGTATCCGGCGGTGGCGATCATGCCGCAGATGCCCAGGAACGAGGCCGCCGACAGGTAGTCGCCCGCGAAGGCGATGCCGTTGACCGACCAGTGGATGTTGCCGCCGGCGGCGTAGTATCCGGCGGCCGACTTGGCCTTCCGGGCGAAGTAGAAGGACATCCCGAGGACGGCGCCCACGAACGCGACGAAGATTGCAACAGGCATCCAATCCATGACTCAGCCCTCCCCGCCGCTGGAGCCTTCCAGCCGTTTTTCTTCCTTCATGCACGCCGCGTTGTAGATGACGGCGAGGATGAGGGCGAAGATGATGAGGCCGAAGCCATAGACGACCGCCAGGTTCAGGCCCATCGCGACCGTCGCCTCCATGGCCGCCGGCCACAGGAGGTTCACGGCCACGAAGCCCGCGTAGATCAACCCGTAGGCCAGGAACATCCAAAGACCCAGCCGGGTCTTGTACTCGGTCGCCGGGTCCCGCCCCTGCTTTGCCGCTGGTTCGTGGAACATGGTCCTCCTCCCCCGTTTCGCGTGGTCGCTCCCACACAGTCCGGACGCCGGTAAACCCGACACCGACCGTCGGAAATTGATGTTTGGGAGTGTAGGGTGGCGGCCGAAGGGAGGTCAAGCCCGATTATCGGGGCATTTGCCGTGGCGAAATGTCCCGCACCCGTCCTTCATGCCTCGGCACGTCCGAATCAGGCGGAACCCAGGTAGTCGAACGAAATCTTCTTGAGCACCAGCGCCACCTGGGCCAGCGCCTTCCGGACCATGACCTCTTCCAGTTCGGATAGATCCTTCGGATTCACGGCGTTGTCCGGACTGACGCCGCGGACGGCCGCCGACGCCTGGTGCCGCAACCGGATCTCCATCAGCACGTCATAGGCGGCGACGATTTCGGTGTGGCTGGAGGAGGTCAGCACGCCCGTATCGTGCAGCCGGTGCAGGCGCTCCAGCGTGTTGGTGCGGTCGACGCCGTGGCGCAGCGAGTACAGGCGGGCGAAGTTCACGATGGGCATCAGCGCTTCCTTCACGCTGAACGTCCCGTGCCCCTGTCCCTCGGCGCCGGTCACGATCTTCCCGAACATCCCGAGGGGCAGTTTGTACAGCAGGGCGTTCTGGGCGAACTGGACGAAGAAGGCCGGGCTGGCAGCCAGTTCGCCGTCGATGTGCCCCCTCAGATCCGCGGCCAGCAGCGGATCGCCGGCGACGGCACGGAAATCGAAGAACATGTTCACGGACAGGAGGTCCTGTGGCGTTCCGACACGGATCCACCGGCCGAAGTACTCCTTCCACCGGGACAGCGGCTGGCACCACTTCGGATTGCGCGCCATGGCCTCGCCCTGGCACAGTTCGTAGCCCGCGTCCCGCAGACCGGCGCACACGAACTCGCCCAGGCGCTGGAACCAGGCGGCGACCTCCTCCCGGCGCTCGGGCGCCACGTCCTCGTAAACAATGGCGTTGTCCTGGTCGGTGGACAGCGTCTGCTCGTCGCGCCCCTCGCTGCCCAGGGCCAGGAAGGCGAAGCGCGCCGGCGCCGGTCCCAGGTCCGCCGCAGCCAGTTCCACCAGGCGGGCGGTCACCGCGTCGGACACCGAGGTGATGACCCGTGTCACGGTCCGAGGCCTTGCGCCCCAGTCCGACAGGGCCTTGACCAGGATCGGCAGGCGCCCGCGGGCGGCGATGATGTCGGCCAGGTTCCGGGCCCGGCCGATTTCGTGGACCAGCACGGCCGAGGAGTACCGGTGGAAGGCCATCAGGTCGTCGAACGCCACCAGGCCCACGACGCGGCCGGACCCGTCCCGGACGGCCAGGTGGCGCGCACCCCGGTCCCGCATCAGCAGCAGGGCCTCGAAGGTCGGCGCCCCCTCCTCGATCGACAGGATGGGTGCGCTCATCACCTCGTACACGGGTCGGCCGGTGTCCAGGCCCTCGGCGACCACGCGCTCCCGGAGGTCCCGATCGGTCACGATGCCGACCGGGGCGTCGGCGGCCCCGGTGACCAGGATCGCGCCGCGCCCCGCAAGGCTCATGGCGGCGGCAGCCCGGGCGATCGTGGCGTCCAGCGGGCACGACACGACGTCGGCGGCGCGCTGGGACACCGGTTCGTCCAGGAAGCGCAGGGACGTCTGCAGTTCCTCGATCAACGCCTCCCGTTCGGACACCCGGCGCTCGGCGTCGCTGATGTCCTCGACGATCCCGTCGCAGTAGCGGGCGAAGCCCCCCTCGTCCCGGACCAGCACCGCCGACACGCGGACGGTCCGGGAGGCGCCGTCCAGGCGACGGATCCGCAGCACGCGATCCCGCAGGGCGCCGTCACGGGCCAGGATCGCGGCGATGGCGTCCCGATCCTCGGGGTCGAAGCACAGGTCCATCAGGGCGGTGCCCGGGACCGGCTGCGCGTCCGGGAAGCCGAACATCCGACGCGCGGCGGGATTGGCCTCGACCAGGCGCCCCTGGCGGCCCGCGGTCGTGCGGAACACCCCGATCCCGATGGCCGTGCGCAGGGCCTGGTAGCGCTCGCGGCTTTCGCCCAGTTCCTCCTCGACGCGCTTGGTGCGACCGATGTCCCGGGCGGTGACGATGACGCCGGGACGATCGCTGACGGCGATGCGCGTCGCCGTCAGCAGCACGTCCACGACGCCGCCGTCGGCATGGCGCAACTGGGCCTCGAACTGCGACGGCGCGGGTCGGGCCTCCAGCACGTCCTCCAGGAAACGCCGCGCGGGATCGGCTTCCCGATCGGGCAGCAGGTCCAGCAGCGAAAGGGCGGCGACATCCTCCGCGCTGCGGCCCAGCATCTCCTGAAGAACGGGGTTGCTGTAGGCACAGCGGCCGTCCAGCACCATCAGGGTGCCCTCGGTGGAGGCCTCGACCAGGGCACGGTAGCGTTCGTGGGACTCGCGCAATGCCGCCTCGGCCGTCCACCGCTGGCGCTCGATGCGCAGGCTCTGCAGCGACACGAACAGCAGGATCAGGGACACGACGCTCATGAACACGATGGAAACCCGCACCATGCGCCCCGTCAGCGCGGCGACCTCGGCCCGGACGTCCTCGGTGTAGATTCCCGTCCCGATGACCCAGCCCCAGGGCTCGAACCCCTGCACGAAGGATTCCTTGGGCACCAGGCGCCCCGGGTCGTCCTTCCACTGCCAGACATAGTCCACGTAGCCGCTGCCGGACTCCTGGACCCGGCGCACGAACTCGACGAAGACCGGGTTGCCTCGGGGGTCCTTGAAATCGGACACGTCCTTGCCGTCCAGATCGGTCCGGAAGGGGTGCATGATCATCCGCGGCTGCTTGTCGGTGATCCAGAAGTAGTCCTTGTCCTCGGGGCCGTAGCGCAGGTCGCGGATGCGGGCGATCGCCGCGGCCTGGGCATCGTCCCGGGTCATGCGGCCCGACCGCTCCTCCGCCTGGTATTCCTTCAGGACGGACACCGCCGATCGGGTCAGTTCGCGGATCAATTCGCGCTTGCGCTCCAGGAAGTTCCGCTCGACGTCGGGCAGCAGGATCACGAACAGGAGGGCCATGAACAGGACCACGGCCAGGCCGGTCGGGAACAGGATCCTCAGGACGAACCGCTTCCAGTTCATGATGTGCCTTTCCCGGGCGGGGACGTCACGTCCCGACCCTCCGCAGCCCCCCCAACGAACCCATTCCCATGGCTTCCAGGCGTGTCGCCAGCGCCAGCATCAACTGGGCGCAGATCAGCGCGTCCGCCAGGGCGTCGTGCTGCCGCCCCACCGGGATGCCCACCCCCCGGGCGATGTCCGCCAGCCGTCGCAGGGGCGTTTCGTCGGCTTCGCGCCCCGTGCCCAGGTGCGGATGCGAATCGAAGAACGCCGCCAGCCGGGCCGTGTCCACGATGGGCATCCAGGCCCCGCAGCCCCAGGCGCCCTGGAAGGCCCGGGCCAGGAAGGGGCGATCCACGTCCGCCACGTGGACCACCAGCACGCGCCCCTTCAGTCGCGAAATCAGCACCGGCAGGACGTCGGCCAGCCGGGGCGCGGTCATCAGGCGTTCGGGCAGCAGGCCGTGGATGCGGATCGACGGGACGCCCACGACATGCCCGGGCGAAGGCGACACCAGGGTGCTCCAGGCCGTGTCCATGCGGACCCGTCCCGCCTCGATGTCGACCGTGCCGATGGCCAGGATCTGGTCCCGCCGGGCGTCCAGTCCGCTGGTTTCCAGGTCCAGGGCGGTGAACGACGTGTCCCGCCAGGACCGGTCGGGATCGGGCCAGGGAGCGTCCAGCCACGCCCGGACCTCGGGCGGCAGGCCGGTGCGTTCCAGCGCCTTCCGGCGGCGCCAGCGGGTCAGGCCGTCCATGGGGCCCTCCCCGACGCCACGGGCGCCCCGACGAACTCCAGGCCCTCCTGGATGACCGCGAAGACGTCCTTCATCAACCGGCGTTCGGCCGGGACCAGGCAGTCCGGCAGGATCACCCCGCCGCCCAGTGCGGGGGACGGCCGGCCCAGCCGCAACCGCAGCCCCGCCAGGAATTCCCAGGCCGCGGCAAGGTCCCGGGCCAGGACCGGGGGGATCACGTCCCGCCGTCCCGCATCCGCCAGGCGCCCGGGCGTGGACGTGGCGGAAACGCCCCCGCGGACCGCAACCACCCGCGCCATCGTCACCAGGGGCCGCAGGCAGCGAAGGTCCAGGTCCAGGTGCGCGTCCGCCGTCCCGTCCCGCTCCAGAACAACCCCCTGGAAGAACCCCCGGGGCGGGACTGCGAAGGCGTCAGCCGCCATGCGTTCGACCGCGCCGGAACGCCGTGCGGCCTCGGACAGCGCGTTCAGGAAGGGCCCCGGATCCAGGGGTCCGGCCACGCGACGCGCGTCCAGAAGGGCCGGCAGCAGCACGGGATCCCCGGCCGCAACCGCCGCCAGCAGGCCCGAGGACGCAGGACCCAGGCCACCGGGATCGGCCGGCGACGGTGCGTCCCGGGGGGGGCGGAGGCCCGCGGCGGCCAGACCCGCGGTCACCTCGGCAGCCAGCGACGCGCACCAGGCCACCGACGCCCGGGACGCACCCTCGTCCCACAACACGAAGCCCGCCCGGGACACCGGCCAGGCCGCCTCGCACCGCCCCTCGGCCCCCGTCGCCAGCCACGCCCAGGCGGCCGGCGCAGGTCCCAGGCGCACCGTGGCCCGATCGATCAACCGGCGCACCAGCACGTCGGCGGCAAGGGACGTCACCCGGCCCACGGCCGAGGCCTGCACGTCGTCGGCGACCAGGGCCTCCATGGAGGCCCCGACCATCCCGACCCAGTCCGCGGTCGCTTCCGGGGTCCCGGCCCGTTCCAGCACGCGCCGCAGCAGCAGGGGGCTCCGGGACTGCAGGCGCAGCAGATCGGTGTCCGTGACGACGCCCACCACGGCGCCTTCCCGCACGACGGGCAGGTGCCGAACGCCCCGATCCACCATCAGCGCCAGGGCGTCCATCAGCGGCGCGTCGGCCGGCACGGTGATCAGCGGCGTGGACCGTATCCCGCCCACGGGCCCCATGAGGTCGCCCCCGACGGCCAGCACCCGGTCCCGAAGATCCCGGTCGGTCACGATTCCCGGAGGGTCCGCCAGCACCAGCAGCGATCCGACGCCCGCGTCCCGCATCCGGCGCGCCGCCTCGCAGACGGGCGTGTCGGGCCCGCAGCCCAGCACCGGGCGTGTCACAAGGTCGCCCACGGCCGTCGCCGCCAGATCGGCCCCCGGCCGCGACGGGTCGGCAACCCGGGCCACCCTCACGCGCTCCCCCGGCGTCCCGGCCAGGAAGCGCTGCACGGACGGCTCGCTCATCAAGGGTTGGAGGTGCTCCCGGGTGATCAGGTACGCCAGGGTGTCCTCCCGGGCCACGGCCTCGATGTCCGGCGCCCTGCGCGCCACCCGGGGGTCGGACGCCAGGACATCGCCTTCGTCCAGGCGATCCAGCAGTTCGTCCCCTCCCCTCCCCTTCCGGACCAGGTCCACCGAACCGCTGCGGATCACGACCAGGCCGTCCTCGGGACGCCCCCCGCCCGACAGCAGGCGCGCCCCGCGCGGGAAGTACTCGATCTGCAGCCGCGCGGCGACGCCCTCCACCCGCTCGGCAGGCAGATCGCGCCAGGGGGGGTGCTCCACCAGGAACCGGACGATCTCGTCCATCAATGCTCCCATTCGTCCGCATTGTAGATCAGCACGGGAATCGGGTTGCCCCGTCGCAACCGCCCGTGCGAAGATTTCGTCGGTGACGCGTCGGAGAGTTGCATGGCACCGAAGGTTGAAGGTCCCCCCAGCCGATTGGTCGAGGACGCCCGGACCGCCCGCAGAGAACGCGAGGCATCCTACCGGGGTATGGCCCTGAAACTGTTCCCCCCGATCTGCGGGCGCTGCGCCCGGGAGTTTGAAGGGAAGCGGCTGCGGGAACTGACCGTCCACCACAAGGACGGGAACCACGATCGGAACCCGCCCGACGGCTCCAATTGGGAACTTCTGTGCGTCTATTGTCACGACAACGAGCACCAGCGCGATGTCGAGCACGGCCGGGCCGAACGTGCCCTGGGAAAGGACCACGTCGACACCCGTCCCGTTGACACCACGCCCCCGCTGACCCACAGCCCGTTTGCCAACCTCGCGGCCCTGCTGAAGGACAAGGTCAAGAAGTAGCATCAGGCGATCACACCCTTTTCAGACACCACCAGGAAGGCTCGACTCCCCCTGTCCCGCCAACGCGCGACCACAGGCGTCCGTGGATCCGGGGCGCGGCCCCGCCCCCCCTCGCCCCGGACCCCCGCAATGCCCATGGTTGGCCCGTAAAGCCCGGACGACAAGGCATGGCACGCCGGTTGCTTCTCCTGGACGTGCACCGGGAGCCCGACACGCCATGCCGAGGAGGTCGTCCCCATGACACGAACCCTGGAGATGGGCGCAACCCCCGGCGCGACGGGCGTGCGCTTCCGGGTGTGGGCGCCCCACGCCCAGAAGGTCTTCGTCACCGGCACCTTCAACGACTGGAGCCCCGACGCGACACCCCTGACCGTCGACAACGCCGGATGCTGGGCGGCCGAGGTGCCTGCCGCCGCCGTCGGGCACGAGTACCGGTACCTGATCCAGGGTCCCCAGGGACCGGTGTCCCGCATCGACCCCTATGCCCGGCAGGTGACCCACTCGGCCGGCAACGGGATCATCTGCGATCCCCGGGCGTTCGACTGGGGGGACGACTCGTTTCGCATCGCTGCCGGGAACGAACTGGTCCTGTACGAACTGCACGTGGGCACGTTCAACGCAACGCGGGACGGCCACCCGGGCACCCTGGACAGCGCCGTCGAACGTCTTCCCGACCTGCAGCGACTGGGCATCAATGCCATCGAATTGATGCCTCTGGCCGAGTTCCCGGGCGATTTCTCGTGGGGCTACAACCCGGCGCACCCGTTCACCGTCGAAAGCGCCTACGGCGGGCCGGACGCCCTGCGTCGATTCGTGAAGGCGGCCCATGGCCATGGCATCGCCGTGATCGTGGACATCGTGTTCAACCACCTGGGCCCCGCCGACCTGGGTCTGTGGCAGTTCGACGGCTGGTCCGAGGGCGGCATGGGGGGCATCTACTTCTACAACGACCGCCGCGCACATACGCCGTGGGGCGACACGCGCCCCGATTACAGTCGCGACGAGGTCCGCGCCTATCTGCGGGACAACGCGATGATGTGGCTGGACGAATACCACGCGGACGGTCTGCGCTGGGACATGGTCGCCTACATCAAGAGCGTGGACGGCAGCATCGACGACCCGGCGAACGACCTGCCCGAAGGCCGCAGCCTGCTGCAGTGGATCAACACGGAAACCGGGCAACGGTTTCCCGGCCGGATCCGCATCGGCGAAAGCATGCGCGACGACCCCTGGGTCACCCGGGCGATCGACGCGGGCGGCGCAGGCTTCGACGCCCAATGGGACGCGCAGTTCGTGCATTCCGTGCGCCAGGCCGTCATCGCCCCCGACGACCAGCGCCGCGACCTCGATTCGGTCCGCAGGGCCATCGAGCACCGATCCGAGCCGGACGCCTTCCGGCGGGTCATCTTCACCGAGTCCCACGACGAGGTCGCCAACGGGCACGCCCGCGTCCCCGAGGAGATCTGGCCCGGCAACGTGGGCTCGTGGTTTTCCCGGAAGCGCTCCACCCTGGCGGGCGCGCTGGTCCTGGTGTCGCCGGGGATCCCGATGCTGTTCCAGGGCCAGGAGTTCCTGGAGGATCGCTGGTTCCAGGACCGCGACCCGATCGACTGGTCCCGGGCCGAGGAGGAGCGGGGCATCCTGGCGATGTACCAGGCGCTGATCGCGTTGCGGCGGAACCGATCGGGCGTCACCGGGGGCCTCTGCGGCCGGAACGTGGCCGTCCATCACGTGGACGACGCGGCCAAGGTCCTGGCGTTCCACCGCTGGGAGCGCCCGGGACCCACGGACAGCGTCGTCGTGGTGGTGAACCTGGCGAACCGCGTCGTCGACGGGACCCGCATCGGGTTCCCCCGGGCCGGAACCTGGAAGACGCGCTTCAACAGCGATTCGGACGCCTACGGGGCGGACTTCGCCAACCACCCCGCCCCCGATGTGGAAGCCGGGGGCGAGGGCGCCGACGGGCTTCCCTCCTCGGGCATGGTCGGGATCGGGCCCTACACGGTTCTCATCCTTTCGCAGGACGGGTGACATGGTTCGTCGACGCTCAGCCCTCCTTCCCTTCCTGCTGGCCGGGTGCCTGGCGGCCGCGATGCCCCGATCCGCCGCGGCCGGCACACCGTCCGTCCAGATCACCGGCACGAAGGTCCTTCCCGCGGAATTCGCCCAGGACGCCGCCGGCCTCCCTCCGCAAGGCGCAGAGCACCTCGAGCGGTGGGCCACCCGGGCGACCGCAAGGATCCTGGCCGCCTACAACGCCAAGGGGTACACATATGCCCGCGCCTGGTTCGACGTCACCCCGGACGGCACGGTCCGGATCGACCTCGACGAGGGGCGGATGTCCGGCATGGTCTTCCTGGGCGTCAGCCCGCAACAGGCCCTGTTCTTCCGCCTGGACGTGGTCCTGCCGGACGATGTCTTCCACCTTCCGACCCTCCAGCACGGGCTGGCCACCATCAAGACCAAGTACACGATGGAGTCCATCGACTGGGCTGTCGTGGACCGCGAGGAACTGATCCCGAACGCCCTGGGCCAACCGATCGCCCTGCGCGCGCTGCGCGTCAGCATCTCGCGCGCCGACAGCCACGGGTGGAAGATCCAGGCGGACCTGGACCCGACCTTCGGCTTCGTCCCCAGCGTCGGCTACCGCAAGTCCAGCCTGATGGCGGACCGCGATCGGCTGGAGGTCGGACTGGCCATCGGGGTGCCCTGGCGGCGGTACCTCATGGACACGCAACCGCGGTTCACGTGGGTGTATGGCGAGTTGAGGGGCAAGTACCGGATGCGCCCGTTCGCCCAGGGGCGCCTGACCCCTTCGTTCGAGGCCCTGGGAACCCTGTCACGCTACAGCCGCGGCGACCTGGGCCTGGACACCTACCTCGCGGGGCAATGGGCGACCTACGCCAACCTGTCGGTCCACGTGGTCCGCGGGCTGCTGTCCATGACCTTCGGAGTCGGGCTGGGCGACATCGAGGTTTTCGCCGTCACCCGGCTTCCCCCGCCGGACCCGGCATCGCCGGCGCCCGCGACGCCCGCCCCGGTCCCGCCCCCGGAACGCAGCCGCCTGCGCTACCTGTTCCGCTTCATGGCGGATCTGGACCCGGACCCGGACGGCCCGGCGGGAGGCCGCAAGCGGAACCTCCACGTCCAGGCGGAACTGGCGGTGCCGAACTCGGGCGACGTCATGGTGGCGCTCTCCCTGGAAGGTCGGTACGAGTTCAGTTTCGGATACCACGACCTCCTGTTCAGAACCCGGGGCGTCACCCTCCTGGGCACGGTCCTGTTCTGGGACGATCAGTCCCTGGCCGGCGACTGCCAACGCGTGTTCTTCGGGGATCGCTACCGGATCCGCGAGGCGGCGCAACTGGAGGTTGCCGCGCACTTCGGCCTGTGGAAGGACAAGGTCAAGCTGGGCGTGTTCCACGACCTGTCGGTGTTCCGGGACCGCACCCGCCCGGGCCGGCCGACCGCCATCGCGAACGGGTTCGGGCCCAGCATGCACTTCCTGATCTACGACCAGTTCCGGCTGGACCTGTACTACGGGTTCGGCTGGGCGCCGATCGGCTTCGACCACAACATCTCGCTGGCGCTCCAGTCGACGTTCTGAACGTTCGTCCTTCCGGCGTCACGGGTGATCCCCGGCCCGCCGCCGGGGCTGCGCCGGCGGCAGGTTCCGACGCAGCGCGCAGTACTTCTTCAACCTGCGGTACAGCGTCGCGGTCCCGATGCCCAGCATGCCCGCGGTACGCGTCTGGTTCCCGCCGTTCAGGTCCAGCACCGCCAGGATGTACTCGCGTTCGACGTCCTCCAGGACCTTCACGGCGCCCGACACGGACGGGCTCGGAACGGCGTGGCGAATCTCCTCGGGCAGGTCGTCCAGTTCGGTGCGGTTGACGCTGGACAGCGCCACCGCCCGCTCCATGGCGTTTTCCAGTTCGCGCACGTTTCCCGGCCAGTCGTATCGCAGCAACTGGTCGGCGGCCCGGGGCGACAACCCCGTCACCGGGCGCCTCAGGCGCAGCGCCGCCTCGGCCAGCAGGACCCGCGCCAGGGGCAGGATGTCCTCGCGGCGGTCCCGCAGGGGGGGGACGTGCAGTTCCACCACGTTCAGACGGTAGTACAGGTCCTTGCGAAACCGCCCGGACGCGATGTCCGTCGTCAGGTCGCTGTTCGTCGCCGCGATGACCCGGACGTTGATCGGCCGGTTGCGGTTTTCGCCGACGCGCCGCAGTTCGCGTTCCTGCAACGTCCGCAGCAGTTTCACCTGCATCGCCGGGGACACCTGGCCGATCTCGTCCAGAAGCAGCGTCCCGCCGTTCGCCGCCTCGAACAGGCCCGGCCGGTCCTGGACCGCGCCCGTGAAGGCCCCCCTGGCATGGCCGAACAGCTCGCTTTCCAGCAGCGTTTCCGTGATCGCGCCGCAGTTGACCGCGATGAACGGACCCGACGCCCGCGTCGATTCGTCGTGGACCAGCCGGGCGATCCGCTCCTTGCCCGTGCCGCTTTCGCCCGTGATCAGCACCGTCGAATCGACCTTGGCGATCCGGCGCGCCAGGTCCACCAGGCGCCGCATGGCATCGCTGCGCGCCACGATCCCCATCGGGTCTTCCACGTCGACGGCCACCAGCGACAGGGCCCGCCTCCGGGCGCGCAGTTTCTGCTCGACGCGCCGCAGCGTCTGGGTCACGTGGTGCAGGGACGCGTCCAGCCATTCCTTCAGATGTTCCCGCTGGAAGAAGCGCAGTTCCGCCGACCGCGTATCGCCCCACTCCTCGCGGGTCCGCGCCAGCA
This sequence comes from uncultured Myxococcales bacterium, assembly GCA_903847405.1. Classification (GTDB taxonomy): domain Bacteria; phylum Myxococcota_A; class UBA9042; order DTJE01; family DTJE01; genus CAIZWN01. Next base: position 129,834 of record CAINDP010000007.1, on the reverse strand, counting down.
GGCAGCACGACGCGTCCCCCTTCCCGATGCACCGGTCCTCCAGGACGAAGATTTCCTGGTTCGCCATGCAACTGAGGTAGCCGCTGGTCAGGCCGCAGATCATCCAGCAGGTGGCGCTGTCGCTGCGGCCCAGGTGGGCGGTGTGCTGCTCGGCCTCGAAGGACGCCAGGAGGGTCTGACCCGTCTTCGACAGGGGCCCCGGGTCGTCCGGCGCGACCCGGCACATCCCCTCCAGCATGTGGATGCGCCCGCCGGCACGCAGGTTGTCCGCCTCGGCCTCCCAGTGGAACTGGGCCTTCACGGCCTCGGCCAGACGCCATCCCTGGACGAACCCGAAGCGGGTCAGGACGACCTGAGCCGCTTCCAGGCCCAACTGTTCGACCAGTTCCTTGCGCAGGATCCCCATGGCCGTGGCGTCGATCAGGATGGCCCGCTGGCCCGCGACGTGGATCTCGCCGGCGATTTCATCGAAATCGACCAGTTCCTTCACGTCCAGGTCTTCCAGACGCATGGATGCCATCATAGTGATTGGACCCCAGGTCATTGTGGACTGCACGCGATGGGCGGACAACCGAACGCGCGGGACGTCCCCGATTCCGGGGGCGTTCGCGGGCAGTCGGGGTCCCAGAAGGTCCCGGACGCCCCCTACTGGGTGACGAAGCCGTAGCATTCGGGCGCGGCGCCAAACACCATGCAGGTCCAGAACTCGCCGCACGCCTTGTCCACGCACGTTTCGATCTGGTCGTTCGCGGCGGCCTGGTGCTCGTTGCCGCACCGGGCCTCGATCGAGTCGCGGCACCCGCTGACGCAGGCGCTGCTTTCGTCCCCGGTCGGCGTCTTGCTCTGGCAGTCGAAGTTCTTCGCGCAGTAGTGTTCGCAGGCGACGTGGGAATCGAAGTTGTCCCTGGCCTCCCGGGCAGCATCGCACCCCGTGACGAACACGCCGACCAGGAACACCAGGGCGACCATCGCGAACAGGCTGCCCCCGACCATCAACGCACTCGTGTCTTCGGTATGAGTCATGACGACCTCCTAACGGTTGGATGCCTGGGTTGCATGCTGGATGACGATCTCGACGCGACGGTTGTTGGCGCGACCTTCCGCGGTGCCGTTGTCCGCGACCGGGCTGCCCTCGCCGATGCCGTGCGCCTGGATCAGATCGGCCTGGTAGCCCCGCTGCACCAGGTAGTTTCGAACCGCGTCCGCACGGCGCTGCGACAGGTCCATGTTGAAGGCATCCTTGCCCTGCGAATCCGTGTGCCCTTCGACGACCAGGCTGCGCTCGCGGGTCGTCAGCAGCACCTCGGCCACCTGGTCCAGGCGCGTCCGCGCCTCGGGCAACAGCGTCGACTGGTTGGACGCGAACAGCACGCTGCCCGACAGGGTGATGACCATGCCGCGGGGTTCTTCCTTGACGGCGGCCAACCGGGCCAGTGCGGCAACGGCATCCGCCGCGCGCTTTTCGGCTTCGACCCGCGCGGCCTGCTCGGCGGAAAGCCTTCCGGCCGTCACTTCGCCGCTGTGCTGCGATTCGGTCAACGCCGCCGTCGTGTCGTTCAGGTCCTTGCGGGTTTCCGCGATGATCCGGCCCTGGGTCGCCTGATAGTCGTTCTTCGACTGGGCCTGGCTCTTCTGCTCGCCCACGATGGACGCCGTCGCTTCGGCCAGTTCCGCCTTGCGCTGGGCGACATACGCCAGGTCGCGGGTCATGTAGGAATCGGGATTGTCCGCGAAGGACTGTTCGGCCTTCGCCAGCGCCTGGCCGGCCACGTGCAGTTCCGCCTGCGCGACAACGGCCGCGGGCCCCGCGCTGGCATGGCGGTAGGCCTCGCGGGCATTTCCCAGTTCCTTCGGCAGCGTGGTCGCGCAGGCCACGAACAGTCCGGCGCAGGCGACCAGGAGCAGTGCGTGATTCGTTTTCATGGGAGACTCCTATCCGTTGGGGTGTTCCGTTCCATCACCTACTTGGTTTCCTTGCGAAGCTGGCGAACCCGCTCCACCGCCGCCTGCGCTTCCGTCTTTTCCGCGTCTTCGCGGGACAGGGCGACCGCCAGTTCGGCGTCGGCTTCCGACCGTGCCAGCAGGGACGTCGCTTCGTCCTTGTCGCCATTGGCGGACATAGCCTTGGCCTTCGCCAGTTCCTCGCGGGCCAGTTGCAGGTGCAGCGCCGCCTTCGGCACCTTGCTGGCGCCGACTTCCTCGGCGGCACGGATCCCCGAGGTGGAAGCCTCGGTGCGCAGCGGTGCGCCGGCACATCCCGCGGCGATTGCCGCGGCAACGACTGCCATTCCAACGACCATGGTTCCGATCCTGGACGTGTGTTTCACTGGATTCTCCTGTTGATGCATCAAGCCACCCGTCGCTTCCGTCGACATCCCTTCATCCTTCGCAAACGACGTGCCACGCGCGATGGCCCCGCAAGATGCCGTTCTCCCAGCAACAATTCCCGCCCTCTCCGAAACCCGCCTTCCGACCGCATCAGAATGCGCTCCGTCCCATCAACTCGATGGACTTCCGCCCCGATGCCGGAGGGGTCGGATGTCGGACGCTGCGTGGTTGGGTGGGCCGTGTCAGGATCCGCGGAGGGCGCCGTACTTCTTCAACTTGCGGTACAGGGTCGCCGTCCCGATGTCCAGCATTTCGGCCGTGCGGGCCTGGTTCCCCTCGTTCAACTCCAGGACCGCCAGGATGTAGTCCTTTTCGACGTCCTCCAGGATCTTGACCTCGCCGTTCAGCGGCTGACGGGGGACCGCCCTGCGGACCTCCTCGGGAAGGTCCTCGATTTCGGTTCGACTGACGCTGGCCAGCGCCACCGAGCGCTCCATCGCATTTTCCAGTTCCCGGACGTTCCCCGGCCAGTCGTACTTCAGCAACTGGTCCGCCGCACTGGGCGACAACCCGGTCATCGGACGCTTCAGCCGCAGCGCGGCCTCGGCCAGCAGCACGCGCGCCAGGGGCAGGATGTCCTCCCGCCGCTCCCGCAACGCGGGCACGCGCAGTTCCACGACGTTCAGACGGTAGTACAGGTCCTTGCGGAAGCGTCCCGCGGCGATGTCCGCGGTCAGGTCGCTGTTGGTCGCCGCGATGACCCGGACGTTGAACGGGCGGCTCTTGTTTTCGCCGACGCGGCGGACCTCGCGCTCCTGCAGCGTCCGCAGCAGCTTGACCTGCATGCTGGCCGACACCTCGCCGATCTCGTCCAGCAGCAGCGTCCCGCCGTTCGCGGCCTCGAACAGCCCGGGACGGTCGGCCACGGCACCCGTGAAGGATCCGCGGGCATGCCCGAACAGTTCGCTTTCCAGCAGCGTTTCCATGATCGCGCCGCAGTTGACCGCGATGAAGGGCCCCCGGCTGCGCGCCGACTCGTCGTGGACCAGCCGCGCGATGCGCTCCTTCCCCGTCCCGCTTTCGCCCGTGATCAGCACCGTCGAGTCCACCTTCGCGATCCGGCGCGCCAGGTCCACCAGGCGCCGCATGGAATCGCTGCGGGCCACGACACCCAGCGGGTCCTCCACGTCGACCGCGACACGCTCCAGGGCGCGTCGCCGGGTGCTCAGCCGCTGCTCCACCCGCTTCAGCGTCTCGGAAACGTGGTGCAGGGAGGCGTCCAGCCAGTCCTTCAGGTGCTCCCGGCGGAAGAACCGCAGCTCCTCGGCCCGCGAATCCCCCAGTTCCTCCCACTCCGCGCGGGTTCGCGCCAGCAGGCAGCACGACGCATCCCCCTTGCCGATGCACCGGTCCTCCAGGACGAAGATCTCCTTGTCCAGGACCCGGCTCAGAAAGCCGCTGGTCAGGCCGCAGGTCATCCAGCAGGTCGTGCTGTCGCTGCGCCCCAGGTGCGCGATGTGCTGTTCCGCCTCGAAGGACGAAAGCAGCGTGCGGCCCTCCTTCGACAGGGGTCCCGGATCATCCGGCGCGATCTGGACCATCCCCTCGATCATCTGCAGGCATCCACCGGCACGCACGCAGTCCTCGGGGGTTTCCCACTTGAACTGGGACCGCATCGCCTCGGACATGTTCCATCCGTGGACGAACCCGAACCGGGTCAGGATCAGCCGCGCCGCCTCCAGGCCCAGGTGCTCGACCAGTTCCTTCCGCAGCATACCCAGGGCGGTTGCGTCGATCAGGAGGGCCCGCTGTCCGGCGAGGTGGATTTCCCCGGTCTGCGTGTCGAACTCGACCAGTTCCTTGACGTCCAGGTCCTCGACGCGCATCGACACCATCGTTCTGATTGGATCGCCGTTCAATTTGCACCTCACGGATGAACATCGCAAGCAAGCTTCACAGGGACACGCTCCGACCTGCCACCAGGCTTTCGACGCGTCGCACCCCCAGGCTCCTGAGGTGATCCCCCAGGGACGCCTGGGCAACCGGTTCGCCGTGGACCAGCAGCACGCCCTTCAGCCGCGCCTGGTCCATGGGGGCCACCCACGCGCCGATCTCGTTCCGGTCCGCATGGGCGCTGAAGGCGTTCAGGATCTTGACCCGGGCCTCCAGGCGGTGGGGCTCGCCGAAGATTCGCACCTCGGGACGCCGGTCCGCCAGAGCCCGCCCCAGGGTGTGCTCGGCCATGAACCCGACGACCAGGATCGTGTTCCGGGGATCGCCCACGTCGCGGACCAGGTGGTGCAGGATGCGGCCCGCCTCGCACATCCCCGACGAGGCGATGACGATGCAGGGGCCCCGGACGTCGTTCAGTTTCTTGCTGTCCTCGGCGCTGGCCGTGAACTTCAGCGCGCCGAAGCGGAAGGGGCTTTCGCCGTGATCCACGAACCGCCGGACCGTTTCCTCGTCGTAGCACTCGGTGTGCTTCGTGAAGATCCCGGTGGCCCGGGTCGCCATGGGGCTGTCGACGTAGACCGGGATCGCGGGGATCCGGCCGGACTCGTTCAACTGGTGCAGGTGCCAGACCAGTTCCTGGGTGCGGCCGACGGCGAACGCCGGGATCAGCACGCGACCGCCCTTCGCGACGGTATCGCGCACGACGGCCGCCAGCTCCTCCTGGGCGAACGCCAGGTCATCGTGCAGCCGGTTGCCGTAGGTCGATTCGCAGACCAGCCAGTCCGCGTCGGGGGCCGCATCGGGGTCGCGCAGGATCGGGGTGTTCCGCCGCCCCAGGTCGCCGGTGAAGACGATGGTCCGGCGCTGGTCGCCGTCCACGACGTCCAGGCGCACCACCGCGGAGCCCAGGATGTGCCCGGCTTCCAGGAACGTCGCGGTGACACCGGGCGCGATTTCCACGGGCTGCCGGTACGCCACGGGCCGGAACAGGCCGGTCGCCTGCGCCGCGTCCTCCTCGTCATACAGCGGAGGCACCACCTCGCGCCGATCCCGGGGGTTCTGCGAAAGGACCCTTTCCAGGTACCGGGCGTCGGCGACCTGGATCCGCGCCGCGTCGGCCATAACCAGTTGCGCCACGTCCACGGTGGCCGCGGTCGCCCAGATCAGCCCCCGGAAGCCGCGCTTCACCAGCACCGGGTAGGCGCCGCAATGGTCCAGGTGCCCGTGGGTGTTGATGCACGCCGTCACGGTCGCCGGGTCGAAGGGCATGTCCTCGTTCTTCGCACGGGACTCCTTGCGCCGGCCCTGGAACATCCCGCAGTCGATCAGGATCCTGGACCCGCCGACCTCCAGCAGGTGCTTGCTCCCCGTGACCTCCTGGGCCGCGCCGTAGGATGTGAGCGTCATCATCGCCTGCTCCCTGAACGTTCCCGTGGTCTACAGTTCGAACACGCTCCGGCCCTTGGCGGCATCGTCGGCGGCGTTCGCGCCCGCCTCGATGCCGATCCGCAGCTTCACCTGGAAGCGGCTGTGCCCGTTGAAGCGGTCCACTGCCTCGATCATGTCCAGCGCCATCTGCGACGCGCGCATCGTCCGCATCGCCACCGCTTCGGTCAGCGCTGCCGCGCCCACGTACGCGTCGTCGGTCGTCCGGTTCCTGTCGAACCCCTCCCGGCCGTCCTTGTCGTCCAGCCGGGTGGAGATGTCGTTGAGCACGTGCACCAGCACCTCGGCGCCGGCGCCTTCCGAAAACTTCGTGAACGCCACGATGTCCGCGAACAGGACCGCGACCTCGGCCCAACTGGCTGCGACCAGTCCTGCGGAATCCTCGCCCGTTCCCTCGGAGCGCCCCTGCAGGTGCTCGGCGATGGCACCCGGGAGCCCCGCCAGCAACAGTCGTTCCGACACCTTCTGCTCGGCCAGGACACGCTGGTACAGGGCCTTCGTTTCCAGGTGCAGCAGACGGACCTCCAGCATGTTGTGGACGCGGATCAACACCTCCGCCAGATCCAGGGGCTTGCTGAGGAAGTCCATGGCCCCGGCCTTCAAGGCCCGCAAACGGTGCGCGGGCTGCGCCGTGATCACCAGGACGGGAAGATAACTTCCCACCTCGATTTCCTTCAGGTTTTCCATCACCTGGAAGCCGTCCATGCCGGGCATCTGCAGGTCCAGCAGGATCAGGTCATAGCGGTTCACCAGGTGCAGTTCGCAGACCTTCGTCGAATCCCGGGTCGAGGTGAAGCGGTCATACCCGGCGCCTCGCAGCATCCGCTCCAGCAGGACGACGTTCGCCTCCTGGTCGTCGACAATCAGGATCTTGCCGTGAAGAATGTCCGATGCAGCAATCATGCGAATCACCTCTCCCCGGTCGAATCGTTCCGATGGTCCCGCGCCGCCTGCAACGCCAGGTCCAGCGTCTCCATGAACTTGCGGACGTTGATCGGCTTGGTCAGATAGTCGAAGAACCCTGCCGCATGGCCCTTCTCGATGTCCCCCAGCATGGCATTGGCGCTGATGGCCAGCACCGGGATGTCCGCCGTCGTCGAATCGGCGCGAAGGATCCTCAGCGCCTCGATACCGTTCATCCCGGGAAGGTTGATGTCCATCAGGATCACGTCCGGCAGGGCGCTGCGGGCCGTCTGGACCCCTTCGGTTCCATCCCCCGCCGTCAGCAGGCGCAGGTCCGGGCGTCGGGCGATCAGTTGCTGGACCAGCAACAGGTTGGCCATGTTGTCTTCCACATACAACAGGGTACGCAGGGTCGCACGGGGAAGAACGCTGGCGACCGGGGCCGCCTGCAAGGCGGGTTCCTCCGCGAACTCGGGCGCGCTGGCGATGCTCACCTCGAACCAGAACACGCTGCCCACGCCCAGGGTGCTTTCGACACCGATCAGCCCCCCCATCATCTCGACCAGCAGCTTGCTCATCACCAGGCCGATACCGGTGCCCACCTCACCCCGACTCTCCTGGCCCAGGCGGTTGAACGGCTGGAACAACTGCTTCAGGCTTTCCGCAGACAACCCGATGCCCGTGTCCCGGACGCTGATGCGCAGGCGGTCCTGCGTCACCGCGGCGTAGTCCACGGCGACCGATCCCCCAGGCTGGTTGTACTTGATCGCGTTGGACAGCAGGTTGATCAGGATCTGCTTCAACCGGATCCTGTCGGCAAGGACATAGACCGGCTGGTCGAAGCCGGGATAGGTGACTTCCAGGCCACGCTGCTGCCCCTGCGGTTCGACCATGGCCTGGCACTCGGACACGACCTCCTCCAGGGACACCGGCTCCACCGACAGCGACAGTTTTCCGGACTCGACCACGGCGAGGTCCAGGATTTCGTTGATCAACTCCAGCAGGTACCACCCCGCGTGCAGGATCTGCTCGATGCTGGCCCGCTGGGAGGGCGTCGCCGGCGGGGTGTCGGATTCCATCAACTGGGCGAACCCCAGGATCGCGTTCAGCGGCGAGCGCAGTTCGTGGCTCATGCCGGACAGGAATTCCGACTTGGCAAGGTTGGCTTTGTCGGCCAGGAACCGGGCGCTTTCCAGTTCGGCGTTCTTGTCCTGCAGCACCGCGTCCAGGCGCATGCGCTCGGTGACGTCCCGTGCGGCGACGAACACCCCCTGCAGCGTCCTGTCCCGGTCGTAGAACGTGGTCGCGTTGTAGGACACCGAGGTCTTCCTGCCGTCCCGCGCGCTGGCGGTCAACTCGTAGTCCGTGACCTTCTTCTCGCTGAGCACCAGCCTGAGGCCCGCCTCGGCGCGCTCCGGGTCCGTGAAGAAGTTCCGGAACGGCGCGCCGATCAATTCGTCCCGCGTGCAGTCGGTCAGCGCCTCCATCTGCTTGTTGACGTCGGTGATCATGCCGGACAGGTCGGTGGTGATCAGCGCGTCGATGTTGGATTCGAACAGGGAGCGCGTGTAGAACTGCTGGTCGCGCAGGCGCAGGGCCATCTTCTCCTGCTCCGCCTCGATCTGCTTGCGGGCGGTGTTGTCGGTACCGATCAGCAGGTAGCCGATGATCGCGTCCGCAGCGTCGCGCAGGGCCGTGACCGATACGACCGCCGGGAAGCGGCTGAAATCCTTCCGGATGTACGTCAACTCGTAGATGTCCTCGATGCCGCGGGACGCCTTGAACACCAGGGCGTCGAAGCCCGGCGCGATCGTCGTCGCCAGTTCCTCGCTCAATGCCCGGGCCCGCGCGATCACTTCCTGCGGATCGCTGATGTCGGCCGGGGTGATCTTGTTCATCACGTCGGCGGCCGCGTACCCCAGCATCCGCTCGGCGCCGACGTTGAAGATCTGGATCACGCCCTTGGCGTCCGTGGCGATGCTGCTGAAATTCGCGCTGTTGAAGATCGCGCTCTGCAGCGCCCCTGCCTTCAGCAACGCCTCTTCAGCCCGCCTGCGATCGCTGAGGTCGTGCAGGATGCCCGTGAAGAAGCGCTGGTCCCCCTGCCACATCTCGCTGACCGCGATCTCCAGCGACAGCGCGCTGCCGTCCTTCCGACGACCCACGACCTCGCGACCGAGGCCCTTCGCCCGCGCCTCGTCGCTGACGCCGTAGTACTCCAGGGAACCGTTGCGCTGGTCGTCATCCAGTTCGGGCACCAGGTCACTGAAGCTCTTCCCGTGCAGTTCCGCCGCGGTGTACCCGAACAGTTCCTCGACGGCCGGGTTGACCATCTGGATGACGCTCCCGCGCGCCTGGAACGTCACGATGCCGTCGACCACGGTGTTCAGGATCGCCTGGACCAGCGCGGCACTGTCCCGCAGGGCCTGCTGCGCCGCGTATTCCTGGGTCACGTTGCGGAACACCAGTACCGCGCCGACCACCCTTCCATCCCGGTCGCGAATCGGCGCGCAACTGTCGGCGATGGCGCGCTCGGAACCGTCCCGTGCGATCAGGATGGTATGGTTGGCCAGGCCCTGGACCGTCCCGTGGGCCAGGGTCGCCATGACCGGGATCGTGGCGGGCAGACGGGTTTCCTGGTTGATGATGTTGAACACCTCGCCGACCGGCCGTCCCATGGCCTCGTCCTGCGACCACCCGGTCAGTTCCTCGGCGACGGGATTCAGGCGCGTCACGCGGGCCTCGGCATCGGTCGCAACCACGCCATCGCCGATCGAGGACAGCGTGACGTCCAGGCGCTCCTCGCTGGTCCGCAGGGTGGAGTTCGCCTGCTGCAACTGCCGGCTGGTTTCCTCCTGCATCTCCAGGAGGTGGACCGTTTCCAGGTGAATCGCATTCTTCAGACGCTGCAGTGCCCGTCGCCGGGTCGCGTAGACGGTCAGCGCCACGAACAACAGCATGGACAGGCTGACGACGACGATGACGACGAACAGGTTTTCCAGTTTCGACTGGAACTCGGCGTCGTGCCGGGACAGCGCGTCCCTTTCCATCCGGACGTATTCCTTCATCCGGGCACGAATCGAGTCCATCAGGCCCTTGCCCTGACCACCCTGCACCTGTGCCAGCGCGGCGGTGATTCCCCCGGTGCGCCGCACCTCGATGACGCTCGCCAGGTCCGCCAGTTTCGCATCGGCCATCGGAACGAGGGCCTCCAGGTGACTGCGTGCGGAATCCGTCGTGGCAAGGCCGACCAGTTCCTGCAGATCTCCCCGGATGCCATCGCGCGCCGCCAGGTACGGTTCCAGGAAGGACTCGTCACCGGTCAGCAGGTAGCCGCGCTGGCCCGTTTCCGCATCCGACAGGGACGACTGCCAGCCATCCGCGCGCATCACGACCTCGTAGCTTGCCTTGCGGGCAGCGGCGGCGTCCGTGATTTGATTGAAGGTCCAGAACGACGGCACGACCAGCAGCAGGGCCAGCGAAGCGGCCCCGACCAGCGCGACCGCGATTCCCGAATTCGTTTTCAAGGACATCGAACCCTCTGCATGAAGCACTGCGGCTTCGGATGGAACGGCTGAACCTATCGCCCGACCCATGCGTCTGCAAGTTTCGCGCCCTCACCGATACTCCGTCATTACCGGTGGTTGCAGAACAGCCGGCTTCGGTTTCGCCCTGCGACCCAATCATATTGGTCGCCTTGCCCCGCAGAATCGGGTCGTTCCCGCCGCAGGACCATCGTGACGTCGTGTCGCTGGCACGACCGATGCATCGGCCGATCCGGGCATGGAGGAGGCGGAAGAATGACTCCAGCGACAGGCTCCACGATGAACCCCGGGACCCGTCGTCGGCTTGCGGACCGAAGGGCGGCGGCGAACCTCCGCCAGCGGACCCACCAGATCGAGGTCGACGGGACCCGGATCGCCTGGACCGAGCGGGGCCAGGGTGAGGACCTCGTGCTGCTCCACGGAATCGGCGACTCCCGGCGGACCTGGCGATGCGTCGCACCGGTCCTGGCAACGCGCTATCGCGTCCTGATGCCGGACCTCCCCGGCCACGGCATGTCCGGACGGCCCGACGCCCCCTACACGCTGACCTGGTTCGCGGCTGTGATCAGCGACTGGATGGCGGCGATCGGCGTGCGACATGCGCACCTGGTCGGCCACTCCTTCGGCGGAGGCGTGGCGCAGTGGCTGGTCCTGGACCACCGAACCCGCGTGGACCGGCTGGCGCTGATCGCCGCGGGCGGACTGGGACCCGAGGTCGGGCTGGGCCTCCGCCTGGCGGCGCTGCCGTTCACCGAACTGTTGTACTCGCCCGCCGCGATGTGGTTCGGCACGCTGTTGAGCCTTCTGTTGAGCCCCGACTCCTTCGGAAATCCCACGCTCCCCGAAATCGGGAGGCGCGCGCGGGAGAACGGCATCCGCGGCACCGGCAGGGCGTTCAGCCGAACCATCCGGGGCGTCGTCAACGTGTTTGGCCAGGTCGTGCAGACGCGCGAAGGCGTGGGAGCGGTCACCAGCCTTCCCCCGGTCGCGCTGTACTGGGGCGCGGACGACCCCGTCATCCCGGTGAAGCATGGCCGGCTGGCGCTGGGACTGTTCCCCGGGGCGACGCTGGAGGTGTTCCCGGGATGTGGGCACTACCCCCACCTCCAACAGCCTGAGAAGGTCGCCGCGAAGGTCCTGGAGTTCCTGGGCGACCCGCAGCGCGCTCCCGTCCGCCTGGACCCGGCCGCCCGGGCGGCGATCGCGCTGATTCCCGCCGTGGCGGAGATTCTCCCCGCGCTGGAGCGGGGCGGGCATGGCAGCGCGGGCTGACGCCGACTGCCGTACCGCCATCCTGGTCGATGGTCGTTCACAATGATTCGATTCGAGGATCGGGTGCACCCCCGGAGGCCCTTCCCGCTTGCCGATTCCCCATGCGGGCTGCGGCCGACATCCCTCCCCCGTCGTGGCGCGCTTCCTGCAAAACATCCCGTCGGCATTCCAACCTGCCTGACGAGGAGACATCATGACCCCGACCGTCTACTTCGACTTCGACGTGGCGTTCGGGTTCCGCTACCGGTTCTGATCCGGCGGGCCGCAGCGGGCGGCACGCCGGTTGCTGTGAGGGAGAACGGGGCAAACCCTTGGAGGTGCATGGTGCAACGATTCCTTTCGATCCTTCTGTTCTGCGTACTCCTTCCCGCGACTGCCTGGGCACAGGGCCTGACGTTGATGTTCAACCCGCCGGCGATCCGCTGGACCGCACGGCCGCCCATGGTCGTGATGGCGCCCGGGATGTGGGTCGTGGAGGATTCCCCCGACGAGGTGTTCTTCTACGATGGCTGGTATTGGACCCAGCAGGATGACCGCTGGTACCGGTCCCGGGATCATCGGGGCCACTGGGGGGTGATCGACCGCGGTCGCGTCCCGGCCCGGTTCTATGCCAACGAACCGGGACACTATCGCCACTTCCGCGGCGACGGTGGGCCGCCCCCCGGACAGATCCGCCGCGAGGCACGCCCCGCACGCCAGGGATACGCGCCGGACCGCCGGCAGGCGAAGCCCGGAAAGAGCCGTGACAGGAAGGACGACCGCCGAGGCCGCCCGGGCGCCGGCAAGGGCGGCAATCCCAGGGGCGGCCACGACAAGCATTGAGTGAAGGGCCCGCGCCGTTCCACGAACGGCGCGGGCAGGAAGCTGCATCACGAACCTCCCCGGGAACGGCCCGATCCCGGGCCCGTCCTCAGTTGTAGCAGTACCCGTCGTTCGCGCAGTACAGGCCCGGGTCACAGAAGAAGCAGTCGTCGCCGCACTCGTCGGTCAGGTAGCAGGCGCCGCTGGAAGGACAGTAGTTCGAGCAGGAGCAGTACCCGTCGCTTCTGCAACTGGAGCCGATCCCGCAGTCGAAGCAGGCGCCGCCGCAGCCGTCGCCCAGGGTGCAGGGGCCCGAGGACGGGCAGTAGGGGGTGCACAGGCAAACGCCCGAACTGCAGACGAAGTTCTCGCCGCCGCAGTCCGACGAATACCTGCACTCGGGGGCTGCAGCGACGATGCATCCCGCGGACAGCATCACCAGGAGAACGATGGGAATGGACCTCAGCATGAACTCACCTCTCGTGGAGCGAAGAATGGGAGCCGGGGAGGTAGCAGTGCAGGAACCAAGCCAGCGCCGTCGTGGCGCCGGGATACGGGCCGCACGCTGGGCCGCCGTCGTCGGCACGCCCCCCGCCGCCCGGCGATTCCGACCGACACCCAATCACTTTGATGGCAGCACCCGCGGGCAGGGGGGAGCGACGCCCCGTCGGGGGTGAATCCGGGACGGACCGCAGGCACGGCAGCCACGCCAGGCGCCACTTGACGCACCTGCAGGCTCATCGCAGGTCCGCGATCGAAGCATGGCACGCAAGTCGCATTGAAGGGAATCGGCGAACCGGAAGCAGAGGGCGACCGACGATGGGCGTGAAGCTGGATCCCCTCCCCGACCCGACGTGGCGCGTCCAGAGCCCGCCCCCGAACGGCGGCGCCATGGACGTCCGCATCGAGGGCGCCCTGACCTTCGCCGATGGCGGGGCCCTCTGGGACGAACTGGCCGCGAAACTGCCGCCCGCAACCCAGACAGCGGTCCGCTTCGATCTGTCCGGTCTGGACTCCATCGACGGCGGAGCGATGGCCCTGCTGGTCCAGGTCAAGTGGGATCGACAGACTGCCGGGGGGAAGTGCGAGTTCATCGGTGCGAACGACGCGGTCCAGAAGATCCTGACGCTGTACGAGGGCGACGCCAGCCCGACCCCGAAGCCGCCGCTCGTCCGCATCGGCTTCCTGGGGCGCGTGGGCAACCAGACGCTGGACGCGCTGCGCGAGGCGCAACTGTTCTTCGCCTTCGTCGGCAGCATGGTCCTGGCGGTGGCGGGCGTCCTGCGGCGTCCCCGGACCGGGAACTGGCACGACATCCTGCCGACCATGACCCGCACCGGCGCCGACGCCGTGCCGATCGTGCTGCTGATCACCTTCCTGATCGGGTTCGTGATGGCGTTCCAGTCCGCATTCCAGTTGAAGCAGTTCGGCGCGAACATCTATGTCGCCGACCTGGTGGCGCTGTCGATCACGCGCGAACTGGGCCCGTTGATGACGGCCATCATCGTGTGCGGACGTTCGGGGGCGGCATTCGCCGCCGAACTGGGCACGATGAAGGTGTCCGAGGAAATCGACGCCCTGCGCACGATGGGCATCGGACCGCTGCGGTTCCTGGTGTTCCCGCGGATCCTGGCCCTGTTCCTGGTCCTGCCGATCCTCACCCTCCTGGGCGACCTCGTGGGCATCCTCGGGGGGTTGCTGGTGGGCGTCGTGAACCTGGACCTGACCATCACCGGCTACCTCAACCAGACCCAGCGCGCGATGGTGCCCTGGGACGTGTTCCAGGGCCTGATCAAGTCCGCCGTGTTCGCCCTCGCCATCGGCCTGATCTCGTGCGCGCAGGGCCTCGCGACCACGGGCGGCGCCGAGGGCGTGGGACGGCGGACCACCTCCGCGGTTGTGATGTCGCTGTTCGCGCTGATCCTGATCGACGCGGCCTTCACCCTGGCCTTCCACACGTTGGGACTATGAGCACGCCCCTCATCACCGTGACGGATCTGACGATGGGCTGGGGCGACGTCGTCCTCCTGGAAAACGTGTCGTTCGAGGTCCAGCGCGGCGAGGTCTTTGCGATCCTGGGCGCCAGCGGCTGCGGGAAGTCGACCCTGCTCCGCTACCTGACGGGACTGGACGAACCGAAGTCCGGAACCGTCCGGATCGAGGGCGTGGGTACGCCCACCCTCGAGGTCGGGCGTCCCGCCTACGGCGTCATGTTCCAGTCCGGCGCGCTGTTCGGATCGATGAACGTCGCCGAAAACCTGGCACTGGCACTGACCGAGTGGACCCGCCTGCCGCCTGCCGCGGTGTCGGCCATCGTACGCGCAAAGTTGCGCCTGGTCGGCCTGCAGGGCAGCGAGTACCAGCAGCCCTCGGAACTGTCGGGCGGCATGAAGAAGCGCGCCGCGATCGCCCGGGCCATGGCGCTGGAGCCGGGCCTCATCTTCCTGGACGAACCCTCCTCGGGCCTCGACCCTGTCAGCGCGGTGGAACTGGACGATCTGATCCTGACGCTGAACCAGGGCCTCGGGCTGACGGTCGTGCTGGTGACCCACGAACTGGCCAGCATCTTCAAGATCGCGGATCGATGCATCCTGCTGGACCGCGCGTCCCGGAGCATCCTGGCCTGCGGGGCCCCCGAAACGCTGCGCGACGAGTGCGACATCCCCGCGGTTCGACACTTCTTCAACAGGACCAGCCCCGACCGGCCAACCGCCGGTCGGACCGGGGAGAATGCGTGATGGCTGCGCCGCAGAACCACTGGAAACTGGGGTTGTTCGTGATCGCGGGCCTGACGTTGCTGCTGGCCGTGGTAGCCCTGCTGGGCGCCCGCAGCATGCGCAAGGAGGTCGGCCTGTACGCGTCCTTCTTTGACGAGTCGGTCCAGGGCCTGGAGGTCGGATCGCCGATCAAGTTCCGCGGCGTCACCGTCGGCACCGTCGGCCGGATCCAGGTGGCCCCGGACCACCGGCACGTCGAGGTGGAAAGCGAGCTGGTCGTCGACGAACTGGCCCGACTGGGACTGGACGACGCCGAGGAACCGGTCCGCTTCGGCCGGCCGCGAAAACTGGTGATGGCGCCCGACCTCCGCCTGCAGTTGGCGTCGTCCGGCCTGACCGGCGTGAAGTTCCTGCAACTGGACTTCTTCGATGTCGCAGCCTACCCCCCGCCCGTGCTGCCTTTCCCGGTCCCGGAAAACTACATCCCGACGGCTGCGTCGATGATGAAGAACCTGGAGGATTCGATCACCCGCATGGCGAACACGCTGCCCGAGATCACCGACCGGGCGGCGTCGATCCTGGGCCGGATCGACACCATCGTCCGCCAGGTGGACGAACACCATATTCCCACGCAGATCGCCAATACGCTGGACTCGGCGGACGCCCTGTTCGCCACGGCCCGACTGAAACTGGAGCAACTGGATACCGACGGGCTTTCGCGGGATGGCCGGAAGACCCTTGCCGGCGCCATGGCCGCGGTGGCCCGGGTGGACGAACTGCTGGTCCGCGTGGGTCGTGACGACGGCCTGCTGGCGCGGATCGAGCGCGCCGGGGGCGCCATCGGCGACATCCTCAGCGACGCCCGCGGACTGGGCGGGCAACTGGTGGACACGCTGGTGTCCGTCCAGTCGGCCGCACGGTCGATGCGCAAACTGACCGAGGCCCTCGAGCAGGATCCCGACATGCTGATGAAGGGCCGCGCACCGGAGAAGAAGCCATGACCACCGCATCCTTCCGAAGGACCATCCTGTGCACGCTGGCCCTGTCCCTGGCGCCCGGCTGCGGGGCCCTGTCCGCCAAGGGCGAGGAGGGCGCGGCGCGCTACTTCAGCCTGGAACTGGCACCCGCACCGCCCGGCGTCGTTCCGGCGGAACTTCCCGCCGCAGCCCCCGCAGGCGCGGAACTGCGCCTGGGCCGCGTCACCAGCGCCCCGCACCTGGAGGAGCGGATGGTCTTCCGGAACTCGGCCCGTGAAATCGGCTACTACCGGGAACGCCGCTGGACCGAGCCTCCGGAAATGTTCCTGGGGCCGCTGCTGGCGCGTGCGCTGTTCGAACGGCGCGGGCTGCGACAGGTGGTCAGCGGCCCGGGACCGACGCTGGACGTGCAACTGGTGGCGCTGGACGAAATCCGCGCCCCGGAACTGATGGCCCGGGTGGTGGTGGTCGCGCAACTGCACGACGCGCGCCTGGTGCTGTGGGAGGAAACGTTCACGGTGGAGCGCGCCGTGGTGCGGAAGAAGGGCGGCGATCCGGCCGTCGCGACCGTCGATGCCCTGGGCGAGGCCCTGCGTGTCGCGGTCGACTCCGTTGCCGATCAGGCGGTCCGGGTCCTCGCGGAATCCAGGTGATTGCCCGCGACCGGCGCCTCCCGGATGGCCGGGGGATCGGCTGGCACGCGGGATGCACAGGGTAGGTCCCGGCGACGCAAGAAGCCGGGCTGTTTCATCACAGGAACCATGGGAGAAGAAACATGAGCGAATTCGTCAACAAGGCCAAGGGAAGGATCAAGCAGGCCGTCGGCAGCCTTACCGGCGACGAGCACCTGAAGCAGCAGGGCGCCGCGGACGAGCGCCAGGGCAAGGTCGAAGGCGCCGTGGCGGACGTGAAGGGAGCCGTCGCCGACGTCAAGCACGCGGTGAAGGGCGCGGTCCAGGACGCGAAGCACGCGCTGAAGGAAGTGACGAAGTAGGCGCCCTGCCCCATCGCACGGAGGACCTCATGGACGCACAAGACAAGGTCGGACACGGAACGGGCACGGTGGTGCTGGCTGCCCTGGGCGGCGCCGCCGTCGGAGCGGCCGTCGCACTGCTGCTGGCGCCCCGGTCGGGCCGCGAAACCCGCCGGCAGATCGCAGGCTATGTGGACACCGCGAAGGACACCCTGGCGCGGGTCCCCGAGGCGCTGAAGCAGGCGTCCCATGCGGCCCGGGAAGCGCTGGACGAGGGTCCGGCAGAGGCTGCCCACCCCGCCGCACGCCACGCCTCCAGGAACTGACTTCCCCTCATTCATTCTGATGAAATCGACCCGGATCGGAAGAACCGCCGCCGGGGAGGCTCCGCCGACTCCGTCGGGCCGGACTTCATCAAAACGACTGGAATGCAGTCAATCCGATGGAGTTCGTGCGCCCCGGCCCAAGGGTGGCCCCGGCGGTCCCGGGTGCGCACCCCCGCATACGGCGCGCGGGGGTGTCGAAAGGGCCCGCATCCGGCGATGGCACAGCGGTTGCAACGTTCCCTCCCCAGGCCCCACGGCAGGAATGCGAATGGAAACGTGGCAGGTGGTTCTGGTCGTTCTGGCGTCCGTCCTCGTCGGTGCCCTGATGCCGGCCCTCCTGATGCTGTCGATGGCGCTGTTCCGCGCGGCGCGCCGGATCGAAAGCCTGGGCGACCAACTGGCGCCGACCCTGGCCAAGGTCGAGGTCATCGCCACGCGGGTCGAAACATTGAGCCGGGGACTGGAGGGCGGGGAAAAGAACATCGCGGACCTCCTGTCGGTGATCGGCGAACTGGCCCACGGTGTGGAACGGAACCTGCGCATGATCAACGCCGCGTCTGCGGTCCTGGCCGCGGCCGCACCGGCCGTCGCGGCGTTTGTCCAGGCAATGCGCGCACCCGCGGACGTCGAGGGGCACGCGAACGGGCCGTGAAGGCCGATTGGGGGAGACCCTGTTCACCGGCCATCTGCGGCTGGGCTGAGCGGTTCACGGGAGGCAAGGATCATGAGGATTTCGATCGTTCTATGGGCCGGCAACCTGGTGCCAACCGACGGGGAATACGATCTGGACCGTCTGGCGGACGACTTCGCCGCCCGGGTGCGCGACGCCATCACGGGCCGGTTCCCGACCGCCCGCGTGTCGGTCATGGTGGAGGACGGCGAAGGCCTGGAAACGGCCATCCAGATCACGCCCCCCGACGGGCCCGACAGCGAGCAGACCGAAACCGTCGTGCGGGAACTGGTGGACTTCGAGTGGGAACGGTTCGATTTCGGCGCCTACGCGGCGACGGAGTAGGCCCCGGAAGCGCTTCCCGGGCCTAGCGGTGGGACGTCCGGTGCCGGGCCTGGGGCTTCGGGATCGCGGCATGGAACCCCGACGAGGGCGGCGGCGTGTGCGGATTCACGAGGCGCGTCGGCGGCTTCGGGCTGGCGTCCTCGTGCCGGATGTCCTTCAGCGAGGTTTCCAGGTCCTTCCACGCACCCTCGAGGCCCGTCCGGAAGGCCTCCCATGCCTCCCCGCCCGCCGCCTTGAACTCGTTCAGCCGGGCCTGGGCATCCAGCCTCTTGGCCTTCAGTTCCTCGACCTGCCGCCGGTAGTCCGCCCTCACGTGCTCCCCGGCCATCTCGGCCCTGGCCAGGAGCGACTCGATCTTGGCGCCCCATTCCTTGATCTGTGCGTCCATCTTTTCGATGTTCGGGCCCCTGGTTCCCATGATCGGCTCTCCCTCACGAGACACCGTCTTCCGTAGCAAACTGCGCGCCACGGCGTCACACCGCTTTCGGCGGGGCCGACGCCCCCTGGGTCCGCAGTTCGTCCCGGTAGAATCGCGCCTCGCCTTCCCGGGTCCCGCCGCCCTCGGCCAGATAGGCCTCGTACAGCGCGATGGCCTCGTCGCGCCGGCCGCCCAGCATCCGCAGCGCCTGGGCGCGGTTGAAGGTGCTGGCCACGCGGTGCGCGACGTTGTCGGACTTGGTGAACTCGTCAAAGGCGTGGGCATAGTCGCCGGCGTCGTACAGCGCCGACCCGCGCCGGTACAGGTCCTTCGCCGCAGCCGCATCCACCTCTTCCACGCCGGTCTTGGAGGGTCCGCGCATCTCGGCGACGCTGTTGATCGCGTCGTGGAGTCGCGACCCTGTTCCCTCGGCGATGTACTGATCGTACAGGGCGATCGCCTCCTCCCTCCGGCCGCCCATCTTCTTCAGGGCCTGGGCGCGATCGAACGTGAGGGCCGCCCGATGCTCCACCTGGTCGGCCTTGGTGAACTCCTCGTAGGCGTGTGAATAGTCGCCGGCCTCGTACAGCGTGCGCCCCTTGTCCCAGAGGGCCCGGGCCCCGTGGGCGTCCGCCGCCTCGTCGCCCGATTTCCCCGGGCCCTTCAGTTCCACGATGTAGCCCGCGGCTTCGGCAGACCGGGCGCCGCCCTCGGCGACATACTGCTCGTACAGGGCGATGGCCTCCTCGGACCGGGCGCCCAGGCGCCGCAGGGACTGCGCCCGATCGAAGGTGAGGGCCGGCAGGTGGACGTGTTCGTCGGCGCTGGTGAACAGGTCGTACGCATGGGCGAAATCGCCCTTCTCGTAGGCGTCGGTGCCGCGTTCGTACAGTTTCTTCGCGACCGGTTCGGGCGCCTGGGCCTCGCCCGGGGTGCCGTCCAGGGCCCCCCAGGTCAGGGGACCGACCACGCCGTCCACGACCAGGGGTGGGTGCGCCGCCTGGAACTGCCGCACGGCGTTCAGGGTCAGGGGACCGAACTGCCCGTCCACGTGCAGGCTCTGGTTCACCTCGTCCGTGTGGTTCAGCAGGCTCTGCAGTTCGATGACGGAATCACCGCTGGACCCCGTGCGCAGCATGGGCCGGGCCCCGGAACCCAGGGTGCCGGTCCCTGCAGGCGCAGCCCCGCCGGCCGGGGGCGCTTTCGTGGACGGCAGCGTGTCGGCGGCATTGGTCATGTTGGGTCCCGCACCGGGCGAGATCACCGAAACGATCGACTCCTGGGCGCCGCTTTCCGCCGAGGAGGGGGACAGCCGCGCCCGCTGCTCGTCGTAGGACAGTCCCAGCAGGGATTTGCGCATCGCGTTGCCGCGGGAAGCCCCCTGGTCCGCCTCGGCGGGCTTCCGGGACGGGGCAGCCTCCTGGGCTCGCAGCAAGGGATCACGTTCCATGACGCTCATCTCCCGGGCGGCTCCCGCCCGACCACCAGGACAATCCGGGTCCGACAGGCCGAATCTTCCTTCTGCACCGGGGGATTGTCCACACGGTCGCGCCCAAAGCACCGATTCCACCAGCGACATCGGAAGATGCGGCGAAGGTCGGCGACCAGGTCAGCGGCTGTACAGATCGTCGTCCAGTTCCCCCGTGACCTCCGCCTGCAGGGGCTGGACCAGGCGCTCGAAGTCCTCGAAGGCCATCTTCACCACGGTGGTGTGGTCTCCGGCGTTGAAGGCGATATCGCGGTCCATGTACAGCACCGGGTCTGCGACCACCTTCATGCCGTAAAGATTCCCGAACGGCGGCATGGCGCCCGGCTCGCAATCGCCGAAGAGGACCGCGAGGTCGCTTTCCTTTTCCAGCCGGGCATGGCGCACTCCCAGCGCCTCGGCCACCTTCCGCAGGTTGACCTTCTGGGTCGCGGCGACCGCCACCATCCAGGGCTTGCCGTCGGCGTCGACCACCACGGCCTTCACCAGCATGCGTGGCCCGATGTGGCTGGTGCGGGCGACGTCGGACGCGGCGTAGGCAAGCGGGTGGTCGATGACCTCGTACCGGACTCCTCGTTCGCCCAGGAACCTCTTGAGCTTCGGACATATCGCCATGACGCACCTCCCGTCGGGCCTCGAGGCCCGGCCTGGTACCGCGCACAGCCGAACCGCGGGCGCCTGGCGGGTTTCTCCCCCGGGGCCGGACATTTCGATGCGGTTCATCCCGATTCTAGCGCCGCCGGGGCGCAGGGGCAGTCCGGGGCGCACTTCCCGAGGAACCTCCGCAGGGTCGCCGTCATCGACGCGTCGCCGTCCCGCGGATCGGTCCACCGGACGGCCGGCCGAGTGCTTGAGATCCCCCGGGCGCGCGTGTAGGCTTCCGCCGGCCAGGGAGGGCGACGTGGCGCAGAAGGTTTTGCAGGAAAGCGGGACGACGCAGGATCGCCCGGTCTGCCGGCGATGCCGACGGCCCGCCGTGGCGTGCTGGTGCGCGGACCTTCCCTCGGTTCCCACCCGCACGCGGGTCGTGTTCCTGCAGCACCCCCGGGAGGTCCGGGTCGCCATCGGCACGGCCCGCATGGCCCACCTGTGCCTGCCCAACTCGGAGCTGCACGTCGGCATCGAATGGGACGACGTCGCGGCCCTGCAGGCGACGCTGTCGGACCCCGCGCGCCCCCCGGTGCTGCTGTTTCCCGGCCCCGACGCGCCGGACATCCTGCGCACGCCGCCGAAAGGTCCCGTGACCCTGGTGGTGCTGGACGGCACGTGGTCCCAGGCCGCCAAGCTGGTCCACCGCAACCCCCGGCTGGCCGCCCTGCCCCGCTATGCGTTCCGCCCGCCCGCCGCCAGCGAGTACCGCATCCGCCGCGAGCCCCACGAGGACTGCGTGTCCACGATCGAGGCACTGTCCTACGTCCTGGGCGTCCTGGAGGACGACCCGGCCGGGGCTCTCCGGTTGCTGGCCCCCTTCCGCTCGATGGTGGAGTTCCAGGTGCAGCATGCGGAGCAGTTCCATTCGCCCCGCCGAAGGATCCGGAACAGCCAGCCTCCGCCGCCTCCCCCGGCCCTGGCGACGCTGGTGGAACGATCTGCGAACCTCGTCTGTGTCGCCGGGGAGGCGAACGCCTGGCCCCGGAAGGACGCCACGGGCCTCCCCGACGAACTGGTCCACTGGGTCGCGGTCCGTCCCGCCACGGGCGAAACCTTCCAGGCCGTGCTGGCCCCGCGGCACGCCATGGCGCCCTCGGCACACCTCCACGCCGAGATCCCGGCGGACGACATCCTGGCAGGCGAGCCCTTCGACGCCTTCCTGGCCCGCTGGACGGCCTTCCTGCGGCCGGACGACGTGCTGCTGTCCTGGGGGTGCCACTACACCGGCATGCTGCTGGGCGAAGGCGGGACGCTGCCCGAACAGCGGATCGACATCCGGCAGTTCCTGCGGGACCTGTCGAAGCGCCACGTCGGTTCGCTGGAAGTGTGGCACGAGGGCCACGTCGGCGCCCCGGCCCCCCGGATCGGGCGGGGCCGCGCCGGGCTGCGCCTGGGCCTGCTGGCGGACGTCGTCGCGCGGAGCATCGCGGGCAGCATCACCGCGGTCGGCTGATCGCCTATCCGACCTCGCCCGGACGGGCCACCGCCCCATCCAGCGCCGCCAGGAAGCGATCGGACCGGAACCCGGCCACGCGGGCCGCCTCCAGGATGCCGTCCACCGCCACGTCGTCCCCGGGACCGGGCAGGCGACCCGCATCGACCCGCGTCGCCAGCCACAGCCAGCGGACGACCTCCGCGAAGCTCTCCTGGTGGAACCACTCGACCCCGTCGCTGGCATGCACGCCCATCGCGGTCCTCGCCGTCGCATCCGCGAACAGGCGCGCCATCCCGGACGCCAGGTCCGCACCGGTCAAGTCCCCCAGCAGGCGGCGGTTCGCCAGCAGGATCTTCAGCAGCACCGATCCCGCCAGGTGCGCGCCCCGAGCGCCCGCCAGGTCGATGGCGCGCGACAGCCCCAGTTCGTCCAGCCACGTCGCCGGGACGGCAGGCGCCTCGTCCTCGGCACTTCCCGTGGACGTGACGATCGCCAGCCAGGTCAGCAGCAGCAGGCGCTCCGGCTCGGTGCCCGCCGGTTCGATCGGCGCCAGGGCGGCGTCCAGGCGGGCGGTGAAGGCCTCGGCCCCGACCGCTTCCGCCGCGGCGTCGGACGGAACACCCCTCTGCGCCGCCAGAGCAGCGCGCAGTTCCCGCGCCCGCCCAGCCACGGGGCCGGCGGCGGCCCGACGGGCGGCAGGCTTGGCCGTCGCGTCGAACATCGCGGCCAAGGCGTCCCGGGCCTCCTCGTGGAACGCGGCCAGGGCGACGTGCACGGGCTCGTACCGCACGATCTTGATCTCGTCGTCCAGGCTGACGACCGGCGCCCCGCCCAGGCGGTGGTGCAGGCGCCCCCAGGTGCCGAAGTCGTCGTCGCGAATCTCCCGGAAGTCCAGGAACGCCTTGTATTCGTATGCGCCCAGTTCGACGAACAGGCCCTTTTCGACCAGTTCCCGGCCCGAGCGCAGGAACTCCTCGCCGCTGCCCCAGTCCTTGAACGCGTAGTAGAAGCGCCCGTCCGGATTGAATCCCAGGGCGTCGCCCAGCGACGTCTGCACCAGCGCCGCGTCGCCCCCGGCATTCTTCCGGGAAACCGCGGTGGACGTCCGGATCCAGCCCGAGGTGGTCGCGTACCGGTTGTGGTACAGGATCAGGCCTCGTTCGTCCCCGGCGCGGTTCGAATACGCGAACACGTCCTCGTTGACCGAGTCGCCCGCGAAGAAGTCGTAGAACGCGAAATTTTCGGACCCGCTGAACAGGTACCGCTTGCGCATCAGCGGGAAGATGCAGGACTCGTGCTGGTGCACCAGGTGCTCGTCGATCGGCTCGTCCCAACGGGCGCGCCGGTACTCCATGCCGTACTT
This sequence comes from uncultured Myxococcales bacterium, assembly GCA_903847405.1. Classification (GTDB taxonomy): domain Bacteria; phylum Myxococcota_A; class UBA9042; order DTJE01; family DTJE01; genus CAIZWN01. The sequence goes on along the minus strand of CAINDP010000007.1, from coordinate 106,225 downwards.
TTCGTGGAAGCCCTCGATCTGGCCGTGCCCGAACATGGGCAGGCCGGGCATCGTGACCAGCAGCACCGCGGCGCCGATGTACTTGCCTTCCTTCCCGAACTGCTCGACCGCGGTCAACTCGTCGGGGTTGTTCATGAAGTTGACGAAGCGCTTCAGGATTTCCGGGTTGAACTCCAGCACGTTCTTGATCGTCAGCCGGTAGTTGGCGTTGTCCTCCAGCTTCAGCATGTTCATGAACGCGCTGTTGTAGACGCGGTGCATCCCCAGCGTCCGGACGAAGTAGCCCTCCATCAGCCAGAAGGCCTCGGCCAGCAGCAGCGTGTCGGGCGCCTCGGCCGCGACGCGGTCCACGACCTGGCGCCAGAACTCGATCGGGAAGACGTGGTCGAATTCCGCCCGCGTCATGCCGTGCTCGGCCCGGGACGGGACGCCGCTGGGCTGATCGGGCTGGGGGAACCACAGGCGCTGGTAGTGCTTCTTGGCCAGCGTCATGGCCGCGTCGAACCGGATGATCGGGCTGCGGCGGGCCACCTGCAGGATCGTCTGGATGACCGCCTCGCGGACCTCGGGCAGCAGGTAGTTCAACTGCGCCGTGTCGTTCCAGGGCGTGCTGGTGCCGTCGTTGCCGTGGTAGATGTACCGCACCCGCCCGGTCTGGTTGTCCACGTGCTGGAACACCACGGCGGCGTCGCGCTTTTCCCAGTAGCCGTCCTCGATGCGCATGCTGACGCGCCCGTCGAAGGACAGGTCCGGTCCGGTGAACTGGTAGGCCGGGTACGGGGGGTAGTCCAGTTGCACGTACCATTCGGGGTGCTCGACGGTCCAGCGCGAGTAGATCCCCGTGTGGTTGGGCACCATGTCGCTGGCCAGGCGGATCCCGCGACGGGCCAGGCGTTCCTTCAGGTTGGCCAGAGCCTCCTCGCCGCCCAGGTCCCAGGCGACCTGGTAGTCGTACAGGGAATAGGCGGAAGCGATGGCGTCCGGGTTGCCCGCGATCTGCTTGATCCGCTGGGAGGCCGGGGACCGCTCCCACTGGCCGATCAGCCACAGGCCCGTGAACCCCCACCGGGCCAGGCGGTCCAGTTCGTCATCGGGGACCTCGTCCAGGCGCTGGATGGGACGGCCGTAGCGCTTGGTCAACTGGTCCAGCCACACATAGACCATCTTCGCGATCAGCACGACGTTGGACATCCAGTCCGCGTCCCGGGAAAAGGCCTCGACCTCCGGGTACCCGGCCAGGGCGTCGCGGCCGCCGAACTCCAGGACCTGGGGCGGGCCGGCGGTGCCGCCGCCCCACTCCCGTTCCTCCTCGCGGATCATCTCGAAGGCGGTCAGGATTTCCCGCAGCAGTTCCGGCGGCAGGATGCCCTGCCAGTGATCGCGGACGTACTCGACCTGCCCTTCCAGCGAGTGCGGCGACGCCAGGATCGGCGCCCGCAGCAGGTCGGGAAGCGTCATGCCCAGGGGCCCCAGGGCCGGCGCGCGGCGAAGGCTGGTTTCCAGCGCCCGGGCCACCTTCCGGAAGGGCGTCGCCGCGGCCATGCGGCCGTCATCCAGCAGCACGCGGAAGTCGTCCACGGCCGGGTTCTCGGCCGCGACGCGCAGCAGCAGGAACTCCCGCACCATGCGGTCCCGGCGGCGGGCGGCATCCTCGCGGGGCGCCAGGTAGTCCTGGGGCGGCTCCACCCCGTCCAGGACAGTCACCGGCGGGAAGTAGCGGGCGAAGCCCTGCTGGGCGGACGTAACGTCCTCCGCCGAGGTCTGGCGCCGGGCGTCGTCCTCTGCGCGCCCCAGGATGCCGGGATGCATCGTTTCCGCGTAATTGTCCACCACGTACCGCTCGATGCGGGTCAGCAGGGCATACAGGTTCATCAGGCGCGCGTGGGCGGGCCGGGTGCCCGGCTCGGCCATCCGGTTCATCCGCGCTGCGGTGTGCCGCAGGAAGACGACGTCCGGGACCTCGCCCAGGGCCCGCAGTTCGGCCCGGACCTTGCCCAGTCCCAGTCGATCCCACTGGACCTCGGAAATCTGGATGTCGTAAGGGAAATAGTCGTTCTTGCGCATTCAACCCCCGATCTGGACATCCGGACTGCCCTCGATCATCTTGCCAACGCCGCCGCAGTGCTGGTCCATGTCGTTCTGCCGATGGGCCGGCTTGCCGTTGATCAGCACCGTGGCCGAGCCCATCACCGCGGTCCAGGTGTTCGGGCCGCAGCACACCGCGTGGATCCCCATGTCCCCGACCCGCACGGCGGGCAGGTTGTTGATCAACACGTCCGGCGATCCGATGATCGCCGGTCCCACCACCGAGTGGACGCACGCCGGGCAGCCATGGACGTCCGCCGGGCACTGCGACTTGTCACCGATTCGGGCTGCGCCAGGCATTCTTGCCCCCCATCGACGGGACGGCACCCCCGCCCCGGATGCAGCATGGTAGACCGGGGGGCCGAGGGGATCAATGCGTCGGCGCTGCCCAGCGCGCAGAACCGCGTCATCGAGCGCGTTCCGAAAATGGGGACAGACACCGATTTCCTGGAAATCGGTGTCTGTCCCCATTTTCTGTCCCCATTTTCCCGGCGGGCTCACGGGAAGGGTTCCAGGAACCGCAGGATGCGCGCACTGACGTCGCCGGGCTTCGTCGCGAACATGTCGTGGCCGGCCCCGGGGACGACGTCGGTCCGGATCCCGGGGGCGACGCGGTGCAAGCGCTCGATGGCCCTGGCAGGCGGGAACAGGCGATCGTCTGCGCCCACCAGGAACAGGGTGGGCACGGCCAGGGCGGCCCACTCGCGGTCGGCCAGGCGTCGGGGGTAGACCGGCCGCCGGGGCTTGAACCAGCGCATCGCCGTGTACCCGTCGTCCACCATCTCCTCGAAGATCTCCCGGTCGGCCGCGTCGCCGCGCGCAAGGTCCGCCGCCAGCCACGCCATGAACTGCCGGAAGCAGGCCCGCGTCGGCACCTGGGCCAGCATCGCGCGCGCCATGAACGCGGGTCCCAGGCGCAGGACCGCGCCCACCGGGGCGATCAGCACCAGCCGACGCAGCCGTTCGGGACGCTGCAGCGCGTATTCGGCGGCCATCCACCCCCCGTAGGACGCGGCCACCAGGTCGATCCCGCCGGGAAGCCCCAGGCCGTCGAACAGGTCGTCCAGCCAGCGCACGTAGTCGGCCGCGGAACGCAGAGGGCGCGACCAGACGCTGCGACCGTGGTCGAAGATGCTGTCCACCGCGATCACCCGGTGCCGCTGCGACAGATCCGCGACCATCAGCGACCACATCAGCGACGTCGCGCCGATCCCGGGCAGCAGGACCAGCGGCGGGGCGTCGTCCGAACCGCTGACCCGGGCGTAGGTCCGGCCGAACGAGGTGTCGATCCACGCGTCCCGGCACGGAACAGGCCAGCGCGCGGCGCGGACGTCGTACGCGGCAAGATACCGGGCCTTCGCCCGGGCGGAGCGGAACGGATGGTATGGCGGCAGGTCCACGGCGTTTCCTCCCGACCCCAGGGTCCGGAACTGGTCCTTACCAGAAGGCGCGGCGCAACGCCAAGCGTCCTTCGTGCAGTCCCCTGCCACCGGACGTTGACCCCCGCCCGTTCGATGCGCATTCCTGGATCACACCAGCGAAGGCGGTGCAGCGATGACCCGCGTTCTGATGGGTTTCGTCGCGTGCGCGATCTGGGCGGCGCCCCTGGCGGCGGCGGCGGCGGAACCGGCGTCCCTCCCTGTCGCATCCCCCGATATCCGGGCGATCCCGCCCATCCTGGACGACGCGTACCGTCACCGCCACCACCTGCAACTGGAACTGGTGCCCTTTGGCGGCACCTACCTGGGGCGCTCCATGGGCAGCACGTTCCTGACCGGCGGGCGCCTGTGGCTGCACCTGGATCCGGCCTGGGCCGTGGGCGTGCAGTACGGGTACTCGCGGGTCGGCGGGAGTACCGCGCTGCAGGCTGCGGCGTCCGAGCCCGACGTGCACATGCTGGACGCCGAGACCGCCCTGTCGAACCCCGTGGCCATGCGCCTGGGCAGCATCCTGGTCGAAATGGATCTGTACCTGACCGTGGGCGTCGGCGCGATCCTCCTGGACCGCCGCTGGGACGCCTACGGACTGGTGGGCGGCGGCGTGCGCTTCTACACCGGCCTGTCGTGGCTGGCGATCCGCATCGACGTGGACAGCCACATCCACCGCACGAGGTTCCCCGGAACGAACCGCATCGACGTGGACCTGTCCCTGGCGTTGGGCGTGTCGTTCCTGTTCCCGACAAACCCGTCGCCTTACGAGCGGTGAGGTCCGGCGGTCGCATGCCCGCTTTCCCGACGGTTCAAGCCCCTAAGTGAATCCTTGGCGCCTTCCTTCACGCGAAGGTGCAGTCGGCGGAAACATCTCGTCCCCTCCACTGCGTTGTGGAGACCCCCAGAAGAACATTTCGTCCCTTCATCCACCGGAATTTGCCCCCCACCGGAATCGTCCGTCCCTCCCTCGGTCCGGACATGCCCTCCGCAAAGTTGTTTCGACCTGCCATCCGCGTGACAGTCCCTAACGAATTTCATCCGGTGGCCGGATCCGCGGGATCGAACACCGGCCGGGAACCTGGTCCGGCACAGCTCCCGCCCGTCCCTGCCCCCAAAGAACGACCGCGGGCCGGGTTCGGGAGTGCTCCGGAGGGGCTCCGCAGCCGGCGGCACCTTGAGGGGGAAATAATGAAGAGCCGCCGGCGAGGACAGAGGCGGGAACGGGGGCAACGCCCCCGGGCACGCCGTCCCCGGAGGGGCACCCCCGAGACCCGGCCCCCCAAGGTGACGGGAACCGCGTTACGCCACGACCGGCCTCTTGGGCCCGGCCGCCATGTACCCCCGCCACCGGCGGATCGAATCGACCAGGATGACCACGACCAGGCACGCGACGATCCCCACCAGCACCGCGTCCAGCCGCAACGTGAACGCCAACTCCGGTTTCGCTGCGGCCTCGGCCCAATACCGCTGGACCAGTTCCACCGAAGCCGTCAGCGTCGTGACGACCATGAAGGCCATCGGGACGATCGTGATCGGCGTGTACTTCGCCTTCCCCATCCGGAACATGACCGAGGTCCCCACCGACAGCGCGATGGCCGCCAGCAACTGGTTCGCCACCCCGAACATCGGCCAGATCGTCGCGATGCTGCCCGTGTAGATCATGTAGCTCCAGGCCCCCACGACCAGCGTGCTGGAAAGCAGCGTCCCCGGAATCCACGCGTGCCGCCCCAGGGGCTTGTAGAAGTACCCGCCCATCTCCTGCACCAGGAAGCGCGCCACGCGGGTCCCCGTGTCCACCGTGGTCAGGATGAACAGCGCCTCGAACATCAGCGCGAAGTTGTACCAGTAGGCCATCAGGCCCTTCATCCCGGGCAGGGACGAAAAAATCGACGCCATGCCCACCGCCAGCGACACCGCGCCGCCCGGCCGGTTCATCACGTCGGTCCCGACCATCTGCGACAGTTCGTGGATCCGCTCGGGCGCAAAGCCCAACTGCGTCAGCGCGTCCACGCTGAGCATCGAGTTGATCGCGAAGTAGTCGCCGGGGATCAGGCAACTGGCGGCGATCAGCGCCATCATCGACACGAAGCCCTCGACCAGCATCGCCCCGTATCCGATCGCCAGCGCGTCGGACTCCCGCTTGATCATCTTCGGCGTCGTGCCCGACGCGACCAGCGCGTGGAAACCGGACACCGCGCCGCACGCGATCGTGATGAACATGAACGGGAACACCGAGCCGGGGATCACCGGCCCCGAGCCGTCCATGAACTGCGTCGTCGCAGGCATCTTCAGGTCGGGCGCCAGGAACAGGATGCCGGCGGCCAGCAGGAAGATCGTCCCCAGTTTCATGTACGTGCTGAGGTAATCCCGCGGGCACAGCAGCATCCACACCGGCAGCACCGACGCGATGAACCCGTAGGCCGCCATCGCGAAGACCAGCGTGTTCCGCTGCAGCGTGAACCACCCGGCCGCCTCGGAATTCGCGACGTCGTGCCCGAACACCACGGCCAGGATCAACAGCGTGACGCCGATCACGGTCGTTTCGACCACCTTGCCGGGCCGGATCTTGTACATGTACAGGCCCATGAACAGCGCGATCGGGATGGTGCTGGCGATCGTGAAGGTACCCCAGGGGCTGTGCGCCAGCGCGTTCACGACGGCCAGTCCCAGGCCCGCCAGCGCGACCACCACGATGAACAGGGTCGCCAGCGACGCGGCCACGCCCGCGACCGGGCCGACCTCCCGGCGGGCGATTTCCGCCAGCGAGCACCCGTCATGGCGGATCGACGCGACCAGGATGACGAAGTCGTGGACCGCGCCGGCGAACACCGCCCCCAGCAGCAGCCACAGGGCGCCCGGCAGGTAGCCGAACTGGGCGGCCAGCACCGGGCCGATCAGCGGACCCGCGCCCGCGATGGCGGCGAAGTGGTGCCCGAACAGCACCCACTTGTTCGTCGGGTGAAAGTCGCGGCCGTCGGCGAACCGCACGCCCGGGGTCGGGCTGCGATCGTCCAGCGCAAAGACCTTCGAGGCCAGGAAGGCGCCGTAGAACCGGTACGCCAGCACGTAGGTACAGGCGGCGGCGACGACCAGCCACAGGGCGTTGATCGGCTCGTCCGGGTTCACCAGCCGGGTGATCACCGCGTACGAAAAGGCCCCCACCAGGGCGATCGCGATCCACAGAACCGTCTTCAGGAACTTCATGGGGCCTCCCGGCAACACATCCAATTCGTACCGGGGCATTGAAACGCTTGCGGGGTGCGGCGTCAACGTGAGATGCGGGGAATCATGCGGGCGGAACGGAACGCGTCATCCGCACGCGGCTTCCAGGTTCCCGGCCGCGCCCTCTTCGGCGCGCAGCGGCGCACCCTGGATCGCACGTTCCAGCAGCGCCAGGGACTCCTCGATCTGATCGATCAGGATCAAGGCCAGGTCGCCCGGAGCCAGGCGGCCCAGGGCCGTTTCGATGGCCAGGAACTCGCCCCGGATCTCGGACACCTCCGACACGCGATGCGCATGGCTGAGGCCTTCGCGCAGCAGCGCCACGACCTCGCCGTCCTCGCGGCCGCGCTGGCAGGCGTCCTGGTACAGGATGATTTCGTCGAAGGCCTCGCCCAGGATTTCGGTCTGGCGCCGGATGTCCACGTCCCGGCGATCGCCGGCGGCGCTGATCACCGCGATGCGGCGCCGGGACGGCATGCGCTCGACCGCGTCCACCAGGGCAAGGATGGCGTCCGGATTGTGGCCGTAGTCCGCGATCACCATCGCGGCCCTGTAGTCCAGGATGTTGAAGCGCCCGGGCGCGGTCTGGATGTCGTTGACGAAGGTCCCCAGCCCGGTGCGGATGGTGGCCCAGTCGACCTTCAACGCCCAGGCGGCCCCGATGGAGGCCATCGCGTTTTCGACCTGGAAGCGCACGCACCCGTCGCGGGTGATCGGGATGGACGCCAGGGCGATGCGCTCCTCGGTCGCGCCCTCGACGGCGACGATGTCGGAACCGTCCACGAACACCACGCGTCCACCGGCACTGCGATGCGCGGCGAGGACCGCGTTGTCCGCGTTCGGGGCGAAGAACGTCACCGTCCCCGGGCACGCCTCGGCCATGGGCGCCACCAGGGGATCGGCCGCGTTCAGAACCGCGACGCCCGTGGGCGCCACGTTTTCGACGATCACGCGCTTGATGACCGCCAGATCATCGACCGTCGTGATGAACGACAGCCCGAGGTGATCGCCGGTCCCGACGTTCGTGACCACGGCCACGTCGCACTTGTCGAAGGCGAGGCCCTCGCGCAGGATCCCGCCCCGTGCGGTTTCGAACACGGCCGCCTCGACGTCCGGGTGCAGCAGGATCGCCCGGGCGCTCTTGGGACCGCTGCAGTCCCCGTCGTCGATGCGCCGTGCGTCCACGTAGATCCCGTCGGAACAGGTCATGCCCACGCACTGGCCCCGGGCCTTCAGCAGGTGCGAAACCAGGCGGACCGTGGTCGTCTTGCCGTTGGTGCCGGATACGGCCACCAGCGGGATGCGGCCGTCGTCGCCCTCGGCAAACATCGTGGACACGACCGCCTCGCCCACCGGCCGGCCCTTCCCGTAGGAAGGATCCAGGTGCATGCGGAACCCCGGAGCCGCGTTGACTTCCACGACGCCGCCGGACTGCTCCTGCAGGGGACGGGAGATGTCCTGGCAGATGACGTCCACGCCACAGATGTCCAGGCCGATGACCTTGGCCGCATCCACGGCCCCGGCCGCCACGTCCGGATGGACCTGGTCGGTGACGTCCGTCGCCGTCCCGCCGGTGCTGAGGTTCGCGTTGCCGCGCAGCAGGACGCGCACGCCGTGGGCGGGAACCGTTTCCGGAGTGCAGTTCTGTTCGGCCAGGACGGCCAGGCCGATCGCGTCCAGCGGGATCCGGGTCAACGACGTCGCATGGCCGTCGCTGCGCCGCGGATCGGCGTTCACTTCGTCCACCAACTGGCGGATGGTCCGCTCGCCGTCCCCGACAACCTCAGGGGGCTCGCGACGGGCCGCTGCGACCAGGCGTCCGCCGATCACCAGCAGGCGGAAGTCCCGGCCCGGCATGAACCGCTCGACGAGGACCTCGCTGGTGACCTGCTCGGCCGCGACGTATGCGGCGGCGACCGCCTCGCGGGTGGTCAGGTTCACGGCGACGCCGCGTCCCTGGCTGCCGTTGCGCGGCTTGACGACCACGGGCAGGCCGACTTCCTGCGCGGCCTCCCAGGCGTCCTCGGCATCGGTCACGGGACGCCCCCGGGGCACCGGCACGCCGGCCGCCTCCAGCAGCATCTTGGTCAGTTCCTTGTCCTGGGCGATCGATTCGGCGATGGCGCTGGTGTGGTCCGTTTCGGCCGCCAGGATCCGGTGCTGCTTCACGCCCCAGCCGAACTGCACCAGGCTGCCTTCGTTCAGGCGGCGGATGGGAATCCCGCGGGACAGGGCCGCACGGACGATCGATCCCGTCGACGGCCCCAGGCGGATCTCCTCGTCCAGGGCCCGCAGTCGCAGCAGGGCGTCGACGACGTCGTAGGGCTGTCCGTCCAGCGCGGCGTCGCAGAGGGTCTGCGCCTGGTCCAGCGCCAGCCGCCCGACCTCCTCGACCGCGTATTCGACCACGACCTGGTAGACGCCTTCCTCGACCGTCATCGCGGTCCGACTGAAGAAGACGGGGCACCCGGCCTGGGCCTGCAGCCCCAGGGCGACCCTTTCCAGGACGTGGGCCAGGCTGAACGCGCCGGGTTCGCCCGTGGGAGGCAGACGGCCCAGGCTGGGCATCCGCTCGCGCAGGCGCTCCTCGAACCCCGGCCGCGCCAGGATCTGGCGCTGTTCGTCCGTCAGTGAAACGATGGCTTCCAGGACCGTCCGGCGCGACCACAGGTTCGGGCCGCGGAGGGCTCGGATGCGGGTGACTTCCATCGGGGGCTTTCCCTGTCCAGCCACGATCGGCGTCGAACACACGCGACACGCCTAGGCGTGCCGTACCATCCATTCGCGGACCTGATCGACGGTGGACCCGGGATGATATTCGTCGGCCTGGAGGACCAGCAGATCGCCGACCTCCAGCGTGTCCAGGGCGGCCTCGACGGCCTCGTGATGCCCCGGAACCTGCACGATTTCAACCGCCCGTCCGCCCGATAAGGCCCCGCGTCGAAGGGGTGTACGGAGCGACCCGGTGGAAGGTTGCAAGGCATCGACAATTCTTGTTGCCGCAGCGGCGTCCTCCTCCTGCGACGCCGGTTCCGAACCGCAGAAGACGATGCGATCGAAGGCGGCGCCCAGGATCCGGCCCAGGTCCTCCAGATCGGCGTCGCGCCGCAGGATCCCCGGGACACAGACGAGGGTCCTGCGCCTGGCGGGGAAGTGATCCAGGGCCGTCGCCAGGGCCCCGCCGGACACCGGGTTGCGGACCGCGTCGATCACGACGGTCGCCCCGTCATGTTCCATGCAGGTGAAGCGGCCGGGGAGTTCGCGGCCATCGCGGTCGAACGACAGGACACCCGCGCCCAGCGCCGCGGGAGACAGGCCCAGCGCCCAGCCCGCCGCCGCCGCCGCCAGCACGTTTTCGACCTGGAACGGAACGCGCCCCCCGTGGGCCAACGGCAAGGCGGAAACGTCCGCGATGGGCGTTTCCACGTCCCCCTCGGCCAGGACCACGCGACCGTCGCGGACCGTCACGGCACGCCCGCCCGCAGCCCGATGGGCCCCCAGGATCGGGTGGCCCGCGTCCAGCGCGAAGAAGATCACCGCGCCGGCGGACAGGGACGCCATTTCCGCCACCAGGGGGTCGGCGGCATTCAGCACGGCGGTCCCCGTCGGCAGCACCACGTCCACCGCGCAACGCTTCACCGAGTACAGGGCGTCGGGCGACTGGATGTCGTGCAGCCCCAGGTGATCGCCCTGCCCGATGTTGGTCACTACCGCCACGTCGCACCGGTCGAAGCCCAGGCCCTCGCGCAGGATGCTGGGGCCGCCCGCCTCCAGCACCGCCGCGTCGACGGAGGGGTTCATCAGCGCCTTGCGTGCGCCCGGGGCGTCCGCGCGATCGCACGTTTCGATCACCCGGGAATCCAGGTACAGGCCGTCGCTGCACGCCAGGCCCACGTGGCGCCCGTCAGCCCGCAGCAGGTGGGCGACCAGGCGCGTCACCACGGTCTTGCCGCTGGTGCCGGTCACGCAGACCAGGGGGATCCGGCCCGATTCGCCGGGGGCGAACAGGCTGTCCACGATCGCTTCCCCGACCGGCCGGGGGGTCCCGGCGGCGGGCTTGAGGTGCATCGACAGGCCGGGGCCCGCGTTGACCTCGACCACGGCACCGCCCTGCTCTTCCAGCGGACGCGTGATGTCCTCGGCGACGATGTCGATGCCGGCCACGTCCAGGCCGACCACCCGGGCCGCCAGGACCACGCTGGCGGCGACGCGGGGATGCACGATGTCCGTGACGTCGAACGCCACGTTCCCGTTGCGCTGGACCATCACCCGGGCGCCGTCGGCAGGCACCGAATCGGCCGAATACCCCTGGCGCCGCATGTCCAGCATCACCACCGGGTCGTCCAGTTCGATGAAGTTCAGGGGGAAGTCCTCGCCCAACCCGCGTCGCGGATCCGAATCGATCTGCGAGGTCACCAGGTCCCGCACCGTGGAGCGCCCGTCCCCGACGACCCACGCGGTTTCGCCCCGGGCGGCCGCCACCATGCTGTGGCCGACGACCAGCAGGCGGTGCTCGTTGCCGCGGACGAAGCGCTCGACGATCACCCCGCTGCCCTCGTTCACCGCGACGGCGTAGGCGTTTTCGATTTCCTCGCGGGACGACAGGTCCGTGAAGACGCCCCGCCCGTGGTTGGCGTCCCGGGGCTTGACGACGACGGGCAGCCCCACCGACTGCGCGGCCACCCAGGCGTCTTCCGCGCCGTCCACCAGGCGGCCCTCGGGGATCGGCACGCCGCACGCCTGCAGCAGGCGCTTGGTCATGTCCTTGTCCGAGGCGATCCACTCGCCGATCGCGCCGGTGCGATCGGTTTCGGCCGTCCAGATCCGGTGCTGCCGGGCGCCCTGGCCCAACTGGACCAGGCTGGCGTCGGTCAGGCGGTGCGTCGGGATGCCCCGCGCCTCGGCCGCATCGACGATGGCCGCCGTGCTGGGGCCCAGGCAGGCGCCGTCGGCCACGTCCCGCAGCCGGGCGACGGTGTCGGCCACGTCGTACGGATGGTCGTGGATGGCCGCCAGCAGCAGGTCCCGTCCCGCATCCAGACAGGCCCGCGCCACTGTTTCGTTGCGGTACCGGATGGCGACCTTGTACAGGCCGGGCCGCGAGGTTTCCCGGGCCTTGCCGAACCCGACCGGCGTGCCCGCCAGGTTCTGCAGTTCGATGGCCACGTGTTCCAGCATGTGGGCGGCGTAGGTCCCGTCGCGCAGGCGCATCAGGAAGCCGCCCCGCTCCCCGACGCCGCACCGGTGCTCGATCAGGCCCGGCAGCCAGGCGGACAGACGCTCGTACAGGCCGGGCAGCAGGTTCGACGGCGAATCCTGCAGCGGACCGATGTCCACCCAGGCTTCCAGGCAGGTGCGCCGCGACCAGAGATTGGGTCCCTTCAGTGCCAGAATTCGCTGGAATTCCATGGTTTCCTTCGACATGAAGGGATCTGAACCCCGGCGCCGCGCCCAGCCCCCTGGGACATCGCGCCAACGCCGGAACGCCCCGGTACGCGTCCAGTGGAAAGGCCCGAGGCGACTTCGTCTTCGGCGAGAGATTGCTGCGCAATCCGCTCGCCTGCGCCTGCGTGCTCGGGCGGCTCCGTCGGACGGCCGCGGGCGGCATTTTACTCACGGCCCCGGTGGAAGTAAACTGCGGCGCGGCTGCAGTGGGGCCCCCTTGAACGACAGCACCGAACGTCGCAACAACGCCCTCCATCCCTCGCTTGCGATCCTCGCCCCGCACCTCGATCCGGGCGAGCGGATCCTGGCCTCCTTCCGTCTGGATCTGGACCCGTCCCGGGCCTTCCGCGAGGGCATCGTCGCGCTCACCGAGCGCCGCCTGATCGCGATGGACGACCTGGCCGCGCGCACCGGTTTCCGCGCCTGGCCCCTGGAGGCCGTCACCGGCCTGACGGCAACGGATCGCGGCGGCCTGGGCACGCTGGAAGCCCTGGGAGCCGACGGCCTCCTGGGTCGCTGGCACTACACCCTCGGCCGGGCGAAGGGGGTCGCATCGGTCCTCGACGTGTTCGCCGGCCTCCGGGCGGAGCGACAGGTCCCTTCGGCGACGGCCGGCCAGGAGGCCGACCTGGAGGTCCCGGAAACGGTCCAGCCCGAGGAACCCCCGCGCGTCGGCACCCTGTTCCGGCTGCTGCGCTTCGCGCGCCCCCACCTGGCGTGGCTGGCCCTGGGCCTGTGCCTGACCCTGACCTCGACCGCGGCGGGACTGATCCCGCCGCTGCTGACGTGGCCCCTGGTGGACGACATCTTCGCCCCCTACCAGGAGCAGGTGAAAATCGCCCGCGACGACCCGACGATCGGCGAAGTGGCCAGGGAGGCCCGCCTGGAATCCCTGCGGGAGAAGGCGCACGAACCCTTCGCGATGGTGCCGTGGTACCTCCTGGGAATGATCGGGTCCGGCCTGGCGGCCTGGGGCCTCGGATGGGGACAGGGCTGGGTGCTGGCCCGCCTGTCCGAGCGCATCAGCGCGGACCTGCGCAACACGACGTACGCCCACGTGCATTCCCTGTCCCTGGACTACTTCAGCGCCAAGCGCACGGGCGATCTGGTGACGCGCATCAGCACCGACTCGGACCGCATCTGCTACTTCCTTTCCGATACCCTGACGGACTTCACGGCCGACGCCCTGATGATCGTCGGCATCGCGGCCATGCTGTTCTACATGGATCCGTTGCTGGCCGCGGCGACGCTGTGCACCTTCCCGGGCGTCGCCTGGCTGACGTATACCACCCGGACCCGGCTGTCCGAGGGCTTCGCCCGGGGCTACCGCGCCTGGGACGAAATGACCTCGATCCTGTCCGACACCATTCCCGGCGTCCGCGTCGTGAAGGCCTTCGCCCAGGAACGGCGCGAGGTCGAACGGTTCAAGGCCTCCAACGACCGCATCGTGGCCGCGAACGACCGCGTCAACCGCGTCTGGACGTTCTTCTGGCCCATGGTCGCCATGCTGAACCAGATGGGACTGGTGGTCGCCTGGGCCTTCGGCGCCTGGCGCGTGTTCGACCAGGTGATCACCGTCGGCGTGCTGACCGCGTTCCTGGCGTACATCGCGCGGTTCTACGGCCGCCTGGAATCGATGACCCGCATGGCGGGCAGCACCCAGCGTGCGGCCGCCAGCGCCCAGCGCATCTTCGAGGTCCTGGACCGGGCGCCCAGCGTCGCCGAGCCGGCGAACCCCGTTTCCCCGGGACGCTTGAAGGGCGAGGTCGAACTGCGGAACGTGGGCTTCCGCTTCGGCAACCGCCGCATCCTGGACGACGTCAGCATCACGATCCGCCCCGGCGAGATGGTCGGCGTCGTGGGGCCCACCGGCGCCGGCAAGACCACGCTGTTGAACCTGATCTGCCGGTTCTACGACGTGACGGACGGCTCGATCCTGGTGGACGGCAAGGACATCCGGTCGTTCCCGACGCTGGAGTACCGCCGCAACATCGGCATCGTGCTGCAGGACCCGTTCCTGTTCTACGGGACCATCGCCGAAAACATCGCCTACGGCCGGCCCGCGGCGTCGCACGACGAGATCATCGCCGCCGCCCGTGCCGCCCGGGCCCACGAGTTCATCCTGCAGTTGCCCGACGGCTATGACAGCATCGTCGGGGAGCGCGGCCAGACCCTGTCGGGCGGCGAGCGCCAGCGCATCAGCATCGCCCGGGCGCTGCTGATCGACCCGCGCCTGCTGATCCTGGACGAGGCGACGTCGTCGGTGGACACGCAGACCGAAATCCAGATCCAGGAAGCCCTGGACAACCTGGTCCGCGGCCGCACCACGCTGGCCATCGCGCACCGCCTGAGCACCCTGCGCAACGCGGATAGAATCGTCGTGCTGGACGGCGGACGCATCGTCGAAACGGGCAGCCACGAGCAGTTGATCGCCGCCGACGGGCTGTACCGCAGCCTGTACGAGGCGCAGTCGCGCCATGAAATGGAGCACCCCGGCGAGGGCGCTCCGGTCGAGCCGTTGCCGCCCCAGGCCCTGTTGCGCGCCGAACCGTCGCGGAAGGAGTCGCCGTGACCACGGACCTGACCTCTGGTGACGCCGCCGCTCTGGCGCTGCACGTCGATGCCTTCGGCCGCATGGTCATGGCACTGCCGGGCGCCGCGCCCGTGGTGAACGTGGTCCCCGTGCGCTGCTTCCCGTTCACCTCGCCCACGCAGCGCGTTTCGCTGTGCGACCCGCAGGGCCACGAGGTGGCCTGCATCACCGACCTGGCCGACCTGGATCCGGGCGTGCGGAGCCTGCTGGAGCAGGAACTGTCCCGCCGCGAGTTCGTGCCGACCATCCGCCGCATCCTGGACATCTCGCAGGGGTCCGAGCCCACCGCGTGGCACGTGGAAACGGATCGCGGCGAGGTCCGCTTCGTGCTGACCAGCGAGGACCACGTGCGGCGCCTGGGATTGAACGGCGTGCTGATTTCCGACGCCGAAGGGGTCCGGTATCGCGTGCTGGATACCCGCGCCCTGGACCCCCAGGGCAAGAAGCTGCTGAAGCGGTACCTGTAGGTCGCGGCTCCTCACAAACTGGTGTCGTGCACTCCCCGATCGACCCACGTCCAGGATTCCAGGACCAGATCCCCGTCGGCTTCCAGAACAACCTCGTTGACGCCCGAGTCGAAGGCCCCCTCGGGAACCGCGATTTCGACCGACGCCCCCTCCGCGGGAAACCCCAGGACGCCCACGTCGGTGCGGCACGTGAACTGGCCGACGACGATCGTCAGGGCGACGGTCCGGCCGCAGGACGGCTTCGCGGTGACGGACACGTGCGTCACGAAGGGCCACTCCAGTTCCACCAGGAAGCGGCCGCGAACGCCTTCCTGCAGCCGCACGCCTGCGGGCTGCCGTTCCAGGCCCTCGACCAGGAGGTCATCCACCTCGCGGGCCTTGAAATCGATCGTGTTCGCTCCCGCCAGTTTCACCGGCCGGTAGGTATGACGGAACATCCCGCCACCGGTGAAGAAGTCGAAGCGCCCCGGTGCCACGCCGTAACGGACCGCGAACGGCAGCGACGCGGGCCAGGCCGCGGGGTTCCCGACGGCGCGATGGGTGACCTGCAGGGCCTTCTTCAGGCCGGCCGGGTACAGATCGGCCATCGGGACCGCCTTGTCGTTCGGGATGTCCCCCTGGATGTCCCCGATGGACATGCCCACGCCGATCACGAACCAGGGCAGCAGCCATCCCGCGGCGGCAAACAGCCCCAGCCGCAACCGGGTCGCCGAAAGCCAGCGCCACAGAACCCCCAGGCACAGGGCGGTCGTGGCGACCAGCGGCGCCGACAGGCTCACCAGCCTGCGCGCCCCGAACGATGCGGCCCCGTGCCAGTCGAGGGCCGCCGAGTTGACGTACAGGTCGATCGCGAGGGGCACCCACAGGGCAATCCCCAGTGCGCGGCTGGAACGCCGGGCGATCATGATCCCGATCCCGATGAAGCCCAGCCACAACAGCGGGTGCCAGGTCAGCAGCCCGTTGCGCGCGGCGAACAGCGTCAGGAACGGGTGGGCGTGGGCCAGTTGCAGGTACGTCGCCCCCTGGGGGATGACGAAGGGTTTGCCATAGAGGGCCACGTTGGCCGCGACCTGGATCCAGAACAGGGACGCGAACCCGGCCAGGACCAGGCCGCCGGCCACGATGCACGGCACGGGGTTCCGCCGCGCCCGCAGATCGGCGACCAGGCGGATCCCCAGCGTGATGGCGGGGGCCAGCAGCAGGACCATCGCCTGGCTGCGCATCAGCGCCGCGAACCCGATCCCGACCCCGGCCAGCAACCAGCGCCACCGGGAGGCCGGAACCTCCGCAGCCCGCACCCACGCCAGGACGCCCACCGCCACTCCGAAGGCCGCGTAGGCGTGGGAGTACTGGACGACCATCGCGCCCCAGTGCATCAGCGCCGAGCCCAGGCCGACGACCAGCATCGCGGCAGCCGACGTCCAGGGACCGCAGAAGCGCCGCGCCAGCAGGAAGCCCATCAGGGCGGTCAAGGCGGCGATCAGCGGCGTCAACGCCAGCGTGGTGTCCGCCCAGGGCCCCGCGCAGGCGTCCTTCCACCGGGGCGACGCGTCGGGAGGAAGCGGTTGCACCGTCTTGACGATGGCCAGCAGCGGCGCCCACAGGAGGGCCGGGCCCAGGTAGAAGGGATTCGCCGGACGCCCGCCGCCCTCGTCGCCCCCCTGCCGCCAGGGATCCCCGCAGGTCCCGTAGTCGTTCGCCAGGTCGAGGTCCCCGTCCAGGGCCAGCGATCGGGCGAAAATCCAGGTGTAGAACCCGTCGCCCCCCACGCGGTCCCCACGGGGCACCGGAAACAGCGCCGCGTAGACGCACAGGATCAACGCGAAGGCGATCGCGCCGGCGTAAGGCGCAACGTCCCGCCCGGCGCGGCCTGTCCCCTGCGTCCCTTCCCCGGGCATGGTCTGCATCATTCCCTCGTCGGGGGGGATCCTACGAGATTCCCGGTGACGGATGCAACGCCGATCCCGGCGCGGACGAACCCCGGCCGCCCGGGATGCCGTCCCGCCATCCCAGGGGCACGTTCGCCCTGTGTTTCCGGGCAATTGTCCGCCGGTTGACAGGCGCGCCGTCCATGCCCGAATCCCTGGTGATTTCGCGTGGGAGGATCCTGCATGAACAGGAATCTCAGCGTGCTGGCGCCGACCACGGGCGGCCGCTAGGGGTATCCCTTACGCAACAACCGGGAATGGCACTGATTCCTGCCGTACGGTCGCCGGGGTAGCGTTCGATCCTTGCACATCTTCTGGAGACGGTGAAATGGCGCATGTCACGCTCCACGATACGCACCGGGGTCCGCTGAGCCTGGATCCCCGCCCCTTCACGGGCCCCCTGGGGCAGCCGGTGGACGACGCCCTCCGGTCCCGGCTGGCCCTGCTGTCCCCCCGGCAGGAGGCGGTGCTGCGACTGCGGTATGCGATCGGCACGTCGGTGGCCCGCACCCGGCAGGAGGTGGCCATCCTGCTGTCCATGAACGTTTCGGAGATCCAGCGCCTGGAGGACCAGGCGGCGGCGATCGTGTGGTGGAATGATTTCGTCCCCGCCGGGAGCGACCGCGTGAATCACTGACGGGCCCCGGTGCCGCCGGGCAGCACTCTCCGCACAGTTCAGGCTTGCGTCCGGACCACCCCTCTGCGATAAATCGCGGCGACCGGAAGGAGCCATGGTGGCGGCAAGCATCGGGATCATCACCAACCTGAAGTCCCGACGGAACCGCGCAGGCACCGGCCGCGTCCAGCGACTGAGTGCGGCGCTGGGCGGGGACGTCCTGGTGCGGGCCACCGGCAGCCTGGGCGAAATCCGCGGCGTGGTGGAGGAATTCATCGATGCCGGCTGCAGGTACTGGGTCGCCGACGGCGGCGACGGAACGTTGAACTGCCTGGTCAACGAGGGCGCCTCGGTCCTCGAGGATCGCGGAGTCTGGGATCGCCGTTCCCCGTTCCCCTACTTCCTGGTTCCGGCCAACGGCGGCACCATCGACTTCGTCGCCCGCAAGGCCGGGATCCGCAGCAGTTCCAGCCGGATCATCCGCATCCTCGTGGACGGGGTCCGGTCCGGCCGCGCCTTCACGACCGCCGACCTGCCCACGCTGGAGGTCGTCGGCCACCGGGTGGGGGATCCGGAAGGCTCGATGGGCTTCCGCCGCCTGGGATTCGCCACCGCCGTCGGCGGCATCGGGCAGAAGTTCTTCGAAAAATACTACGAGGCCGCAAACCCGAACCCCTGGACCATCATCCAGATCGCGGTCAAGGTGGGGACCGGGCACCTGATGTCCTTCGTTCCGTATCACGGCTTCCCCTGGATGGAACGGTGGAAGGACCACAGCCGGGACATGATGTCCGGCACCCGCGCACACGTCGTGGCGGACGGAAAGGTCCTGCCGTACGAATCCTACCAGGGCCTGCACGTCGGCTCCGTGGACGTCGACTTCGGCACGATGAAGCTGTTCCCGTTCGCGGGCCTCCCGGGCAAGCTGCACCTGGTCGCGGGTGCACTGACCCCCAGCGAGGCCTCCTGGAAGTGGATCTGGCTGGTCGCGGGCCGGCCGATCCCCGGCGGCACGTGGCACGAGTTCCCGGGCGAGTCCCTGGAGGTCCGCGCGCGGGACGGCGAGGTCCTGGACCCCGTCATCGACGGCGAGACCTTCGCGGGCCTCGACCACCTCATCGTCCGCCCCGGTCCCATCGTCCGCGTACCCCTCGTGAAGTGATCCGGCCCACCGACATCGCCCGCGCCCATCCATTCTCGCTGTGCTCCGCGTCGCCTTGCCTCCGGTAAGGGAAAGGCCCACATTTCGGATCAGTGGAAAGGCCCGAGGCGACTTCGTCTTCGGCGAGAGTTTCCTGCGGAAACCCATCGCCTGCGCCTGCGCGCTCGGGAGGAACATCGGCAGGTGAGTCCATGCAAGGGACCGGCGACGTCGGCAGGATCGGCCTCCCGCCCCTGGGCACCCGCCACCGGACGACCGTGGACGGAACCGAGGTCGCGTGGGCCGAAACGGGTTCGGGCGAGCCCCTGATCCTGTTGCACGGAAT
Source organism: uncultured Myxococcales bacterium (assembly GCA_903847405.1). Classification (GTDB taxonomy): domain Bacteria; phylum Myxococcota_A; class UBA9042; order DTJE01; family DTJE01; genus CAIZWN01. Next base: position 86,952 of record CAINDP010000007.1, on the reverse strand, counting down.
CGGCGACTCGGGCCGCACCTGGCGGCGCACCGCCCCCCTTCTGGCCCGGCGGTTCCGCGTCCTGATTCCCGATCTGCCGGGGTTCGGCGAGTCCGGACGTCCCGACGCCCCGTACACGCTGGGCTGGTTCACGGACATCCTGGACCAGTGGATGGATGCCATCGGGCTGGCCCAGGCACATTTCTGCGGACATTCCTACGGAGGCGGCATCGCCCAGTGGATGGTGCTGACCCACCGTCCGCGGGTGGATCGGATGGCGCTGGTGGCCGCGGGCGGCCTGGGTCGCGAGGTCATGCTGGGCCTGCGCCTGGCCGCCATCCGGTACCTGGAGGTGCTGTACACGCCCGCGGCGATGGGGATCGGCACCCGCATGGCCATGAAGGGCGATCTGCACAACTTCGGCAATCCGGAGCCCGTGGAGATCGAGGAAATCGTGCGGATGAACAGCCTGCCGGGCAGCGGGATGTCCTTCGCCCGGACCGTTCGCGGGGTCATCGACGTGTTCGGCCAGTACATGCAGACCTGTCGCGAGGTCGCCGCGGCCGAGTCCCTGCCGCAGGTCGCGCTGTTCTGGGGCGATGACGATCGCGTGATCCCGGTCAGCCACGGCCGGATGGCGCTGCAGCGGTTCCACGGGGCGACCCTGTCGGTCTTTCCGGGCGGGGGGCATTTCCCCCACCTCCTGCACCCGGCGCGGTTCGCCGAGGAACTGGCCGGCTTCCTCCTCGACTCCAGCCGGAAGCCCGCCCGCATCCTGTTCGCGTGTCCTGGCGGGCCCCGGTCCGAGGGGCCCAACGCCCTGCCCGTGGCACAGTGCGCGAACTGCACGTGGCGCAAGGCCCTGGACTGGACGCGGATGATGACGCCTTGAGCGGTGCGATCGGCGGCGACCTCAGTCCCTGGCCGGACCGTGGAAGAGCGGGCGCTTGAGGTAGACGTAGAGGGCGAAGCCCAGCCAGCAGGCGATGACCGCAGCGGTCTTCATCCGTTCAAACTGGATCAGGGTGCCGGCATCCAGCAGCTCGTCCATGCCTTCCAGGCCGGATCCCAGCACCGCCAACTCGTCCGTTGCCTGGGCGACCGAGGCCTGGATCGTCGCCGCCGACAGCACGTATGCCAGGCGATCCACCACGTACAGCGCGGTGCCGCCCAGGAACACCGGGACTCCCCAGGGGCGCAGCGCCATCAGCGCGACGGCCATCGCGACGTAGATCGCGGCGAACAGCGAATGGTACGCGGTCGCCACGAAGCCGGCGCGAACCGCCCCCGCCAGGGGGACCCCCGAACCCATCGAATACAGTTCGATGCCGGCGGACACCAGGAAGAACACGCCCGCCAAGCGCAGCGTGCCGGCCCCGGCGAGGGGTTTCGGCGGCAGGGCGAACGAGTTCCGCATCGCCGCCGGTTTCCAGGTGCCGTCCGCCCGACTGGCGCCGCAGAACCGGCACAGAATCGCCGCGTCCTGGATTTCTTCCGCGCAGAACGGGCACCTCATGGGCGTTCCCCGGTGACGAGTGGTCCGGTTCCAGGGGCATCATGCCACTGCAACCCCCGGCAGACCAGTTTCATCCGGACATCATTTCCCGGAGGGGCGGCGGGCGGCGGGCGGGGCCGGGTCGCAGTCGACGGTGAGGTACTGGACCTGGGGAGTCAGGAGCAGGGACGCGGTCGGGCCGGCCGGCAGCGCCGCCTGGGGTTCGCCGTTCATGTCGACCAGGTGCGTGGCGGTCGTGCAGGCCGGCAGCGGCAAGGCCAGGGCATAGGTCGTGTCCGGCCCGCCGGCCTCGTCCCCGTCCAGCGTGATGTCGGGCGTTTCCCGACCGTCCCACAGTGCCAGTGCGATCCGGCCCGCGTCGTCCACGAAGGCCAGGACATACACGTCGTTGGGCAGGCCCAGGGCGGTGCCCAGATCCCGGGCGAACCGGTATCCGCGCAGCAGCATCCCCGCCGTCTTCACCGCGTTCCAGGCCGGCTTGGGTCGGCGCACGGAATCGTCCGCGCCCGGCCAGCCCCACAGGCCGAAGTAGTTTTCGTGCGGACGGATTCCCGACGCGTCGGGCGCATCGTCCCAGAACGTGTACCAGTACCATCCCTCGACGCCGTCCCGGGCCGACAGCAGCAGGCTGCGGGCCGCGTACTGCGCGACCTTGTCCTCGGACAGTTCGTAGCTGGGCCAGCCGACCTCCGTGAACAGGATCGGCTTCTGCGCGCATCCCGCGGCGGCCAGGATCTCCCGCGCGATGGTCGTCATGCGGGTCTGGCTGGGCTTGGTGACGTCGAACGACACCTGCGCGTCGTGCTCGGGCGGATCGAACTGGAACCACGTGTACGGGTGCAGGGCCAGGGCGTCGAAGGACGCGCACAGTTCCGGACGCGCCGCCAGGGCCAGGCGCAGGTAGCCCCAGGTGTTGAACAGGTCCACGTCGTCGTAGGAACTCATGCCGCCAAAAACCACCCGGGCATCGGGGCAGGCGGCGCGGATGGCCACCGCGGACGCGATCACCATGTCGGCGTACATCGCGGGGTCCGGGGGGAGGTCCCAGAAGCGGGTGATGTTCTCCTCGTTCCACAGCTCATAGTCCTTGATCGTCGCGCAGAACTCGGTGGCCATGCGCCCGGCGTAGGCGGCGTAGTCCGCGACATGCAGCGTCCCGTAGGCGTCCGGGTCGTCCTGGGCCCAGTCGTTGCCGTAGGCCAGCAGCGGCAGCAGGCGCACGTTGTGCTCCTGGGCCCCCGTGACCGCCGCGGTGACCTTGTCGAACCGCCAGGTGTCCCGGTCGGGCTGGACATTGCTCCACCGCAGGCCCCGCCGGATCTTGAACCCCTGGAAGTCGACGTACTGGTCGAACTCGAAATCGCGCAGGGGGTTCGCGCCTTCCGCAGTGTTCATGTGGCTGGCCACGCCGACGATGTTGCCGACGGGCTCCCCGGTCCCCACCAGGTCGTCCCACAGGGGCGGCGGCGGACCGTCGTCCGGGGCGCCCGGGTCGAGGGTGTCGCCCGGGAGGTCGGGGGCGGCGTCCGGCATGGAGGGAGCGTCGTCCGCGAGCGGGATGTCCCGGTTCGCACCGTCGTCCGTTTCCATCCAGGAATCCACGGGGACGTCGTCCTCGCAGAAGCACGGGATTTCCGCCGACGGGCCCGCCTTGCTGCAGGACGCCAGGACGAGGGCCAGCAGCAGGCTTCCCGCCGCCCGTCCCATCGCGTTGTTGCACCGATTCACCGTCCGAACCACGATGTCCTCCTTTCCGGGCCCTGCCCTCGCCGAGCGCCCAGGCAGAGCCGAAGCCGCCCAGGGGCCCTCCACCGTCTACCGGATTCGTCCCGCCGAAACAAGTGCCGGCCCGCACGGCACACCGCCTCTGACAGGCTTTCGCGCCTCCGGCGTTGACACCCGGACGGCAGGGGTGTATTTGCGAATCATTGGTTCGCTATTGAGGCGTCGGGTGGCCCAGTACCAGAAGGACGAGGTCCGCGACCGCATCGCTGCCGGCGCGCTGAAGGTCCTGGCCCGGAACGGCTACCGGGCGTCGTCGATGGCCGACATCGCCGATGCGGCCGGGGTTTCCTCCGGCAACCTGTACCGGTATCACGGCGGCAAGAAGGACCTCTACCAGGCCGTGATCCCCGACGCTTTCGTCGAGGAACTGGGTCTGCGGCTGCACCGTCGGGTCCAGTCCCTGGACGGGGTCGACGACATTCGCACCCTGCCGGCGGACGCGCCGTTCCACGCACTGTCCGAGGAATTGCTGGCGTTCTGCATCCGCAACCGACTGCGCGTCGTCGTGCTGCTGGGGCGGTCCCAGGGCACGCGGCACGAGGGATTCGCGGACGCCCTGGTGCGCGATCTGGCGGACCGGGCCATCGCGCATTTCCAGGGGCTGCAGCCGGATCTGGAGGTCCCCCCCACGACCCGGTTCGCGCTGACCCGGATCTATCGACACCTCGTGGACACGATCGTGGACATCCTGGTCCGCTACGGCGACGAGTCCCGGATTCGCCAGGCGGTGGCGGGATTCTCCCGGTATCACCTGGCCGGCCTGAAGGCCCTCTTCGAGGAGGAATGGGAACCATGACGGCACGAATCCTGGTCCTGGGCGCCACGGGAACGGTCGGCGGGGAACTGGTGTCGGCCCTGGTCCGGAAGGGATGCGCCGTGCGGGGAGCCACGCGGTCGCCCCAGGCGGCCCGGTCCCGTTCCGGGGACACGGTGGAGTGGGTCCCGTTCGACCTGGAGCGACCGGAGACCTTCGGCCCTGCCCTGGCGGACGTGGACCGCGTCTTCCTGATCGCCCGCCCCGGGGACCAGCATTCCGACCGGGTCGCCCTGCCCCTGATCGACGCGATGAAGACCCAGGGCGTCCGGCACGTCGTGAACCTCACCGCCATGGGGACCGAGATGCGCGAGGACTTCGCGCTGCGGAAGATCGAGTTGTACCTGGAGGCATCGGGCATGGAGTTCACGCACCTGCGCCCCAACTGGTTCATGCAGATGCTGGCCTCCGGGACGGTGCAGGCCGGCATCCGCACGACCGGGACGTTCGGCCTTCCGGCGGCCGATGCGCGCATTTCCTGGATCGACGCCCGGGACATCTCCGCGGTCGCGGCCCAGGCCCTGACCACCGCGGGGCATGCCGGCCGCGCCTACACGCTGACCGGGCCCGAGGCGCTGGACCACCACCAGATCGCCAGGGTGCTGTCGGGCGTGACCGGGCGGGAGATTCGCTACCTGCCGCTGGACGAGGACCAGGCGCGCGGCGCGCTGGGGGCTGCCGGCTTCCCGCCGGAGTGGGTCGAGCGGCTGATCACGTTCTACCGTTTGATCCGGGCCGGTTTCTGCGCCCCGGTGTCCCCCGACGTGGCTGCCATCCTGGGCCGGCCGCCCGCGGGCTTCGAACGGTTCGCCGCGGAACATGCGTCTGCCTGGATGTGATCCCCGGCTTCAACCGAAACGAACGGCCCGCATCGACAGGGAACCCAGGTCGAACCCGGTGATCGGGAACGTCACGGCGTCCCCCGGCGCGGCGGCACCCGCCACGTACAGCAGTGGCAGGTAGTGGTCCGGCGTGGGATGGGACATGCGTCCGTCTTCCAGGTCGATCGCCCGGGCCAGGTGCGCGCCGTCGTGCCGTTCGCAGGCCCGCGCCACGTCGGCGTCGAAGGCGTCCGCCCAGTCGGGAGTTGGCGCGTCGTCCCGGAAGCCCTGGCTGAAGACATGGGCCAGGTTGTGCGTGATGTTTCCGCTGCCCAGGATCAGGACGCCTTCGTCGCGCAGTGGCGCCAGGGCCTGGCCCAGCAGCAGGTGACCCGAAGGCGGCAGGCGGGAGTCGATGCTCAACTGGACGACCGGCACGTCGGCCCCGGGGAAGGCGTGGTGCAGCACCGTCCAGGTCCCATGGTCCAGGCCCCAGTCCCCGCGAAGCGACGCGGTCGCCGCTCCCAGCAGTGCCACCACGCGCCGCGCCAGGTCCGGGTCCCCCGGTGCGGGATACTGCATGTCGAACAGAGACTGTGGGAAACCGCCGAAGTCGTGGATCGTCGGCGGGCGCAGGTTGTCGGTCAGGAACGTCCCCGGGACGAACCAGTGCGCCGAAACGGACAGGATCGCCCGGGGGCGCGGCACAGCCTTTCCCAGGGCCTGGAAGGCGCGGCTGAACCGGTTGTCGGCGATGGCGTTCATCGGCGAACCGTGCCCGACGAACAGGACGGGCATGCGCGCGGCCGGGGATGCAGAAGTCGGTTCGGACATCCCGGGGCCTCCTTGCGCAGGGTTCGCCGGACGGTCGGCGGGACGGGAGCAGGCCAGCAGCGGCACACCGGCCGCCGCCCCCAGCAGCGCCACCCCGTGTCGCAGGAACCGGCGGCGGTTCATCCATTGAACAGCCCGAGTCGACTCCGGCTCCGGCGAGAGATTGCTGCGCAATCCCATCGCCTGCGCCTGCGTGCTCGGGCGGCTCCATTGAATAGCCCGAGTCGACTCCGGCTCCGGCGAGAGATTGCTGCGCAATCCCATCGCCTGCGCCTGCGTGCTCGGGCGGCTCATCACGGTGCGGTTCGCCTCATCGACAGCAGGTGGTCCAGCACGGCGTCCTTGAAGGCCTCGGTCAGGACCGGGATGTGGCCGCCGCCCTGCATGGTCCACAGGTCCACGCGGGCGCCTGCGGAACAACCGGAGAAGCCGGTCGTCGTGGTTTCCGCACCCGCCAGATCGTCGACGACGTCCAGGGAGGCCCCCGTCGTCGGCCCCTGGGTGCATTCATCCGTGTTCTTCCACCACTGCAGTAGCGCCTCGGCACCCAGGTAGGGCCGGTTTCCCGTTTCGCCGCCGTACGCGATGCTGTCGTCGACCGTCCCGTGGATCACCAGGACCGACACGGGTTTCGCCGGCGTGCATTCGGCATCGCCCGCCTTGGTGGAGATCGAGCCTGCCATCGACGCGATGCCTACGATCAGGTCCGAGGCGTCGCAGGCCATCCGGAACGACATGAACCCGCCGTTCGAATGGCCCAGCAGGTACACCCGGCCCGGATCGATGTTCAGAACGCTAGCCGCCTCGGCAATCAACTTTCGCAGGTACCCCACGTCGTCCACGTTCAGGTTGTCGAAATTGCAGCACGAATCGAAGGCGTTCCAGAACTGGTAGCCTTCCGAGTCGACCATCCCGTCGGGCGTCAGCAGCACGAACCCCTTCGACGTCCTCCGCTCGGGAAGACCCAGGTAGGCCGCCTCCGTCAGGCCCGAGGCGCTGTACCCGTGAAGAAGGACGATGAGAGGCCAGGGCCGCGACGCGACGTAGTCGTCCGGGACGTACAGGGCCGCCGGACGATCGCCGCCCAGGAATTCCGGGAGGACCGGTTCGGGTGCGTCGGGCGCCACGTCGGCCGGCACGTCCAGCGGCACGTCCGCAGTGGCCTCCGGCGGGAGGTCGGGCGTCACCGGGACGTCGGGAGGCACGTCGGGAGCCAGGTCCCCGGGAACATCGGCCGGGACATCCGTCGGCAGGTCCCCCGGCAGGTCCGTCGCGGCGCTGCCCGCGCTGCAGGAAACGGCCGTCACCAGGCACAGGGCCGGCAACGCGAGCACCAGGCGACCGATCGACCGCATCGAAACACCCTCGTTCCGTGTCGACTGCAGACATTGTCACGACCAGCGGCCCCTGTCCACATCCACGGACATCGGGGGCCGGGCATCGTGCCGGCTTGACAACCCTCCGGCGGCGGCTACAGTCCGCCCGTGGACGGAGGACCGTCATGATGACCGGAATCCCCAAGCCCCTGGCCTTTTTCGCCACCGCCGCCAAGGGGACCGAAGGCGTCCTGCGCGACGAACTGCGCGAACTGCGGCTGTTCCACGTCCGCGCCGATCGCGGCGGCGTCCACTTCGAGGGCCGGTGGGAGGACGCCTGGCATGCCTGCCTGCACTCGCGCATCGCCCTGCGCATCCTGGCCGAAATGGCCCGGTTCGACGCCCCCGACGGCGCCGCCCTGTACGACGGCGTGCGCGCCGTGGACTGGTCGCCCTACCTGACCCCGCACCAGACCCTGGCCGTGTCCGCGTCGTGCCGGTCCGGAGGCCTCACGCACACCGGCTTCATTTCGCAGAAGACGAAGGACGCGATCGTCGACCAGATCCGCGACGCCGTGGGCGAGCGCCCCTCGGTGGACCGCAAGGATCCGGACGTCGCGCTGTTCGTCCACATCGTCGAGGACAAGGCGACGCTGTACCTGGATCTGGCGGGCGAATCGCTGCATCGCCGCGGCTACCGGGCGGAGCACCTCGAGGCGCCCCTCAAGGAAACCCTGGCCGCCGCCATCCTGCGCCTGTCGGGCTGGGATCGGGTCACGCCGCTGGTGGATCCCATGTGCGGATCCGGGACCATCCCGATCGAGGCCTCCCTGTGGGCGGCCAACGTCGCCCCGGGCCTGTTGAGGACGCGCTTCGGGTTCGAGCGCTGGGCCTGCCACGACGCCACGGCCGCGGCCCGCATGGAGGAGATCCGCGCCATCGCCCGGGCGGCCCGCCGCGACGACATCCCGGAAATCTTCGGCAGCGACATCGCGCCCGCGGCCGTCGAACTGGCCCGGGCCAACGCGCGGAAGGCCGGCGTCCAGCCCCGGTTCTCCATCGCGCCGATTTCCGCCCTGGAACCCCTGGGCCCGGCGGGTTTCGTCATCATCAACCCGCCGTACGGCGCCCGTCTGGATGCGGACAGCACCCTGTACGAAGGGATGGCGGGCACCCTGCGCCGGATGCGCGGACACACGGTGGCCATCCTCGCCGGGTCCCCCAGCATCGAACGGCCGTTCCGCCAGCGCCCGGATCGGTGGCAGATCCTGTACAACGGCGACATCGAGTGCCGGCTGCTGGTCTACGGGATGTGACGGTCCTTGGAGGGATTCGGAAGGTAGGCGCCCGGCGGCATGCCCTCCTCCCGTCGCCGGAAGCGGGACTCGCGCGCGGATGCCCCGGTGTCGGGCTTGCACTCCTCGGCCGCCACCACCCGGTCCCGCCCCTGGGATTTCGCCTGGTACATGGCCCGATCGGCGGCTTCCAGAAGCGCTTCCGGTGACACTTCGGGCACCGGGATCAGGGAGGCCACGCCCAGGCTGACCGTCACGATCCCGTCCACCGCGGCCCGGGGATGCGGGATGCCCCTTCGGCGCACCGCGGCCCGGACGGCCTCGGCAACCCGCCGGCCACCCTCGGGCCCCGTGTGGGGAAGGATCAGCGCGAACTCCTCGCCGCCGAACCGCGCCACGTGGTCCGCCGGTCGTCGAGCCGCCTCCCACACCGCCGCGGCAACGTCCCGGAGGCAGTCGTCGCCCACCAGGTGCCCGCAGGCGTCGTTGTAGGCCTTGAAGCGATCGATGTCGCACAGCACGACCGTCAGCGGCGTGCCCTCCCGCTGCATCCGCGCCCACTCCATCGTGAAGGCGCCGTCGAACGAGCGCCGGTTCGGAATCCCGGTCAACCCGTCCAGCAGGGCCTGCCGGGCAAGGTCCCGATTGACTTCGGCCAGTTCATGATTGGCCGCCGCCACGCGCTCCTGTTCGATCCGGACCCGCCGCACCAGCAGGAAGTTGTCCCGGGCATACTGCTCGATGGCGCGGCACGACAGCATCCCCAGGACGTTCGCCCCGATGAAGAAGAAATCGTTGATCAGCAGGGTCTGCAAGGGCGTGTCGATGGCCACGGCAACGGTCTGGTAGGCGATGACGATCAGCCAGCCGGCGCCGCTGGCCCAGCCGAAGCGCAGCCGCGTGTAGGTGTACCCGATGATCAGCACCAGGATCAGGCCGACGTAGTAGACGTGGCTGACGGCGGGCGGGATGACCGCCACCATGGCCACGATGCCCCACCCGGACAGCACGATCCAGGCGGCCAGCGCCGGCTGCATCCACCGCTCGAACCCCGCCCGCCGCGAAAACAGGTACAGCAGCAGGGTGGCCGGCAGCACGACGCCGAACCGGATCCCCCACAGCATCGAAGTGTTCTGGGACACGACCAGCAGATCCAGAACGGCGAACACCGCGTAGAACGCCGCCCCGACCAGCAGGGCCACCCGCAGCACCGGCAGCGATTGCAGGAAATGGGCGTGCCGGAACTCGTCCTCGAGGTCGCCGCGGAAGGACAGCGTGAACGTCTCGGCCCAGACTTCGGCAGTCGATACCGCAATGTTTTCGGAGTCGGGCCGGCCTTCCTGCGGTTCCGCCATGAAACTCGGCATCTCCTTGCGGGTCGCGGGCCCGGCCGCTTCTGCCGCCCCGTCCGCGGTCTCCCGGCGGCCTGCCTGCACCCTCGGCGACCTGCCCTCCAGGGACTGTCAAGCATCTTTCGTGCCGATCCATTCCGGTCGGCCCCCGGGCAAGGCCGCCCGGCGCCGTCGAACTTCGCGCTTCCCCCCGACCTGCCGTATGATCGGCCGTCCTTTGACGGGGAGGCGCGACGTGCGCGTCCTGCAAGATACCTGGCGGATCGCCCGCTTCGACCTGATGACCGCGATCCGCACCCGGCGTGCCCTCGTGGCGCTGCTGATCTACCTCGCGGGCGCCCTGGCGACGGGCGGCGCACTGGTCTGGGTCGAAAACCAGTTCGGCGACAAGATCCAGACGGCGCGAACGGCGATCGACGCCTCCGAGGCCATGGCCTCCATGCAGGCCGACGCACCGAACGTGTACGAGGGCCTCGCGTCGATCACGGGCGGGGACGAGGCCATCGCCCGCCACCTGCTGCACATGCCGCTGGTGCTGCTGGGCTTCTTCTGGACGACGCTGACGTTCCTGCCGCTGCTGATCGCCCTGGTCAGCTACGACATCGTCAACTCGGAGGTGAACCAGCGGTCGGCGCGGTTCATCCTGCTGCGGACGTCGCGCACGTCCCTGCTGCTGGGCAAGATGCTGTCCCACGGCCTGCTGTTCCTGGCGGTGACGGTCGCCGCGAACGTCGCGCTGTTCCTGTACGCCTGGATGAAGCTGCCGACCTTCGACCTCCTGCCGGCCGCGGGCCTCCTGCTGCGGTTCTGGATGCTGACGATTCCCTTCGGCTTCTGCTACATCGCCCTGGCCGCGCTGGTGTCGTCGCTGGTGGACGGCGGCGGCCTGTCCATGGCGGTCATGGTCGGCGTCCTCATCGGCCTGGGCGTCCTGTCCAGCAGCGCCGACCTCGGGTTCCTGTCGCCGTCCTTCTACAAACTGAACCTGTGGTCGCCGAAACTGCTGGACGTCCTGGGCAGCGCGCTGGCGTTCCTGGCGTTCGGCCTGATCTTCCTGGGGGGCGCATCCGCCCGCCTGCGGTGGAGGGACCTCTGATGGACGTCGCCATCCGAACCGACCGATTGACCAAGCGCTACAACGGCCGCGCCGTCGTGGACACGCTGACGTTCGAGGTGCCGAAGGGCTCGATTTACGGGTTCCTGGGGCCGAACGGCGCCGGCAAGACCACGACCTTCGCCATGCTGTGCGGATTCATCCGGCCGGCGTCGGGCAGCGCCGAGGTGCTGGGCCAGCCCCTGTCGAACCTCCCGCGCGACCGCATGGCCGCCCTGCCCCAGGACGCGCGGTTCCACCCCGAGCGCACCCTGGAGGACAGCCTGCGCTTCATGGCCGAACTGCAGGGACTGCCCGCGGATCGCGCCCGCAGCGAAACCGATCGCGTGCTGGCGGCCGTGGATCTGAACGAGGCCCGCAAGGTCCGCGGGAAGGCCCTGTCCCACGGCATGGCCAAGCGCTTCGGCATCGCCCAGGCGTTCCTGGGCTCGCCGGAGCTGGTCCTGCTGGACGAGCCGACCGAGGGCCTGGATCCGCGCAATGCCCACACCGTGCGCCAGATGATCAGGACGATGGCCGGCCGCGCCACGGTGCTGGTCAGCAGCCACAACCTGACCGAGGTCCAGGACCTGTGCGACCACGCCGCGATCATCGATCGCGGCAGGCTGGTCGCCCAGTCGTCGATCGCCGAAATGACCGGGCAGGACCAGCAGGTCCTGATCCGCCTGGGCAGGACGGCCAGCGGCTCCCTGGTCACCTTGAAGGCCTGCCCCCGGGTCGCCGCCGTGAACGCATCCCCCGACGGCCTGACCCTCCGCGTGTCCCTGCGCGTGCGCCAGGGCGACACCGTGGAGGAGGCCATCACCGAGGCCCTCGCCGCGCTGCTGCAGTCCGGCGCCACCGTCGGCTCGGTCATCCGCGGCCACAGCCTGGAGGAGCGCTTCCTGGAACTGACGTAGGTTTGTTCGGGGGCGCTACAGCGACTTTCCCTGGTACGTCCCGGTCAGCGATTCCAGGAACGCGACGATCGCGGCAGCATCAACATCGTTCAGTTTCGCCCCCACCTGGTATTCGCCCATCACCTTGACCGCGGACTTCAGGTCCGCCGCGGAACCGTCGTGGAAGTAGGGGAACGTCAGCGCGACGTTTCGCAGGGTCGGGACCTTGAACTTGTTCCGGTCCCCCTCGTTCTTCGTCACCGCGAAGCGCCCCAGGTCGGCCGGCGTTTCCCCGCTCCGGGCCTTGAAGTAGTCGCCCGTCCGCCCCATCAGCTCGAAGGACCGACCACCCAGCAGGCGCCCCACGTGGCAGGTCTGGCAGCCGTTGTCCTGGAACCGGTCCCACCCGGCCTTCTGGGCTGCCGTCAGGGCATCCGCCTTCCCCTGCAGGAACCGGTCGAACGGCGAATCCGGCGTGACCAGGGTCCGCTCGAACTGGGCGATGGCGTCCGTGATCGTGGCCTTCGTGATGCCCTCGGGATAGGCCGCCAGGAACTGGGCCTTGAACGCCTCGTCCGCGGTCAGCTTGGCCACGATGTCATCGAACTTCGCGCCCATCTCGACGGGGTTCTCCGGCGGGCCGGCGGCCTGGTCCTGCAGCGTCGCCGCGCGACCGTCCCAGAACTGCACGAACTGGTACGCCGAGTTGAACGTGGTCGGCGCGTTGATGCCGCCCTTCTGGCCCCGGATGCCGGTCGAAACGCGGGCCTGGTCCGTGCCGCCCTTGGCCAGGTCGTGGCAGGACGCGCACGACAGCGTGTCGTCGCCCGAAAGGCGCTTGTCATGGTACAGCGCGAACCCCAGGGCGGCCCGGGCCGGATCCACGGCCACCTTCGCGGGGATCGGGTGGATCGGACGGACGGCAACCTCGCGGGGCAGTCCGGCCGGCGCGAACTGCGCCACCCGAACGTCCCGGATCCATCCCAGCACGGCCGCCTTGTCGCCACCGCCCAGGGCCGCATTCCAGTGCAGCGCGATGTAGCGCGCGGGGGGCATCTGGCCCGACTCGATTTCGCGCTCGATCTTGGCCAGGCCCGGCTCGGACGGCCCATCGGCGCCGGGGCGCAGCGCCGCGATCAGGTCGAAGAACTTCAGGCCGGACGCCTTGTCCTTCGACACCACGCCGGACGCCACCGGAAGGCGCCCGTAGAACGGCAGCGCCACCCCTTCCACGTGGCAGTCGGCGCACCCGGTTTCCAGCACCGCGGAGACCTTCGCCACCGACGGATCCGTCGGGGCGGGCTTCGTCAGTGCCGTTCCGGAGGGGCCTCCGACCACGAGGTTGGCCACAGGCACGGCCAGGGCCAGCAGCACCAGCACCCCGACTACAGCGACGAACGTCTTCATGGAAAACCCCTTTTCGGTCTGGCCGGAGGGTATCGCTGCCGCCTCAATCGATCAAGGGTTCGCGCCCCCCGGTCCCGACATCACGAGCCTACCCGGGTCAGCCGGCTCCATGCTATCGTCTGCCCCTCCCGACGCCGAGGACGCGCCATGGCCCACAACGTGTTCGCCGATCGACGCACCCGCTTCCTGGACGCCATGGAAGACGGCGTGGCGGTGTTCAAGTCCTGGCCCGTGCACGTCCGCAACGGCGACGTGGACCACCCGTACCGCACGAACAGCGACCTGTTCCTGCTGACGGGCTTCGACGAGCCCGAAACCATGGCCGTCCTGGTCAAGCGCGGGGCCGACAGGAAATACGTGCTGTTCGTGCGCCCCCGGGACCCCGAAATGGAAACCTGGGTCGGCAAGCGCGCCGGCACCGAAGGCGCCATCCGCGACTTCGGCGCGGACGAGGCCTACGACAGCGCCCTGTTCTTCGACCGTCTTCCCGGCCTGTTGACCAACCAGCCGCGCCTGTACCTGGAATTCGGACTCGACGTCGCCTTCGAGGGCCGCGTGTCCCTGGCCATCGAGGCCCTGAAGGGCGAGGCCCGGAAGGGGCTGTGCGGCCCCTGGCAGATCATCGATCCCCGGTCGATCCTCTGGGACATGCGGGTGGTCAAGAGCGCCCACGACGTCCAGGTCATCGAGGACGCCTGCGCGATCACCGTCGCCGCCTTCCGGGCCGCGATGCAGGCCGCGACGCCCGGAATGAACGAGGGCGAGCTGGCCGCCGTGGTCGAGTTCGAGTTCCGCCGGCGCGGCGCGCACCGCGTGGCCTTCGAGACAATCTGCGCCTCGGGGGCCAATGCGGCCACCCTGCACTACATCCGCAACGACGCGACCCTGGGTGACGGCGACCTGGTCCTGATCGACGCGGGCGCCGAACGGAACATGATGTCCGCGGACATCTCGCGAACCTTCCCGACGAACGGCCGCTTCACCCCCCTCCAGCGCCGGGTGTACGAGTGGGTGCTGAAGGCCCAGGAGGCCGCCATCGCCGCGGTCAAGCCGGGCACGACCTACGCGAAGGTCCACGAGGCCGGGTTGAAGGTCCTGGTCGAGGGCCTGGTCGATCTGGGCGCACTGAAGGGCAAGCCCAGGTCGCTGATCGAAACCGGCGCCTACCGCCCGTACTTCATGCACCGCATCGGCCACTGGCTGGGCTCGGACGTGCACGACGTGGGACCGTACTTCGTGGACGGAGCGTCGATCCCCCTGCGCGCGGGCATGGTCATCACGATCGAGCCGGGGCTGTACTTCGCCGACGCGCCCGCCACGCCCAAGGCGCTGCGGGGGATCGGCATCCGGATCGAGGACGACGTCCTGGTGACGGACAAGGGCCGCCGCGTCCTGACGGAAGCGCTGCCGAAGACCGTGGACGACATCGAGGCGCTCATGGCCGATCGGGGCGCCTGGTGGCGGACCGTCCAGCCGGTGACCGTGCCCGCGGGAAAGAAGGCGAAGAAGTCGGCGAAGCCGGAGAAGGCCGGGAAGGCGAAGAAGAAGTCCTCCTAGAACGGCATCGACAGCAGCATCCCGCCGCCGCCCGGGCCCACCGTCGGGACCAGCAGGGCCTTCGGCGCATCGGAGCCGGGCCAGATGCGATCGGTCAGCGCGAACAGCACCACGCCGGTGACCAGGGCCGCGCCGCCCACCGAGTAGCCGACGATGGCGTAGGTGGCCGCGTCGTTCGCCTTGTTGGCTTCCGAGACCTTCTGCAGATACTCGGCCTCGCCTTCCGCCTGCGTGCTGAAGGAATAGGCCTTCGTCGCCTTCGAACGATGATCGAAGTAGAACACCGTTTCCACGGCGCCCCAGGCCAGCCCGCCCACGCCCACCGCGGTGGCGATCCAGCCGTAGTAGTTTTCGTACCACGCCTTGCGGCCCGCCGGGCCCGAGGGCGGCGTGTACCGGGCAGCCGTGCCGCCGCCTTCGCCGATCAACTGGTCCACCAGCGCGCCGACGCCGGACTGGGCCACGACGCCGGGCCGGGCCGCCACGGAGGCCGCACGGACCTGCGAGCCCTTCTTCACGTCCACCAGCAGACCTTTCAGTTCGGACCGCGAGCCGTCGTCCAGGAATCCCTGCACGACCACCAGGTCCGCCCCCACCAGTTCGCCGAACTTCGCCGCGAACGGCACCATGCGGGCCTGGGCGGTCCGGGCGTCGGGGAAGGCCAGGCCCAGGTGCCCGGCGTCCACCGCCAGCGCGGCTTCGAAGGACACGTCCACCAGCAGGTGCACGCGTTCCTTGCCCAGGGTCACGCGCCGGATCAGGCTGTCCACCGTCCCGCAACGGACCTGCAGGTAGTGCGCGCCGGGATACAGGTTCTTGTATTCCCGGGGCGTGTCCCCCTCGAGGATCCGTCCGTCCAGCAGCACGTTGCAGCCGGGCTCGGGGGTCTGCACCGACACGGTCGCCGTCCGCTCCGCGCGCATGCCCGCCTTGACCTTCTGGAACAGCTTGACCAGCCGGGGGTGATAGTCCCGGTCCGACACTTCGAGGTCGTCGCCGTAAGCCCGGAGGACCTCGCGCAGCACGTCGCCGGCCCGCGCCTCGTTCCCCGAGTCCAGGTGCGACCGTGCCAGCAGCATCTGCGTCTTCAGGAACTCACTGCGGACCTTGTCGTTCGCCGACACGCCGTCGCCGATGGCTTCCAGCTGCGCCCGCGCCTTGCTGAGGACCTCCACGGCGGCCTTCGGGTCCGTGTAGACCAGTTGGTCCCCTTCGCTGACCATGCGTTCCAGTTCGGCAAGGCGCTCTTCCTGCAGCCTGCGGACCGGGACGATGAGGACCGCGCGGAACCGGTTGGCGACCTCGTCCCGATCCAGGACGGTGTAGCCGCTGCCGGACAGCGCCTTCCCCACGGCCTTCCCGTAGTCGCCCGTCGCGACCGCGTCGATGCCGTTCAGGTACAGGTCGATCACGGCCACCGTGGCCCCGCCGCCCGCATCGGACGGCCTCGGACCGGCGGTCGCAACGTCGTGCATCCCCAGGCAGACCAGCGCAAGGACCAGCATGCGCGCCTTCACCACAGCACCTCCGCTTGACAGCGTCCCGACCGAGGATGTAAATTCCGCCCGCCTTTGTGACCGGCGAAGTAGCTCAGTTGGTCAGAGCAGGCGGCTCATATCCGCCGTGTCGGGGGTTCAAATCCCTCCTTCGCCACTCTGAACCTCACATCCGATCCCATCTCTTGCCCAGCGCTTCGCGCACCCGGCCTTCCTCGGCTTCCTGCACCCGGGCCCGCGCCTCCCGCAGATCGGCCACCGCCGCCCAGTACTTTTCCGCCAGGCCGGGAAGGAACTTCTTGTGGATGAACCGCATGGGCATGCGGTACTCGATCGGCTCGTCCCCCGCCGGGAACCCGAACGCGGCCAGCACCTCGCGCACCAGGTCCGCCACCGGGACCGTCAGTGCCCACAGCCGGCCGTTTTCGGCCAGGGATTTCCCCGGACCCTCGCTGTCGACGCCGGCCAGCCAGACCTCCGGGTCGGCCAGGGCCGCAAGCACGGCGTCGCGCACTTCCAGGGAGCGGGCCGCCAGCATCGACTTCAGCCGGCCGATGGCCTCGTCCGGCAGGCCGGCGGCGAAGTCGGGGGCGGATACGAAGCGCCGACGGATTTCGTAGGCCGGGAACTCGACGAAGTCCTCGCCCAGGATCGGCCGGATCTCGACGGCCATCTTCACGACGGCCTGACGGGCCCGGGCCTCGGCCGTCTTCGCCTCGCGCAGATCCTCGTCGGTCCTCATCGAGCCTCCCCGTCGCCCTCGCCATTCCCGGCGCGAATCGCCAGGAACCGACGCAACAGCGCGACCTGCGGCTCCGACAGGCCGGTGAAGCGGATGCCCAGGACCGGCATCGGCGACAGGATCGACCGCACGACCTCCCCCGAACATTCCAGCACGCGGTCCAGCGTCGGCAGCGAGATGGACAGGTCCACCAGGGAGCCCACCGGCTCCAGGGTCGGGAACTCGAGGCTGATCCCCCCTTCCCCCAGGTCGCGAATCTTGTGGAACAGGACGACCTCGGTGTCGGAGGCGACGTCCACGACGGCGTCGGTGAGGATCCGGATCGATTTTCGATTCTCGCTCATCGTGGGGCAACTCCGCGCTTACACCTTGATCTGATAGCACGCCGGCGCGGTCTTGGAAAGCCGCGGCCGCACGCCGTCCGGATCGTGACGCCGCAACCGAATCCGGCCGGAAGCCCCCCGCTCCCCGCTTTCGGTGCACCGGAAGGCGCCCGGGGGCCCCGGTATTGGCCCGATTCTTGCGATTGAAGAGACCGGACACCGCGACGCGAATTGCCGCTTCCCTTGCCGAGTGTTTGCAGGTATATAACGTCGGTTTTCAGGCAGGGAGCAGGCCGCTTCCGCCTTGCAGTCCAAGGGTGTGGGAGGTTGCAATGAAGGCCCGATGGTTCCTGGTGGGACTGGCGCTCGCCGCCCTTGGCGGTTGCGCCACGGACGTCGGCACCATTGACCGGACCCAGCACGAACAGCTTGCGAAGAAGCAGTTCGCGGGCGTCTGGTACATGAATCAAACCGTGATCGACATCCCCTACAGCGGGGCATGGTCGTTCGTCGGCGAGATGAATTTCGGCGCCACCGGCAAGGTCGTCTTCGACATCCAGGAAGACAAGCTGATCGCCTACCCGACGGTCGAGTACGTCGAGGGATCGGAAAAGACCTGGCACCAGCAGAAGTTGTTCAAGTACTGGGACGACGCCTGCACGAACAAGGACAGCGAGCTGTACCAGTGCGTGGACGGGAAGGACAACCTGACCGACCCCACGCGCCTGTGCTGCTTCACCCAGATGTACGTCGGACAGCCGGTGGCCATCTTCCAGGTCCTGTCCCACTTCGACGTCACCCGGGCGTACAACCCCCAGACCGGTGAGCAGTCGAACGTCCTGGAGGAAAACACCAAGGACAACCTGTGGTGGCAGCGCAAGTACATGCGCGTCAACTGGGCCAAGAACCTGATCAGCGACTTCACGTTCATGGCCCGCATCATCGACCAGTCGCCGATCGACTACTACGTGCAGTCCGACGACCCGACGAACCCCGACGCCCCGTCCTTCACTCCCGACTACTTCGACGTCGTCACGAAGTCCTGGGGCAACCCGGCCTCGACCGGCGCCTGCGACATCTACGGCGTGTCCACCGGCGACTGCGCCCCGGCCGTCGTCAAGTTCCGCACGGCGTTCCGCAAGGTGGACCCGGCGCAGGACTACGAGCCGATGCGCTTCCACAACGAGGACCGTCAGGTCCTGTTCGGCTACTTCCTGACCGAGCGCAACACGTATGACGCAGACTACGGCCTGACCGACACCGGCAAGGTGTCGTTCATCAACCGCTGGAACATCTGGGACAAGTCCTTCCAGGACACCCCCGTCACGATCACCGCCGCCGGGGAAACCTGCCCGACGGCCGACCCGAATGCCGTCTGCACGCCGAAGCCCTGCTTCAAGGATCTGGCGAACACGGGCTGCGACACGACCAACGTGAACGGCGTGAAGGAGTTCTGCCAGGCCGACACGTGGTTCACCCGCGGCAACTGCGTTTCCCGCACTCCCCTGCCCTACACCGAGCGCGGCCTGCGCCCGGTCGTGTACCACGTGTCCGCGGACCTGCCGACGGAAGCCCCGAAGGAAGGCGAACTGGACACCATGATCAAGGCGGAAATGTGGACCGGTTCCTACCGGACCGCGAAGTCCTGGAGCGACACGCTGAAGGACACCGTCGCGTGGCTGTACCTGTGGGAAGAAAAGGGCCGCATCCTGGGCCAGAACCAGGTCCGCACCTGCGCCACGGATACCGACTGCGCGACCCACGCCCTCGTGGACCGCATGTTCGAACTGGACGCCAGCAACGGCGACCTCCCGAAGTCCGCCAGCGGCAAGATCCAGTGGACGTCCATCGGCCAGACCATCGTCGCGCTTCCCGGCGGGACGTCGGCCATGGTGCCGGACTGGAAGTACCCGACCGACCTGCTGTCGAAGTGCGGCGTCCGCCTGATCAACCTGGCCGATGGCCGCACGCTGGACCTCGCGGTCAACGGCACGACGGCACTGACCGGCGTCCCCGCCCTGGTCGCGGACCCCAACACGAAGAAGGCGGATTCCCAGGACCCGGCCACCCCGGCCCACGCCTCCGTGCTTCCGGCCAGCAACGTGAAGTTCAGCGTCATGGAAGGCGGCACCGAGATCGCGTCCATCAACGGCGACTGCCCGGTGAACTCGGTCGTCACCCTGGCGTACGACGGCACCACGCTGGCGAAGGCCTCGGCCATCAAGAGCGACATCAAGGGCCTGCGCGTCATCAACATGACGGGCGTGACGGCGGACCTGTCGATCGACGCCGGCCTGCGCATGTACGCCATCGAGAACGGCGGCAACTCCGGCTACCAGGGCGTTTCGGGCGGCGGCAACGGCGTCAACCTGCCCGCCGACTTCGTTTCCCAGCGCATGGTCCTGGCCCCGGCCGGGTCCAAGGGCGACGTGACCTGCTACATCGCGGACGGCGTGGGCCGCTGCGCCGGCTATGACCAGCCGATGACGGCCGAAGACTGGACGCGCCTGGACGAAATCAAGGCGACCCTGCCCGACATGTTCGTCATGTGCCGCAACACGTACACGCCCCAGGTGGAAGGCGGCGCCCTGTTCGACGACGAGTGGGCGTCGAACCTCTACGCCCCGTGGGCCACGATCAAGAACGCCTCGGCGGACCAGATGACCAAACTGCCCGTCGTCAGCCCCTGCATCGACCTTCTGCCCGGCGCCTCCAAGATGACCCCGGCCCAGAAGATGACCCAGGCCCAGTCGATGAAGAAGATCGGCGACTCGCGCTACTCCGGCATCCAGTGGGTGTCCGAGGCGCAGTTCTCGTCCCCGCTGGGCTACGGCCCGACGGCCGCCGATCCGGACAGCGGCCAGGTGTTCTGGGGCATCGCGAACATCTATGGCGCCCCGCTGACGACCTACGGCAACATGTACCGCGACCTGTTCGACCTGATCAGCGGCAAGCTGGACACGGCGGACTACGTCACGGGCGAAAACATCCGCACGTACCTCAAGGACAAGGCCAAGAACGCCCCGACCGAAGTCCAGGCGATGATGGCCCCGCAGGCTCCCCCGCAGGGCACCCCGGCCCAGACGCTGGACCCGATTGCCGGCATGCGCCAGCAGTTCGATCCGACGCAGCAGGTCCTGCAGAACCAGAAGCCCATCAGCCAGATGGACATCTTCAAGATCATCCGGGACAAGAACATCGGGACGCCCCTGGCCTCGACCGTTCCGGTCCTCAGCCCGTCCCTGGGCAAGCAGCGCCTGGCGGCCCTCAAGGGCACCCAGTACGAGCAGTTGATGACCAACTCGGAAGTCCAGTACGCCCTGGACAACGACTCCCCCGTCAGCGGTTCGCCGCTGGAGTGGGCGAACATCCAGGACATCCAGAAGCGCGAGCGCGAGCGCCAGATCTACCTGGGCAAGCACGCCTACTGCTACGGCGAGTTCGACGACGAAGGCATGCTGGGCATGGTCCAGTCCTGGGCCTGCATCGGCGACGACCCCCGCCCGCGCTGCGACGAAAAGACGTGGGACGCCCTGGACCCCGCCAACGACACCGGCAGCCCCTGCTGCATCAGCAGCGGCCCGATGCTGGCCCGCAGCATCCTGAAGCGCTTCTACACGGCCGTCGTCGAGCACGAAGTCGGCCACACGATGGGCCTGCGGCACAACTTCGCGGCGTCCACGGACCTGTTCAACTACCCGGACAAGTACTACGACATCCGCGTGAAGGAGCCGGTACCCTGCGAGGTCAACGACGAGTGCGAGGCCGCCCTGGGCCAGTACTGCGAGGGCCACTTCTGCCGCGCCAAGAAGGTCGAAACCTGCACGAAGGCCTCGGACTGCGGCTTCGCCAACGCCGCGGTCCCGAAGTACGACACCTTCGACTGCATCGCCGGCCAGTGCGTCGAGATCACCCGATGCAACCTCCACGGCGTCTGCCCCGCGGGCTCGACCTGCAACGGCGACGACCGCGTGTGCTACAGCAGCCAGGACGGCGTCAAGACCCGCGTGACGACCCCCGTCGTGAACGAGAACGACGGCAAGATCATGGCGTTCATCCCGCGCGCCGAACTGACGGACAGCGAAGCGCAGCAGTCCCGGACCATCTACCAGGTCTCGTCCATCATGGACTACGGCCAGCGCTGGAACAGCGACATCCTGGACCTGGGCAAGTACGACAAGGCCGCCATCCGGTTCGGCTACGGCGGCCTGGTGGACGTGTACAACGACACGGAAAAGCTGCAGAACGCCGTGCACACGTACTACCAGAGCTACGGCCAGGACAGCGAGTCCCAGAGCTCGGACAACCTGGACACGACCTACTGGGGCGGCGGCATCTTCTTCTCGCAGTTCTACTTCTTCAACAACCTGATCGGCGAGAAGGCCAACCGCTCGGAAGGCGACAGCGTCCGCAATCGTACCGCGGTGCCCTACGAGTCCCTGCGGGACGAGCACAACATGACGACCAACTACTACCAGTCCTACCTGGACTGGACCTACATCCAGGTCCCCTACAAGTTCAGCGGTGACGAGTATGCCGGCAACGTCGGCATCTACACGTGGGACACGGGCGTGGACGCGCTGGAAATCGTCCACAACATGGGCATCCAGCTGCACGACTACTACCTGATGGACGCCTTCAAGCGCGAGCGCTACGGCGCCGGCCTCCACGGCAACCCGGTCGGGTACATGACCCGCGTCCAGACCCGCTACATGGACGTCATGCGCGGCTGCGGCATGCTGTACGCGCTGTACTCCCACGTCCTCAAGAACTACTCCTGGCGCGGCGTCTGGGCGAACGCCAAGCTGATGGGCTACGGCCTGCGGCGCGCGTCGGAAACGGGCTTCGAGATCCTGGCCTCGACGCTGGCCTCGCCGGCGCCCGGCTCGTACAAGATGAACGTGGACAAGAACCTGTTCGAAAACATCTCCTACCTCAGCGGCGCGACGGGCAGCGAACTGGACATCCCGCTGTCCGACGGGAAGTACCCCTACACCACCTTCTGGAACGGCGCCGGCTACTTCTTCTGGGACCACGCCCAGTTCTACGGTTCGTTCTGGGAGAAGATGGCGGCCCTCATGACCCTGACCGACTCGACGGTCTACTTCACGACCAACTACGTCGGCGAGCAGTTGAACATCGGCGTCGGGACCTCGATCGGGTTCAACACGATGTACCCGAAGCAGTTGACCGAGCTGTTCGGCGGCGCCATCAGCGACAGCCCGCAGATCTTCGCGGGCACGGCGGAAAAGGGCGGCACCTACGCCCCCCGCAAGCTGTTCGACCCGCGCAACAGCAGCATCTATGCGACCGACACCCTGGGCGAGATCGTCGGAACGGTCGTGCCGGCTCCGTACCTCACCGAGGTGGCGGCCAGCACGGCTCCCCGCGTCGAGCCGTCGATCCAGAACATCACCCTGAAGCTGTACATGATGGTCTACGGCATGGCGTACCTGCCGGCGTCCTTCGACCCGTCGTTCCTGGATTCGTTCACGGTCTGCCTGAAGGGCAACGGGAACTGCCACGACATCGGGGCCACCAGCGGGATCGTGCCGCAGGAATTCAGCGATCCCTTCACCGGCAAGACCTTCGTCGTGTGGGCACCGACCTACACCGCGGACTGGTACTCGCCGAACGTGGTGCTGGTCGAAAAGGCCAATGCCCAGAAGGCTCTGTGGGAGGCCGCGACCGGCGCCGACAAGGCCGCCGCCGAGGTGGAACTCCGCAACATCGTCGAAGTCCTCGACATGATGCGGGGCGTCTACGAGGTCTTCAGCAAGATGAAGATCTGAGGCGGAGGTGATGGCGATGAACAGGAACCGTGAGAACCAGATCCTCGGCCTCGCGAACGGAGGGACTCCGATGCATCGTGCGTTGAAGATCATGCTGCCTGCGCTGCTCGCGCTGACTGCGCTGGCCGCGGGGTGTGCCCAGGACATTGGTACCGTCGATCGCACGCAGCAGAACGTCAGCCAGAAGGCGGACCTGCTGTTCAACGCGGACGGCACGCGCAAGGAATGGTTCATGCAGTCCACGACCACCGAGGCGCCCTACGCCTCGGCGTACTCGTTCGTGGGAATGCAGGGCGTCATGGAGCGCGGCGTCTTCGACATCCAGGAAAAGGTGCTGTACTTCTACCGCGTCTACAGCTTCGTCATCGGCGAAGGGATGGAAACCCCGCGCCACGACGTCGACCAGCGGCTGACGAACCGTGACGGGACCCCGTACCTCGTCAACGGCAACGAAGTCTGGATGGACAAGAACTCGCCCGTGGCGGCGTACCCGATCGAAAGCCACCTGGACGTGATCTGGGAGTACAACCCGAACACGGGCGAGAAGACCAACGTCCTTTCGGAGAACACCTCGGACCGCCTGTGGTACCAGCGCGAATCCATGCGCGTCGGCTGGGGCAACGACCTGCTGCCCTCGTCGGTCAACGCGTTCCAGGAATTCAGCCAGACGGGCGCGCCGAACATCCTGCACGACGCCCAGTCGGCGCCCGAACTGGAGTCCCGGATCAATCCCGAGACCGGCTACATGGACTTCGTGAACGACTGGATCTTCGAGGCGCAGACCGAGTACATGGACGGCTACGGCACCGTGCCGCTCTGCTACTACTACGCGTGGTACTCCGGCGGCATCTACGAGTGCATCAGCGAGCGCATCCGCACCCGCACGTCCTTCCTGGCTGTCGATCCCGCCCGCGAGGAAGCCTTCCTGAAGTACGACGCTCAGGACTTCACCGACTTCGACATGGAGCGCTTCGGGTACTTCCGCAGCGAGCGCCTGCGCTGGGACGTGGATTACGGCACGACCTACGGCGGCGTCCAGCGCTACGTGAACCGCCACGACATCTACCAGCGCGATGCCGCGGGCGTCATCATCGGCGTCAAGCCGATCGTGTACACCCTGACGGAAGGCTACCCGGCGAACCTGGTCCAGTCCGGGATCGACCTGGCCATCCAGTGGTCCACGGCCTTCGACGCGACCGTCCTGTCGGTGACCGGCAAGAACCCCGGCGAACTGCCCGCGTATGACCGCAACGGCAAGCCCATGCTGGACGAACAGGGCAAGCCCGTTTCGGTCGAGCACATGTACCTGGTGTGCGAAAACAACACCACGGACCTGGCGGCGCACGGGACGCTGACCGCCGAAACCAACCCGGCGATCTGCGGCGACCTGTCGGTTGCCAAGCACCTCGGCGACCTGCGCTACAACTTCCTCAGTGCGGTCAACGCCCCGACCCAGGTGGGCCTGTACGGCTATGGCCCGTCCTCGGCAGACCCGCTGTCCGGCCGCATCGTGACGGCCACGGCGAACAACTACGTCGCCGCGATGCGCCAGGGCGCCCAGCGCGCGATGGACCGCATCGAACTGCTGACCGGCATCAAGTCCTTCCGCGAGATCGCCAACAGCAAGTACATTTCCGACGACATGCGCACCAAGCGCCTGCAGCAGTCCACCTACTGGAAGGCCGGCTTCACCAATGACCAGGCCGTTGCCCTGGCCCAGAAGCTGGTGATCCCCGCGGTCGCCGACGCCCTGACCGCCACCCTGCCCCAGAAGACCGATCAGAACTTCTCGGCGGCGCGCATGGCCATCCTGGGCAACAACCCCGACCTCGAGGCCCTGTTCGTCAGCGAC
The DNA here is from genome assembly GCA_903847405.1 of uncultured Myxococcales bacterium. Classification (GTDB taxonomy): domain Bacteria; phylum Myxococcota_A; class UBA9042; order DTJE01; family DTJE01; genus CAIZWN01. The sequence continues at coordinate 62,079 of CAINDP010000007.1, read as the reverse complement.
GACGTGCGCATGCTGTTCAAGGACCCGCGCCTGGGCGACAAGGCCCCCAAGGCGAACGACGCCCGCAGCGAAAAGTACCTGCTGAAGAACTGGGCGAACGTCGGCGGCAGCAAGAAGATGATCCAGTACTACATGGGCATGTCGAAGCGCGGCTACGACCTGGCCACCTTCTTCGACGGGGCCGTCCTGCACCTGGCCGACCAGTACAAGGCGCAGTATGACGTCACGGTCTGCGAGCGCATGAACGGCCAGGCGGAACTGGACTTCACCGGCTTCACGGCGGACGCTCCCTGCAGCACCGAGGCCCTGATCGAGCAGCTGCGCGTCCGGTTCGCGTACTACAACGCCATGAACCCCTACGGCTTCGAGTCGACCTACATCCCCACCCCGCTGGAGATGGAAACGACCAACCCGGGCCTGATGGCGACGCAGAAGGCGTTCAACACGGTGCTGGCCGAGCTGCGGGTGACGGTCCAGGAAGACCTGTACCAGAAGATCTATTACGGCGTCGCGATCCACGAAGTGGGCCACACGCTGGGCCTGCGCCACAACTTCGAGGCGTCCAGCGACGCCCTGAACTTCAAGCCGGGCTACTGGGATCTGAAGGTCCGCAAGGACGGCGACACCTACCAGCCCGAGGGTCTGTGGGGCGAAACCCCCGCCCAGATCGCCGGCGGCCTGCGCGAGTACCAGTACTCCTCGGTCATGGACTACTACGCCAAGTTCAACATGCCCTGGATGGGCATCGGCCTGTACGACACGGCCGCCATCAAGTACGCCTACGGCAACCTGATGGAAGTGTTCAACACGCCGCCGGACCTGCGCTCCGTGGCGGAATACGTCGCGGTCGATCCGCTGCAGATCGCCCCGGGCAACGAGGCGACCGACCTGCGCAACCAGCGCGGCGAAGGCCTGGGCATCGCCCTGCGTCGCATCCACGCCACCAACATCCCGAACCTGTTCGGCGACACCGCCAACATCTATGCGCGCCACGACGTCCCCAAGGCGGCCGTCATCGGCGAAAAGTGCACCAGCGAGGGCGCCAACTGCTCCGGCAACCGCGTCTGCAAGATGCTCCACGAGGGCCTGCGCTGCTCGATCGCGGACACGGTCGTCCCGTTCCGGTTCGGCGGCGACGAACTGTCCTACAGGCTGCCGACCGTCGCGACCTTCGACGAAGGCGTGGACAGTTTCGAGATCGTGAACAACCTGCGCGAAATGTACGAGAACATGTGGATCTTCAGCGGCTACTGGCACAACGACCCGACGTACTGGCCCACGATGTACGACGGCAGCATGCGCTTCGCCTTCTACAACATGCGCCATCACTTCCAGTGGTGGGTGCTGAACTACCAGACGTACAACCACGGCGACTTCTGGAAGAGCAAGTTCGGCAAGCGCTGGGAAGAGGACCTGAACGGCGGTCTGCCGGGCGCCCTGGCGGCCTACGCCTCGTTCAACACCATGGCCGGCGCCTTCGGCCGTCCCGAGCCGGGCAGCCACGGCTACAACTGGCAGACCAAGCGGTTCGAGCCGCTGGACCAGGTGAACCGGAACAACTACACCGGCCAGATCATGATCATGGAAGAGGCCGGCGCGCGCCCGATCTACTCGAACTGGGACTACAGCGGCTACCAGCCGACCGTCGTCTCCTCGGGCTCGATCTACGAGCGCATCGCGGCCTTCGAGTACCTGTCCGATCCCGAGACCTGGTTCCTGGCGACGGACTACCAGGCGGACACCCGGAAGTACCTGATCAACTACGCGTCCGTGTTCCGCAACGAGATGCGCGACCTGTTCGGCGGCCTGATGGCGAACAACTCCGACAAGTACGGTTGGTGCGTGCTGACCCACCCGGAGACCACGCAGCCGGTCACCTTCGCCCAGCCCGACCGCGTCGGGGCCGGGTACACGGGCCAGACCTGCGCCGACATGTACATGGGCTGCTTCAACAAGCAGACCAACGGCGCCCTGATGAGCGTGCCCACGCGCCTGCTCCGCTACGACGACGCGGCGGCCTGCCCGACGGGCCAGTTCAAGGCCGCGATGCCCGGCATCTCGCTGGAGCCCGAGCCCCTGTACACGTTCCCGACGACCCGCTTCCGCATCCCGATGCTGGCGGCGTACTACGGAATGGCCCTGATGGTGAACAACTACGACCAGTCCTTCATGGACACGACACGGCTGTGGCTGCAGGGTGAAAAGTACGCGGTCACCCCGCCGGCGGGCGCCGAGGTCGCGACCTGCGAGGACATCTTCTCGGGCCGCATCTACACGACCTACCGCACGACGGACGGCCAGTACTACCCGGCGTTCGACCTGGTCAAGCAGTGCGACTTCATGTTCAGTTGCTATGACCCCGCCCGGAACAAGACCTTCACGCAGAACGAGATCGACGAGTGCAAGAACATCGCGTCCAGCCCGAAGGACGTGGCGGACCTGACCTTCGACGACCTCCGCACGAACTACCTGTTCCACCCGCTGCAGTTCCTGGTCGGCAAGCTGGAGCTGATCCGCTCGATGCACGCCTCGTTCGAGTACGGCGAGTATTCGGCGGGTACGGGGCTCTGACGCTGCACCGCGCGGATCGGGAACACGCACACACCACACCGTAGACCACCGACAGGGAATCAAGCAGTCGTCGACGTCCACGTCTACGTCCACGTCTACGTCCACGTCCACGTCGACGTCTACGTCCACGTCCACGTGCACGGTGGGGAGGGAGGAAGGGGGGCGCGTTGACACCGCGGAGGTCGGCTGGTATTGAACTACGGGCACGGGACGGGGGATGGCGATGCGGATGGTGGTCCTGGGACTGGGGCTGGCAGCGTTCTTCTGCGCCGGCTGCGGCCCGATCCAGGCCTCCTCGGCCATCACGCGGGCGGACGATTCCCTGCGCGAGGCCCGCACCCGTGGATGGGACAAGGAGTGCCCCTACGAAATCACCGCGGCCGACGGATACCTGACGGCGGCACGGGACCTGGCCGGACGGGCAGAATTCGATGTGGCACGGGAGTTCGCCGACAAGGCGGCCCAACTGGCGTCGTCCACGCGGGACCTGGCACCCCGGAATGCCCGGCTACGCGAGTCCCGCGGGAAGGCTGCGCCCGGGGACCCCTCCGGGAAGGCCGTGCCCCCGGCCGACGGCCGGTCGGGAGGAACGCGATGAAACAGGCCATCCGCCTCCCGAGCCCCGCCCGCATCGCGGTGTTCGCCGCCGCCGTCGTCCTGCTGCCGTCGGCCCTCGCCTGCGTCGGTCACAGCCAGATCGCGCAGCGGACGAAGGCCCTGGAAGCCCTGATGGCCGACCACCACGACCAGTTCTACGCATGCGCTCCGAAGGCCCTGGCCCGGGCCGAGGTGGCCATCGCCCGGGCCCGCCACGAGTCCTCCCGCGGACGACCGTTCCCGGCCAAGGCCGCCATCGAGGAGGCCGAGGCCGCGGTCCGCGAGGGCTGGAAGGGCTCGGGCGACACGATCTGCATGCCCGACGCGGACGGCGACGGGATCCCCGATCGCGACGACAAGTGCCCCACCCTGGCCGAGGACTTCGATTCGTTCCAGGACGAGGACGGATGCCCGGATCCGGACAACGACGGCGACGGCGTCAAGGACGGCGACGACCAGTGCCCGATCGCGCCGGGGACACCCGCCAACCGCGGATGCCCGGTCAAGGACTCCGACGCCGACGGCGTGATGGATCCCGACGACTCGTGCCCGACGGTTCCCGGCCCCCGCATCAACCGCGGCTGCCCGATCCAGGACGGCGACAAGGACGGCGTTTCCGACGACGTGGACCGCTGCCCGACCGAGGCCGGACCCGTCGAGAACAGCGGTTGCCCGTACGCCCTGATCGCGATCACCGAGGACCAGATCCAGGTGAAGCAGAAGGTCTTCTTCCAGACCGGCAAGGCCGCCATCAAGAAGGAGTCCTTCGAACTGCTGAACGAGGTCGCGCAGGCGATCCTGGATCACCCGAAGTTCAAGATCCGCATCGAGGGACACACCGACACCGTCGGAAAGCCGAAGGTGAACCAGAAGCTGTCGCAGGCCCGGGCCGACGCGGTGCGGATGTACCTGGTCGGCCAGGGGGTCGGCCCCGATCGGCTGCAGGCGGCGGGCATGGGTGACGAAGTCCCCCTCGACGACAACTCCACCGAGGCCGGGCGGGCCGTGAACCGGCGCGTCGAATTCCACATCCTCCAGAAGTAGGCACCCCATGCGAGCGCTGAAGGACCGTCGCATCCTGCTGGGCATCTCGGGCGGAATCGCGGCCTACAAGGTCGGGTTCGTGGCCCGGGGTCTGCGAAAGGCGGGCGCCGACGTGCGGGTCGTGATGACCCAGGCGGCCACGAAGTTCGTGGGACCCCTGACCTTCGAGGCCCTGACGGAAAACCCCGTCGGCACCGACGCGGACTTCTTCCACACGGGCGGCGGCGTGTCGCACGTCGAAATGGCGCGAGCCTGCGACCTGATCGTCATCGCCCCGTGCACGGCCACGACGCTGGCGCGGCTGGCCGGCGGGTTCGCGGACAACCTTCTGTCGGCGGTGGTGCTGGCGTCCCGGGCCCCGGTGCTGCTGGTGCCTTCCATGCACACGGCGATGTGGCAGAGCCACGCCGTCCAGCAGAACCTGGCCCGGCTGGATCCCTCGCGCTTCCGCGTCATGCCCCCCGAGGCCGGGGACCTGGCGTCCGGCGACGTGGGCCCCGGTCGCTTCCCGGAACCGCAGGACATCCTGGAGCAGGCCGCGGCGACCCTGGGCCCCCGGGATCTGGCGGGCCGGACGATCGTGGTCACGGCCGGGCCGACCCGGGAACCGATGGACCCGGTGCGGCTGATCACCAACCCGTCCACGGGACGCATGGGCATCGAAATCGCGCGGGCCGCGCAGGTTCGAGGCGCCCGGGTCCGACTGGTGCTGGGGCCGACCGAAGTGCCCCCGCCGCGGGCGTTCGACGACGCCTCGATTTCCGTGGTCCGGGTCATGACGACCCAGCAGATGCTGGAAGCGACGCAGGCGGCGCTCCAGGGCGCCGATGCCCTCGTGATGGCGGCCGCGCCGGCCGACCAGCGACCGGCCGCTCCCCGGCCCGGCAAGGGACGCAAGAAGGACCTTCCGGCAACGCTGGACCTGGTGACGACACCGGACATCCTGTTGACGCTGCGGCCGGCCCTGGCCGGTCGGATCGTCCTGGGATTCGCCGCCGAAACCGACGACGTCGAGGCCTCGGGCCGCCGCAAGCTGGACGAAAAGGGGCTGGACCTGCTGTTCGCCAACCCGGTGGGCGACGGCGTCGGGTTCGGCGCCCGGCCGAACGAAGGCTTCCTGGTTTCCCGGGACCGCGACACGGAAACCGTGGCGTCCCGGACCAAGGCCGACCTGGCCGACTTCCTGCTGGACCGGTTGGCCGAACGGCTGCCGACGTCCGGCGGCACCACCCATTGACGGGTCGAGGGACCCCGGGGGCTCCCCGTGGACGACACGCTCGCGCGTCACCTGGCCGATGCGGCCGACGCCCTTCGGCGCTTCCTGGAATCCGAGGCCGGCGACGTGCCCGCCCTGCCCGTCCCCCCGCGGCCGGTCCCGCCCCCGGTCCAGCCGACCGCCGCCGCACCGCGAACCGCCCCGCCGGCGCCGCCGGAGTTCGCCCGTCCTCCCCTGACCGAGCGCCCGGAGCGGCCGGTGACCCCGGCCCAACGACCCGGGCCGTCGTCCGTTCCGCAGTACGGCGCGCCGTTCCCGTCCGCCGGGCCCGATCTCCCGGAGGACCTGGACGCCATCGAGGCCCTGGTCAAGGTCTGCACGCGGTGTCCCCTGCACGCCACCCGGACCCACGCGGTCTTCGGGGAGGGCCGCCGCGACGCGCCGACCGTGATGTTCGTGGGCGAAGGCCCAGGGGCCGACGAGGACCTCACGGGGCGTCCGTTCGTGGGCGCCGCGGGCCAGTTGCTGGACAAGATGATCGCGGCCATGGGCCTGACGCGCGAGGAGTGCTACATCGCGAACGTGGTGAAGTGCAGGCCGCCCGAGAACGCCACGCCGACGCCGGATCAGGCCGGGTTGTGCCAGCCCTACCTGGAAGCGCAGATCCGCCTGTTGCGGCCGAAGTTCCTGGTCGCCCTGGGGGCCGCGGCGTCCCATGCCCTGACGGGCAGCACGGACGGCGTCGCGCGACAGCGGGGACGGGTGCAACGTCGCGGTGACATCCCCCTGGTGGTGACGTATCATCCGGCCGCCCTGCTGCGGAACGTCGACTACAAGCGGCCGACGTGGGCAGACCTGCAACTGGTGATGGCGCGACTTCGAAACGGATGAACGACGATGACGAATCATGAGGCGGGCGTGCGCTTCGGCACGCACCGGGTCCTGGAACCGCGGGGTGTCCTGCCCCAGGCGGCGTGGCGGCTGGACAACAGCCTGCCCCTGCACCCCAGCGAACTGCTGGTGAACGTCGAGATGCTGAACGTGGACGCGGCCTCGTTCACCCAGATGAAGCAGGCGGCCGACGGCGACCCGGCCGGGATTGCCGCGCAGATCCTGGAAACGATCGCCAAGCGGGGCAAGCAGCACAACCCGGTCACCGGCTCCGGCGGCATGCTGGTGGGCACGGTGCTGGAGGTCGGCGCCGAGTATGCCGGGCCGATCGACGCCCGCGTGGGCGATCGCATCGCGACGCTGGTGTCGCTGTCCCTGACCCCGCTGCACCTGTCGCGCATCACGAAGGTGTACCTGGACCGGGACCAGGTCGCGGCCGAGGGCTACGCGATCCTGTTTTCCTCGGGCATCGGCGTGCGCCTGCCGGATGACCTGCCGCGGGACGTGGCCCTGGCGGTCCTGGACGTCGCCGGCGCGCCGGCCCAGACCCTCCGACTGGTCCGCCCCGGCATGCGCGTGGGAATCCTGGGCACGGGGAAATCCGGGCTGCTGTGCGCCGCCGCGGCCCGGAAGGCGGCAGGGCCCGAGGGGCGCGTGTACGGGATCGACGTGCGGCCGGACGCCCTGGACCTGTTGAAGGAACTGGGCTTCATCCACGAAGGCATCCTGTCCGACGCGCGGAACCCGCTGACGGTGCTGGAAGCCGTGCACGCCGCGACCGGCGGCGCCATGCTGGACGTCGTGCTGAACACGACCAACATCCCCGGCACCGAAATGGCGACCGTCCTGGCCACCCGGGACGGGGGGACGTCGTACTTCTTCAACATGGCGACCTCGTTCACCACCGCGGCCCTGGGCGCCGAGGGCGTGGGCAAGGACGTGTCGCTGCTGATCGGGAACGGCTACGTGCCGGGCCACGCCGACGTCGCGCTGGACCTGGTGCGCGGCGAACCCCGGCTGCGGGCCTTCCTGGAAGCGAGGTATCTGGGCTGATGTCCTTCTACAACCCCACGGCCGGTCTGGAAGTCATCTGCGGCCCGATGTTCTCGGGCAAGAGCGAGGAACTGATCCGCCGGCTGCGGCGCGCCCGCATCGCCCGCCAGCGCGTCCAGGTCTTCAAGCCGACCATCGACGACCGGTATTCCGTGGACCGCATCGTGTCGCATTCCGAGGCGTCCCTGGATGCCATCGTCGCCCGGACGTCCGAGGACGTGATGCGGTTGCTGGACGATCGGGTCGAGGTCGTCGGGATCGACGAGGTGCAGTTCTTCGACCGCGGGATCATCGCCGTGTGCGAGCGGTTGGCTAACCTGGGCAAGCGGGTGATCGTCGCGGGCCTGGACCTGGACTACCGCGGGATCCCCTTCGAGCCGGTGCCCCAGTTGATGGCCGTCGCGGACTACGTGACGAAGACGCTGGCCGTCTGCATGCGGTGCGGCGCGGCGGCCAGCCGCACGCAGCGCCTGATGGCCAGCGAGAATCGCATCGTCGTCGGCGCCGCGGACAGCTACGAAGCCCGGTGCCGCCGGTGCTTCGAGCCGGACCTTCCCAGCCAGTTGGCGATGGAGTTGGCCTCGACATCGGGGCCCGGTGCACAGCGCGTCGATCGCGACGCATGATTTGGCTTTTCTTTTCCGGGGAGGTTGACTAGGATCCGCCCCGGGTCTTCTGGTTCTGCACGGAGGGGGGACTTCGATGAAGCGCTTGGTTGCTGCCGTTCTTGTCGTGTCGACGTTCGGCCTTGGTTGCTACAACACGTACACCGTTCCGCGCTCGCAACTGGGGAACCTCCAGGAGGTCCCGGAGGCCGGCCAGGCGACCGTGAAGGATACCGAAGGCAAGGACATCGTGGTCAAGGAGGACACGCGCCTCTTCGTCCGCTCCCAGGGCGGCAAGCGCTATCCGATCACGCCGTTCAACTTCAAGATGACCGAATCGCAGCTGGTCGCGTCGGACCGTGACTACATCCTCGACGTGAACAGCCTGAAGGACAACGCGGAAGTCGACCACATGTCCACGTGGAAGACCGCCCTGTGGATCGCCGGCGGCGTCGCGCTGGCCGGCACGCTCATCGGCCTCATCGCCTGGGCGTCGGCCACCAGCGGCGGCTCCCAGTCGAAGTGACCTCCCTCGCCTCCCGCACCTCCGGCTCCACCAGACCTCCCCGTTATCGTCGTCTGCTGCAGGTCGTCATCGCCGTCGTGGCGCTGGTGGCCCTGGGTGTCGCAGCCACCGTCGTCGTCCTCCCGCGGATCGCGGACAGCCTGGCGCGCCGTGAAATCGCCCGCTTCGCGGGACGGTTGCCCGGAACGGTCGAGGTGCAGGGCGTCGCACTGCAGGGTTCCACGGCCGTGACGATCCAGCGCGTTTCCTGGCGCGACGGTTCCGACTGGGAAGCGGAAATCAACGGGATCCGGGTCGAGGTCGACCCCTTCGGATTCCTCGTGGGCCAGCGCCGGATAGAGCGGGTCGCAGTGGAGCGGATCGCGGCGCGCCTGGGCGACCCGGAGGCCCCGCTGGAGGGGCCGGAGGCCGCGGTCGCGCGCCTGCGGTCCCTGCTGCACCGGAGGGACGCAGCCCCGGCCCAGGCGGACGCCGAACCCGGTTTCCGGGCGTCCAGGCTCCCCGACCTGGCGGTCGCCCAGGTGATCCTGGCCGCCCACGTTGGCACCCGCACCTTCCGCGTCGATCGGGGCCGCGTGGATCTGGCCCCGGTGAAGGACGAATCCGTCCAGGCACGCCGCCGCCTGGTGGCCGATCTGTCGCTGGACGAGGGGGACGGGACGGCCCGGCACCTGGAGATCGAGGCCCTGCTGGGCTCCGGCGCGCTGGAACGCGTGTCGGGCCGGGTCCAGCCGGCGGTCGTGCTGACGATCCCCTTCGGAAGCGTGTCGGCCGACGGCGTATCCTGGGCGCCCGGCGAGGTCGCGGTCCTGGGACCGACCTGGTCGCAGCCCGACCAGTGGACCGTCCGCGCCGAGGCTGTCGCCCTGCGCTGGGACGACGGTGGCGGCCCCGCGCCCAAGGCCATCCTGGACCGTCTGCCAGCCTCCCTGGCGCCCCTCGCCGGCCGGTTCCTGACGGGGCGGACCGTGCGCGCCGTCGAGATCCTGCGACCGTCCGTGGACGTGGTCCTGGCCGACCTTCCCCCGGTGCCGCGACGGCCGCGCGAAACGACGGACGGACCGGCGCCCACCGGGGCCCGGATCGGTCCGGGAAGCCCCGATCGGATCCCCGGGAACGACCCGCGCGCCCCGATCCGGCGTCCCGCGGTCAAGGCTCGCGAGCCCGTGCAGCAGAAGGCCGCGGTCCCGCCGCAAGGCGCGCCGACCGCGCAGGTCCGGATGGTGCACGCCTTCCAGGACGTTGCCGAACGGTTGTCGTCCGGCACCGCCGCCATCATCGCGGCGGCCCAGGCCTTCCCCGAGGCCCGCCTGGAGGTCCACGGCGCGACCGTGCGGACGCTGGAGCCCGGGCAGACGGCGGCCCGCCCGGGACAGTCCCTGGTGAACCTGGAGGCACGACTGGAACGGACCGCCGGAGGGCCCATCGAGGCCTCGTTGCGGTTCGAGTGCCCCGAGGCCCCCGCGAACGCCAACGAGGCCCGCCTGACGCTGAACCCGGCCACCGGGGACGTCAAGGCGACCGTGAAGGCCCAGTACCTTCCCATGCACGCCTTCCGCGCCATCATGCCGCGCTGGCTGCGGACCCGCGACGCGGTGCTGAACCAGACGGACGGGACCCTGCACTTCGATCCCACGGTCCATCGCATCGACGCTTCGGGAACGCTGCGGATCGCCGGGCTGGTCCTGGACCTGCCCGCCGTGGCCTCCGCGCCCCTTCGGCTGTCCCAGGCCTCGCTGGGAGGCACGCTGGCCTTCGACTGGGCCGCCGGGCGACTGGACCTGAGCGGGGGAGTCGCTTCCCTGGACAAGGTCCGGATGCCCTTCGAGATGCACGCGGAGGGCCTGGCGGAACGGCCCCATTTTTCCTTCAAGGGCGCCGTGGAGCGCCTGCCGGCGCAGGAACTGGTGGACGCCCTGCCCCGGGAGGTCCTGGGCTCCCTGGACGGCATGCGTCTGTCCGGCACCTTTGCCGCGACGGTGGACCTGGACGTGGACACCGGGAACCTCGACGCCGTGCGCATGGACATCCGCCCGGACGTGGCCGACATGACCACGCTGAACCTGGGCAAGGCGGTGGACATGGGCCTGCTGCAGACGGTCTTCCTGCACCGCATCGAGGAAGGCGACGGGACGATCGTGGACCGGATGGTCGGCGAGGCGACCCCGGAATGGGTGCCGCTGACCGAGGTGCCGAAATACCTCGTCGAGGCGCTGACCACCTCGGAGGACGCCAACTTCTTCCAGCACAAGGGGTTTTCGACCGTCGGCATCCGCAGGTCCATCAAGGTGAACATCGAGCGCGGGGGGTTCTACCAGGGCGCAAGCACCCTGTCCCAGCAACTGGTCAAGAACCTCTTCCTGTCGCGCGAAAAGACCATGTCGCGCAAGTTGCAGGAGGTGTTCCTGACCTGGCAGATGGAGCAGACCCTGCCCAAGGAGAAGATCCTCGAACTGTACCTGAACGTCATCGAGTGGGGACCCAACGTCTGGGGCCTGCGCGAGGCGGCCGGACACTACTTCGCGAAGCGCCCGGCGGAACTGTCGCTGCTGGAGGCCGCCTACCTGGTGACCATCATTCCGAATCCCCGCTTGTTCCACAAGCACGTCGAGGACGGGGCGGTGCCTCCGTCCTTCGAGCGTCGGGTCAAGTGGCTGATCGAGGAGATGGAGCGGCGGAAACGGATCGGCGGGGACGAGGTCGCCGCCGCACTCGAGCAGCACATCCGCTTCGCGGCCGTACAGCCGCCTGCCGGCGGGGATGCTTCGCCCGGCGACGAACCGCCGGACGAGGAATTCGGCGGGGACTGACCGTTCCCTACAGCCGATCCAGCGCGTCCTGAACCTTCCGCGGATCGCCCGTCCCTTCCAGGAACTGCACGGACAGGATCGCAGAGGCTCGGCCCAGGACGGCCGGTGCGGCCATTCCGGGCTGCCAGAAGCGCAGTTCGCGGGCCGCCGCGGCCCCTCGGCGTCCGCCGGCAGCCTCCCAGGGCGATGCGGCCCGGTCGTTCCGATCGGCGCCCATCAGGAGAACCGCGGCCCCACCCGTTCCGGCGAGGCGCCAATCGGCCACCGGACCGGCCGTCACGGCCTCGGCCAGGCGCAGCGCGCCGTCCTTCCCGGGGCCCTCGGCGGGCGGCGTCGGGCGCGGCCCCTCGGGCCCGGGACCCGGCACGCGGGCGACGCGGAATTCGCCGGCGCAGGACTCGACGTCGTGGGCCAGGCCGACGACCCAGGCAGGCTCGCCGCCACGGCCCTCGACCGCGGCGACGCCGGCCGGCCTGCGGGTGCAGGTCGTTTCCCGGGCCTTCCCCAGCACCTCGGCCGCCAGGTCATGCCCCGCGAACCGGGACGACGCGTCGTCCAGACGCCCGGTCGCCAGATCCACGACCAGCAGGCGCCGGGAGGCGTAGGGGTGCGCCCCTCCCAGGAATCCTTCGACCGCCGCGACGTAGGCCACCTTCCCGCCCCACATGCCGGCAGGGGTCAGGGTTTCCCGGTGGAAGAAGGCGCCGGCCAGATCGGGATCGGCCTTCGCCGCCGCGACCAGGTCGGGTCGATCCGCGGCGTCCGGCAGGGGCACGTCCCCCTCCTTGCCGTCCGCCCGGAAGGACAGGCGGACAAAGCGGGACTCCGGCGCCCCGGTTGCCGCCCGGGCCGTTTCCGGCACCGCCCGCACCGCACTGACGCCGCCCTCGGCACCTACCAGGACCAGGCCCGGCACCTTCCGGACCGCGAGGTCGGTACCCCCGCGCCGGGCCGACACCAGGAACGATCCCTCCGGCGTCCGGACCACGGCCACCGGGCGGGGCGGCGATGCCTCGGGCACGGGTTGCGGCGCAGGCTCCGCGACCTGGCCATGCCCCGACGGGATGCCGCCGGCCGGCGTTCCCGGGGCCGACGCCTGGGGGGTCCCGGGCGCCTTCCCGGTCGTCGGCGGATACGGCACCTTTTCGCCGCACCCCAGGAAGGCCACGGCCACTCCGACGGGCAGCACCAGCAGACGCAGGAACGTGCCTGCCCGACTCATCCGATTCCCTCCGATCGCAAGGTCCCCGGTCCGTCGGAGCCCGGAACGTTCGCCAGCGTCACCGCCCGGACGATGGCGCGCATCAGCGCCTCCCGAGCGGCGATGCCCACGGCGTGGGGCTCTGCCGCGACCTCGCCGGTTGCGGCCAGGAACACCGTGTCGCCGTCCACCGCGGACCATGCGGGCCGAAGGCACATCGGCATGGCCTGGGCCGCGATCCAGGCCGCACGCGAGCACCGGTCGCTGTCCAGCCGCCCGTTCGTCACGATCAAGCCGATGGTGGTGTTGGACGGGGACGACGCAAATCGCGCCGAAAGGGCGCCGGCAAGGATCGCCTCCTCGGTGTCCACGAAGCCGCCCAGACCGTCGTGGGGCCCGGCCACGAACCCGCCGGTCCGCGGGTCCACGACGCTGCCGAAGGCGTTGACGACCGCCAGGGCCGAAACGACCAGACCGCCGTCCAACCGGACCGTCGCCACCGCCAGCCCGCCCCAGGAGGCGCGCTCGACGCCCAGGATCTTGCCGACGCTGGCCGCCGCAGCCGCACCGACGCGCCCTTCCACCGGGGTGCCGACGCGGGCCGCCGCCAGGGCCGCGGCGCCCATCGCACCGTCGGGCCGGACATCGGGATCACCCACGTACAGGTCGAAGAGGGCCACCGTCGGAACCGCCGGAACCCGCATCCGGCCCACGGCCGTCCCGCGTCCCCGGGCTTCCAGTCCCGCCAGGACCCCGCCCGCTGCGTCCAGGCCGTAGGCGCTGCCGCCGGTCACCAGGAAGGCATCCGCCACCGTCACCGAGTGCCCCGGCACCAGGGCAGCCACCTGCCGCAGCGAGGAGGCGCCGCCTCCCACGTGCACCGCGTAGGGGCACGCACGGGGCAGCACCATCACCGTGCACCCGGTTCCGCCGGAGGGATGGGTTGCGTGTCCGACCGCGACGTCCGGGCACTCGAAGGCGCCTTCATCGACGGGGACCCGGGCTGGCCTGGAATCGTCCATGGAGCGCAGGATACCCTCAGAACCCGGCTTCGGCCAGTTCGCGGAACAGGCGGCGCAGAGGATCGTCGAGGGTCGTCGGCAGGACGGGCATCAACCGGGCATACAGATCGCCGCGTGCACCGCCCGTACCCGGCGCACCCATCTTCTGCAGGCGCATCGTGGCGCCGGGCTGCGTGCCCTCGGCCACCTTGACGCGCTTCGGCCCCGACAGCGTGGGCACCTCGACGGTGCCGCCCAGCACCAGCATCGACACCGGCACCTTCACCTCGCAACGGAGGTCGTTGCCGTCCCGGGTGAAGACCGCGTCGGCCTCCACCAGGATTCGCAGGTACAGGTCGCCGCGGTCGCCCCCGTACATCGACGCCGCCCCCTTGCCCCGCAGGCGGAGGGTCTTGCCGGTGGAAACGCCCGCGGGCACCTTGATGTTGACCTTTTCGAAGCCGCCCGTCGGCGACGGTACCTGCACGATCCGCTCGCCGCCCTCGATGGATTCGTAGAACGAAATCCGCAGGTCGGTCTTCACGTCTTCGCCCTTCGGGGCGGGTCCGGGCCGATGGCCCCGGCCGGCACCGCGGCCGCCGAACAGCGACTCGAACAGGTCGCCTCCGCCACCGCCCCCGCCCCCCATGTCCCGGAAAATCGACTGGAAGTCGAACCCGCGGAAGATGTCTTCCTGGGAATAGCGCTGGCCGAAGCCCTCCGCACCGAACGAGTCGTACTGCTTCCGCTTTTCAGCGTCGCCCAGCACCGCGTAGGCCTCGTTGATTTCCTTGAAGCGCTCCTCGGCGGCCTTGTCGCCCGGGTTCCGATCCGGGTGGAACTTCATCGCCAGTTTCCGGTAGACCTTGCGGATCTCGTCCGCCGTGTCCGACCGTTCCACCCCGAGGATCACGTAGTAGTCCTTCCCGCGCATCGCGACTCCTGCCTCATTGAACGGCCCCGAGGCGGCCCCCGTGGATCGACGCGTGCGCATTATGGGGTCGATCGGCCTGGAACGGAAGGGCCGAACGGCTCCCGGTCTACAGCCCCGGCGGTTGCAGGGCTGTCGGTCAGCGCCCGGCGGGTTGACACCCTCACCCCCCCCGTGGTACCGCTCCCGGCCATGAATGCGAACAAAATCGCGCTCCGGGTCGTTGCTTCACCTCGCTTCGCTGCCGCGGCACTGCTGGGGTTTGCCGCCCTGTGCATGGCCGCGCTGGACGTGCCCCAGGGCCTCGCCGACCGCGAGGTACTGCTGGCGTGGTCCCACGGGATCGGACCGTTCATCACGGTCCTGGGGCTGAACCACCTGGGCCGGGGGCTTCTGCCCTGGGCCCTGCTGGCCGCCCTCGTGGCCCATGGGCTGGCGGTGGTCCTCCAGAACCCCGGCGCCCGCCCCCGGCTGGACCGCTGGACGCTGGCGGGCGGCGTCCTGCTGCTGGTCGCCGGCATCGCGTTCGGTGCCGCCGGCCTGGTCGCGGCTCCCCTGGACCTCCGGGATCCGACCCGCCTCACGATCGAACCCATCCTGGACCAGGCGCCCGGCGGTCGCCAGGTGGTCGAGGAAGGCGCGATCTACCAGCTCCCCGGCGCCAGCGGCCCGCGCATCGTGGCCTTCGGCGTGACGTCCCTGGGCCCCTGGGCGGCCGAGCGCCGGTCGGATGGCGTCGTGGTCGCCCACCTGCCAGCCGACGGCGCCGCGGCGCCCGCAACCAGCGTCTCGTTCCGCGTGGATGCCCGTCGTCCGTCCGCGGTGCCGCCGGACGCCCTGGGCGCCATCACGCTGCCGATGGCGGTTCCGGCCGCGGCGTCGCTCCTGGCCTCCCTGGCCGCTGCCGTGCTGCTGGTCCTGGCCGGTCGCCGCGCAGCCGCGCTGCCCGAGGTCGATCGCAGGAACGTCCTGTCCTGGCTGTCGCTGGCGATCCTGGGATTCCTGGTGAACCCCCTGGCCGGTCCCGGTCGCGGCGAGGTCCCGATCGGCGCCGGCACCCTGGGCGCCCCCGTCCTGAACGCCGTGATGGCCCGCACGCCCCTCGACGTTGCCGGATGGGTCGGTTCCTTCCCGGCCGTGACGTTCCTGGAGCCGCTGCGGGCCCTCCTGGGCGCCACGGCCCTCGCGCTGGTCCTGGTCCTGCTGGTTCGCGCGTCCGCGCCAAGGGCCGCGGGGTTCGCGCGCATCGTCGGCCTGATCGCAGGCGCCCTCGCCATCGCGACCGCCGTGCTGCTCCTGGGGTACGCGGTGGGCCATGTCGCGCTGCCCGACACCTTTGCCGACCTGACGGCGCGGTTCCAGCGCGACGTCCTCCCGCGCCTTCCCGCGTCGCTGTCGGTCCTGGAAGCCGCGCCCACCCAGGCAGGCCCCTACGTCCTTCCGCTGTCCTGGGGCCTCCTGGCATCGGTGGGCCCCCTGGCCGCCGGGTTGGCGTTGATCGTGTCGCTGGCCCGAAAGGCTCCCCGCAAGCCGCTTCCCATCCCCCCCTTCGCCGTTCTCTTCGCCGTCCTGGTGCTGGTGCGGGCCGCCTCCCTGGCCCTCGCCCCCGCCCTGGTCAACGCCCCGGCCGGAGCCGTCCCCGTCGCCCTCGCCTCGGCGCTCCTGGCAGCGGTCGCTGTCGTGGCCGGCCGCCTGCATCCCGATCGCGAGTCTGCCATCCTCACCCCCGCCATCCTGGCCGCTGTGCTGCAGTTGACGCTGGTCGCCTGACCGCAGAAGCGATATCCTTTTTCCAATCCACGGTTCCGGAGGACGATACGCGCGCTGTCGTGATCCGCAGGCACGGCAACCCGGACACCCTGACGATCACCCAGGAGCCGGCCCCCGTGCCCCAGCCCGGACAGGTGCGAATCCGGATCCGGGCGACCGCCCTGAACCACCTGGACACCTGGGTGCGACGAGGCGTCCCGGGGCATCACTTCCCGCTGCCGTTGATCCCGGGGTCCGACATCGCCGGCATCGTGGACGCCTCCGACGATCCGGGCCTGCCGGTCGGCACCGAGGTCGTCGCGGCGCCGTTCGTTTCCTGCGGGCACTGCGAGGCCTGCCGGGCCGGGAACGACGTCGCCTGCCCGGCCTACGCCATCCTGGGCGAGCACGTGAACGGCGGGTGCGCGGAATTCGTCTGCGTGCCGTCCACGCACGTGCTCCGCAAACCGGCCAACCTCACCTTCCCGGAGGCCGCGTCCATCCTCCTGGCGCCCCTGACCGCGTTCCACATGCTGCACACCCGGGCCCGCGTGGCCCGGGGCGAAACGGTGCTGGTGACCGCCGCCGCAGGGGGCGTCGGCTCGGCCGCCGTCCAGTTGGCCGCCCTGGCCGGGGCGCGCGTGATCGCGCTGGTCGGATCGGAAACGAAGCGCGCGGCCGTGTCCGCCCTGGGCGCCTCCGAGGTCGTGGTCCTCCCGCGGGACGGCGACCCCTCGTCCGTCCTCAAGGACGCCCTCGGCAAGCCCGCCTTCGACATCGTCATCGACTCGGTCGGGGACCGGACCTTCGAGGCGGGCCTTCGCCACCTGAAGCGGTTCGGCCGCCTCGTGACTTGCGGGGCCACGGCCGGCGCCGCGCCCACGATCGACCTGCGACGGCTGTTCTTCCTGTCGTTGTCGGTCCTGGGATCCACCATGGGCAGCCTCCCGGAACTGGCCGCCGTCCTGGCCCTGGCCGCATCCGGCGATCTGAAGCCCGTGGTCCACGCGGTCCTCCCCCTCGCCGAACTGCCCACTGCCCACCGGCTCCTCGAGGCCCGCGAGGTAATCGGGAAGGTCGTCGTCCAGCCTTGAACGCGTCCCGATGCGACAGTGCGTGCCTTTTCCTCGGCATCCGGGCCGCCGATTTCCTATAATGCCGACGTATTGCCGACCTGGGGTTCCGGGAGGACGAATGCGCTGGATTGGCCCGGTATTGCTGACGATCGCCTTCGCCGCGTGCGAGGGGGGCGGCAGCACGGGCGTTCTGGATTTCGCCGCCGGCGACGTCCCGATGCTGCAGGATGCCGTGTTCCTGGAAAACGGCAGCCCGGACGGCGCCGCCCAGGACCAGGGTTCTCACGAAATCATCGGCGCGGACGTGGGCGCGGACCAGGGCTCCTTCGACACCGTGGAATGGAACGACCTGGGCCCCGCCCGGGATGTTCCCGCAGCGGATTCCGATGACCCGGACGTCATCGACGACGACCTCCCGCCCGGCGCCGACGTCCCCCCGCACGACAACGGGTCGGCGGATGCCCCCTGCGGCCTGGAGGCCCACCCCTGCGCCCCCGGCACGACCTGCGTCAGCGACTCGGATGGGCACCAGTACTGTGCCCCCATCGACGACTGCTCGGGCAAGGGCGCGATGCAGATCGAGGATCTGGTGATCCAGTTGCTGAAGGGCCAGACCGTCTTCGTGAAGGTCCTGGCCAAGGCCTGGCCGGGCCAGCAGACCTGCGGCACGCTGATCTGCCCCAAGGACAATCCCTGCTGCAACACCTGCTCCGCGCTCCTGTTCATCGGGGACGAAAACTTCCCCATCGTGCTGAACGGGAAGGGCATGGCGATCGGCTGCAACGGGAACGAATGCGACGTCTTCGACACCTGCAGCCCCCTCAATCCGAAGCTGTCCTACTGGGTCTGGGGCCGGGCCACCATCCTTGGCGGCCAACCGCAGTTCACCGTGGACGGGTTCTGCCCCGCGGACGTCGCGCCCGCCGGCAACTGAAAGGAGCCCATGGACCGCGCCTTCGTCGCCCCCGAACCCGTCGTGCCGCGCGATCCGGTCGCCCTGGTCACGGGCGCGGCAAAGCGTGTCGGGCGCGCGATCGCGCTGGAGCTGGCCCGGGCCGGCCACGACATCGCGATCCATCATCGCGCGTCCCCCGAGGAAGCCCAGTCCGTCGCCGCCCAGATCCGCGCCCTGGGGCGGCGCGCCGTCGTGGTCCATGCCGACCTGGTCGTCGCCGGCGAGGTGGCGGCCCTCTTCCGCTCGGTGGACGAGGCCTTCGGCAGGCTGGACGTGCTGGTGAACTGCGCCGCGGTCTTTCGCCGCACCCCGGTGGAATCCCTGACCGAAGCGGACTTCGACTTCCACGTGGCCGCGAACCTCAAGGCGCCGTACCTGTGTTGCCTGGAGGCCGCCCCGCGAATGAAGGCCTCGGGCCGCGGCTGCATCGTCAACATCACCGACGTGGCCGCCGAACGCCCCTTCCGCAGCCACGTCCCCTACTGCGTGTCCAAGGCGGGCCTGGACATGCTGACGAAGTCGCTGGCGAAGGCGCTGGCTCCGGCGATCACGGTCAACGCCGTGGCGCCCGGCACCGTGCTGTTCCGCGATGACGAGTCGGACGACGATCGGCGACGGGTCATCGCCCGCATCCCGCAGGGCCGCATCGGCACCCCGGAGGACATCGCCCGGGCCGTGCGCTTCCTGGTCGAATCCCCGCATGTGACCGGTGTGACGCTGGCGGTGGATGGCGGGCGGTCGCTGGACTAGGAACGCGCGTTACAGCAGTTCGCCGTTCGGGCGGGGCGATTCGCGGTGCAGGTGCTGCAGGGCGCGGGCCGTGGCGACGCGTCCCTGGGGCGTCCGCTGCAGGAACCCCTCCTGCAGCAGGTAGGGCTCGACGACCTCTTCCAGCGTGTCCTTTTCCTCGGACAGCGCCGCGCACATCGTCGAAACGCCCACGGGCCCGCCCCCGAACTTGTCGATGATGGTCAGCAGGTAGCGGCGGTCCATGGCGTCCAGGCCGCACTTGTCCACGTCCAGCCGCGTCAGGGCCGATTCGGCCACGTCGGTCGTCACGGTGCCGTCGCCCTCGACCTGCGCGAAGTCCCGCACGCGCCGCAGCAGGCGGTTCGCGATCCGCGGCGTGCCCCGGGCCCGGCGCCCGATTTCGTCCGCCGCGCCTTCCGTGAGGTTCACCCCCAGGATGCGCGCCGATCGCCGCACGATGGTGGCCAGGTCGATCATCGGGTAGTGGTCCAGGCGCTCCACGATGCCGAAGCGGTCCCGCAGCGGGCCCGTCAGCAACCCGGTCCGCGTGGTCGCCCCGATCAGGGTGAACTTCTTCAGTTTCAGGCGGATCGACCGGGCCCCGGGCCCCTCGCCGATGACCACGTCGAACGAGTAGTCCTCCATGGCGGGGTACAGGTTTTCTTCCACGACGGGGTTCAGGCGGTGGATTTCGTCCACGAACAGGACGTCCCGCTCGTTCAGGTTCGTCAGGATGCCGGCCAGATCCCCCTTCTTTTCCAGGGCGGGACCGGAGGTCTGCTTCATCTCGACGCCCAGTTCGGCCGCCATGATGTGCGCCAGGGTCGTCTTGCCCAGCCCGGGCGGGCCGCACAGCAGCATGTGGTCCAGCGCA
Organism: uncultured Myxococcales bacterium; assembly: GCA_903847405.1. Classification (GTDB taxonomy): domain Bacteria; phylum Myxococcota_A; class UBA9042; order DTJE01; family DTJE01; genus CAIZWN01. The sequence continues at coordinate 42,229 of CAINDP010000007.1, read as the reverse complement.
TCGCCCCGCTGCCGCGCCGCGGTGACGAAGATCTTCAGTTTCGCCTTCAGGGCGTCCTGGCCGACGAACTCGTCGAAGGACCGGGGGCGCAGCGCGAACTCGCTGGCCTCCTCGTCGGTCTTCAGCGGCGTCGCCAGTCCTCGTGAGGTGTCGTCCGACATCGCGTCTCCCCGGGGCGGCAAGCCTCCCCCGTCCCCCATTCCGTCAGCGCGCCGAAAGGACCGCCAGGGCCTGCCGCACGACACCCTCCAGGGTGGGCGGCGACTCCGGCTTGATCAGGCGCAGCGCGGCCTCGACGTCCCGGACCGTGAAGCCCAGGTTGGCCAGCGCGGATCGGACGTCGACGAACAGCGCCGGCGGGATCCCGTCGGGCCGCGTCGACGCAACCACCGGCAGCGCGAAGAACTTGTCGCACAGTTCCAGCACCAGGCGTTCGGCCGTCTTCTTGCCCACGCCGGTGATGGTCGTCAGTTTCTTCAGGTTCTTTTCCCGCACCGCCTCGACCAGCTCCTCCAGGGGGAACCCGCCCAGGATCGCCGACGCCATGCGCGGGCCGATGCCCGACACGGTCACCAGCAGGTCGAACACGGTCCGCCCGATCTCGCCGTCGAACCCGAACAGCGTGATGGCGTCCTCGCGGACGATCGTCCGCACCCACAGGACCAGTTCGCTGCCCGTGGGCCCGATGGCCATGCGGGCCTGCCGGTCCACGACGACCTCGTAGCCCACGCCCCCGACGTCCACGATCACGTCGTTCGGCCCGATGGCCGCGACACGACCGCGCAGGTAGCCGATCATCGTCCCTTCCTCCCATACGACGCCCCGGCCAGCTCGGCCAGCGTCCGGGTCCCGCCCAGCATCTGGTGCGTCAACGCGATGGCCAGTGCGTCGGCGGCATCCTCGGGCGGGTCGTGGTCCAGGTTCAGGATCGCCCGGATCAGCATGCCGACCTGCCCCTTGAAGGCCCGCCCGCTGCCGGTCACGGACTTCTTCACCTGGGCCGGCGAGTATTCGTGCATCGGCAGTCCCGCCTCCTCGATGGTCAGCAGGATCACGCCCCGGGCGTGCCCCAGTTTCAGCGCGCTGTCGGCGTTCTTCGCCACGAAGACCCGCTCCACGGCAACGGCCTCGGGGGCGAATTCGGCAATCACGCGGACGAGGTTTTCGTGCAGCAGTTTCAGGCGGGGGCCCATGGCGGCATCGTCGCCCAGGCGGAAGGTGCCACTGGCGACGCAGCGGGTGCGCCCCCAGTCGCCTTCCAGGACCCCCCAGCCGGTGATCCGGCTGCCAGGATCGATACCGAGGACGCGACCCATCGTGATTCCGGGGGGCGGGAACGGGTGCAGGGATCCGACCCGGCCCGTCAGGACATCAGCCGTTCCAGTTCCGACTCGTCGATGTCGAAGTTGTGGAATACGTTCTGGACGTCGTCGCAGTCTTCCAGGGCATCGACCAGCTTCAGGGCCTGCTCGGCGTCCTTCCCGGTGATGGTGGTCATGTTCTTCGCGACCTTGGCCGACTTCGCCGACGTGACCTTGTACCCGGCCACCCGCAGCTTTTCGGCCACGTCCATCAGGTCGCTGGGGGGGGTCACGAACTCGAACAGGCCTTCCTCGCCCGTCACGTCGTCCGCGCCCACGTCCAGGGCGACTTCCATCATGTCGTCGGCGGTCTTGCCTTCGACTTCGACTTCGATCAGGCCCTTCATTTCGAACATCCAGCCCACGGCGTTCTGCGTCGCCATATTGCCGTTGCCCTTCGCGAAGATGCGCCGGATTTCGGACACGCAGCGGTTCTTGTTGTCCGTCATGCAGTCCACGATCAGCGCCACGCCGCCGGGCCCGTAGCCCTCGTACGTGATTTCCTCGTACGACACGCCTTCCAGCTCGCCCGTGCCCTTCTTGATGGCGCGATCGATGTTGTCGTTGGGCATGTTCTGGCCCTTGCCCGTCAACACCGCCTGCCGGAGGCGCGGATTGGTGTCGGCATCACCGCCGCCCATGCGGGCCGCAATGGTGATTTCCTTGATGAGCTTGGTGAAGATGCGCCCGCGAGCCGCATCCGCCTTGCCCTTCTTGTGCTTGATCGTTGCCCACTTGCTGTGACCCGACATGGCCGACCTCGAAAAGGGTGTCGCCGCGAAAAGCCGGGAACAAATAACACAGGCGCACGGCGGATGCAATGCGGGGATCTGGGGGGCCTACGCATCCCCGGGGCTTGACAGGCAGGCCTCAACGGTGGGATTGGGAGGGGCGACTCCGGGAGGAATCCATGGCACCCAAAAAGTACCGTAGCATCGTCGCAGGCGCAGGCAGCGCCCTGGGCGGCCGCCTTTCGGTGATGCTGGCCCGGGCCGGGCACGACGTGGTCGCGGCCGAATCGCTGGACGTCCTGGACGTGGCCGGCGGCCGGGCGCGGGCGCGCTTCGAGGCGGCCCGGGACGCGGGAGCGTGGGTCCAGACCCTCGACATCTCGTCCGCCGGCGCCCTCGAACCGCTGCTGCGCGACGTCGATTTCCTCTTCCTGACGGCGCGTCCCCGGGAAGGGGACCGCTCGTGGAAGGGAATGTGGCGCACCGTGGTGCAGGGGACCAGCCACTCCGTGGAATCGGCCGCCCGCGCGGCGAATCGACTGCGGCGGCTGGTGCTGTTTTCGTCCGTGTCCGTGGCCGGCCCCGGCGCCGGGCGGGGCAGCGTGGACGAGTCCGCCCCGGCCGACCCGCGGGGGGATCTGGCGCGCGCCCTGTCGCTGGCCGAGCACGTCGTGCGACGACGCTGCACCGAGGCGGACCTCCGGTTCACGATCGTGCGACCGGGGCATCTGATCGGGCCGGACGCGGGTCTTCCCCTGTCCGCGCTGTTCCGGCCTTCGTGGTTCCCGGCGCTGCCCGTGCCCATGGACGACGCGGGCGACGTGCCCCTGTGCCACATCGACGACGCGTGCAGCGCCGCGGTGCACCTGTGCAAGTACACCTCCGGCGAGAACGGCACGTTCTTCGTGACCGACGGCACGAACACTACGGCGGCGCGGCTGCTGCGACGGACGGCGGAGGCGCGTGGCATCATCGCGCTGCCCCTGCCCGGCGTGCAGGCCCGGTGGCTGGGCGCCGCCCTGGCACTGGCCGGGAAGGCCGACGAACTGCTGGCATCGCGCAGGGACGCCCTCCCGTCCCTGGACCCGGACCTTGCCGAGGCCCTGGAAGCGGACCTGAGGGTGTCGACGGCCCGCCTGACCGGCGCCGGCTTCGAGCCGCGGTTCACCGACCCGGGCGTCGGGCTGGCCGCCCTGGGTGCCGCCGTGCGGGGCGGGTGACCGTTTCGTGCGACAATCGCCCGGAAGTGGAAACCGAAACCCCGTGAGGAAGGATGGACGCATTCACGCCCGTGGTCCTGGCCGCCTGTCCCGAGGATGACCTGGCAGGGATCCTGCGCGATCGTCGCGGCCCGGCGCTTCACGCCCTGGCCGGCGCCGAGTACGGCGTGTACGTCCGATCGGGTTCCTTGATCCCCGGCTTCGGCGGCAGTTTCCTGCTGCGCTTCCAGCCGGCATCCCCCGGTCCGCTGGGCAGCCTGGACGCAACCCTCGTCCGGGCCCAGCAGAACGGTCCTGCGGGCCCCTGGGCGCCCTTCCAGGCGGCCGGATGCGCCCTGCCCTCCGCCGCCTTCACGCTGCGCACCGTCGATCCAGCCGATCGGGACAACCGGTACGCCCGGGCCCTGTCCGCCCGGACCCGCCCCGGCCGGACGTCGTTCCTGGATCCTCTGCAGGTCATCCGCGCCTACGTGGTCGAGGCCGCCCCGGGCAACCCCACCGTCCTGCTCGCACGGGTGGTCCTGGCCCTGGGCCCCTGGCGCCCCCTGGCCGCCTGGGCCGTGCTGACCCGACTGTGATTCCCCGGTCTGGACGATGCGATAGCGGTGGGATGCGGACGGAAAGCCGATGCCCGGCCTAGAACGCGTCGGCCTTCAGCGCGGCGGCCCGGTCGGTCCGCTCCCACGAGAAGCCGTCCTCGATGCGCCCGAAGTGGCCGTAGGCCGCGGTCTGCAGGTAGATCGGCCGCAGCAGGTCCAACTGGCGGACGATCAGGCCCGGCCGGAAGTCGAAGTGCTTCAGGACCAGTTCGTGGATCCGGTCCAGCGACAGCTTTTCCGTCCCGAAGGTTTCCACCAGGACGCTGACCGGCTCGGCCACGCCGATGGCGTACGCCACCTCGATTTCGCAGCGGTCCGCCAGCCCGGCGGCCACGACGTTCTTGGCCACGTAGCGGGCGTAGTACGCGCCGCTGCGGTCCACCTTGCTGGGATCCTTGCCGCTGAAGCAGCCGCCGCCGTGCCGGCCCATGCCGCCGTAGGAATCGACGATGATCTTGCGCCCGGTCAGGCCGCAGTCGCCCATCGGTCCGCCGATGACGAACCGGCCGGTGGGATTCACGAAAATCTTGGTGTTCGCCGTCATCAGGTGCGCCGGCACGACCCGCTTGATCACTTCCTCGGTGATCCCTTCGTGGAGGTCCTCGGTCGAAACGTCGGGCCCGTGCTGCGTGGACACGACGATCGCCGTGACTTCCTTCGCCACGCCGTCCTCGTAGGACACCGAGACCTGCGACTTGCCGTCGGGGCGCACCCAGGGCAGCAGCCCGGACTTGCGGACGGCGGCCAGGCGCCGCGTCAACTGGTGCGCCAGGATGATCGGGGCCGGCATCAACTCCGGCGTTTCGTTGCTGGCGTAGCCGAACATCATGCCCTGGTCGCCCGCGCCCTGCGATTCCGCGCTGCCGCGGTTGACGCCCATGGCGATGTCCGGCGACTGCTTGTCGATGGAAGTCACGACCGCGCAGGTCTTCGCGTCGAAGCCCATGGTCGGGTCGGTGTAGCCGATGCGTTCGATCGTGCTGCGAACGACGCCGGGGATGTCCACCCAGCAATCCGTCGTGATTTCACCGGCGACGAACGCCAGGCCCGTGGTCACCAGGGTCTCGCACGCCACGTGACAGTGCAGATCCTGGGCAATGATGGCATCGAGGATCGCATCGGAGATCTGGTCCGCGACCTTGTCCGGGTGCCCCTCGGTAACCGACTCGGAGGAGAAGATGTAGCGACCCTGAGCCATGGTCCTGCTCCCGCAAATGGCGGCAAAGGGATACCTCCCGGATCGGGAAAAGTCAATTACCCGTCTGGTGCCGGATGCTTGACCGTCGCCCCCCGCTTTGCGATGCTGTTTCCACCGAAACGTGGAGCCGCCCCATGAAAATCGCCATCAACGGAGCCCGTGGACGCATGGGACGCATGGTCCTCGAGGCGGCGGCCGGCGAATCCGGCGTCGAAGTGGGCGCCCTCCTCGAAACCGCCGGTCACCCCGAAACGGGACGCGAGATCGCCAGTCCCTGGGGCCCCCTGGCGCTGCACACGGATCCCGCGGCCGCGGACGAGGTGGACGTCGGCATCGACTTCAGCCATCCCTCGGGCGCGGTGCCCTTCGCCCGTGCCCTGGCGCTGCGCGGCATCCCCGTCGTGGTTGGCACGACCGGCCTGTCGCCCGCCGACATGGACGCCCTGCGCGAGGCGGCCGCCGGCGCACCCATCCTGGTCGCCAGCAACACCAGCGTCGGCGTCCACTGCCTGCACGAGTTGTCCCGCATGGCCCGCGCGATGCTGGGCCCGCGCTACGACGTCGAGATCGTCGAAATCCACCACCGCCACAAGCGGGACGCTCCCTCGGGAACCGCCATGACGCTGGCCGAGGGCCTTTCGGACGGAAGCCTGACGGTGGTCACGGGCCGGGAAGGCCAGTGCGGCCCTCGCGGCCCCGAGGAACTGGGCGTCCTGGCGGTACGCGGCGGCGAGGTCATCGGCGACCACACGATCTACTTCCTGGGCGACCACGACCGGATCGAGATCACGCACCGGGCCTCGTCGCGCCTGGCCCTGGCCCAGGGCGCCATCCACCTGGCCCGACGCCTGGTGGGACGGGCCCCGGGGTTGGTGCGTGTCGCCGATCTGTTCGGGGGGGAAGGGTAGAACCCTTCCCCCCGGAAAATGGGGACGGAAAATGGGGACAAGGAAAATGGGGACAGACACCAATTTCCCCTGAGGAAATTGGTGTCTGTCCCCATTTTCCGTCACCGCGTGACGTCACGGTGCCGGTCGATCCACCACGCCCAAGCGACGAACAGCCACAGGGCCTGGCCTGCCCAGGCGACGGCGTCCATGTTCGGCGGCGGCACGCCGGCAATGTTCCCCGCGAAGAGGCCCCCCAGGATCGCCAGCAGCGCCCACAGGGCCCACCGCCCGATCCCGTCGCGCGCCGTCGTGCGCCACAGGTACAGGCCGACGCCGGCCGCGAACAGGACCAGTTCCGTCACGACCGTTCCTTCCACCGAGTTCCACAGCCCCAGGCCGACCCGGAGGTCGATTCCCGGCGCCAGCGGCATGTCCGGACGGTGGGACACCGCGTCCAGGACCCAGTGGCTGAGGACGGCCAGGCCCAGGACGACGGCCCCCCGGACATCGCGTCGGTTGTTCCTCCCGAGCGCGCAGGCGCAGGCGACGGGTTTCCGCAGGAAACTCTCGCCGGAGCCGAAGCCGACTCGGGACGATCCAAAGAGGAGGTGGACGCCTCCGATCAGGGCGCCCAGGAGGACCGCCGCCAGCAGGCTGTGGGAAAAGGGGTAGTACTCCAGGTCCAGGGGAATCACCTTCGTGATCCCCTCCTGGATCCGGGCCCGTTCCACGCCCAGCAGCAGCAGGGTCGGCCACAGCAGGTCCGCCGCCTGGGCCGCCAGCAGGGTGGTGCCCAGGGAGGTCTTCGGCGCCGCCGCCTTCGCCGCGAACGCCATGGCGAAATGGCCCAGGAACATGATTCGCCCTCCCGGCGCGTTCCAGGTGCTCAGCGCGCCTGTCGGAACGCGATGTCCACCTGTGCGCACAGGCGCCCGAAGACCTCGTCCTGCGCCCCCACGCCATCGATGACGCGGTGGCGGCCGGTCTTTTCGTAGTAGTTCGCAATCGCGGTCGCGTAGCGCTCGTGCTCCTCCAGGCGGCGCACGATCGTATCGGTGGCGCGGTCGTAAGGCATGGCGCGCGGAGTGCCCGCACGGGCGGCCAGGCGCTTGATCAGTTCCAGGGTGGGCACCCGGATGTCCAGGATGCAGTTCACCCGGGACCCGATCCGGCGCAGCAGGCCGTCCAGGATGTACGCCTGGACCAGCGTCCGGGGAAATCCCTTGAACAGGATCCCGTTCTTGTCCGGGTGCGACTGCAGCGTCCCCTCGATCATCCGGATGACGATCTCGTCGGGGACCAGGCGCCCGGCCTCCAGCAGTTCCGCCGCCTTCCGTCCCGCCGGAGTCCCGCGACGCACCTCGCCCTGCAGCAGATCCCCGGTCGCCAGGTAGGCAAGGTTGTACCGGGCCGCCAGGGCGGGGGCCTGGGTTCCCCGACCCGCGCCGGGTGCGCCCAGCAACACGACGTTCAACTGCACCTTGCGCAGGGACCGGTCCAGGACGTCGGTGATCCGGCGGAACACCTCGTCCACCGTTCCGGTGCCGTCCACGGCCACGCGAACGCCGCGTTCGTCGTAAAAGTCCAGGACCGGCGCGGTCTTTTCCTGGTATTCCCGCAGGCGGTACTCGATGACTTCCCGGGTGTCGTCGCTGCGTCCCGAGGTCCGCGAACGCCCCAGCAGGCGCTCCAGGCACATCGCCTGGGGAACCTCCAGGCTGACCAGGTTCATCAGCGACGTGTGCATCTTCAGCAGCAGGCCCTCGAGGATGTACGCCTGCACGAACGTCCGCGGGAAGCCGTCGAACAGGAACCCGTTCGCGCCGGTGTTCTCCCGGATCGTCTTTTCCAGGATCTGGACGATGATTTCGTCCGGCACCAGGCCGCCCTTCTCGATGATGGCCCGGGCAGCCACCCCCAGGGCCGAGCCCTCGCGGATCTCGGCGCGCAGGATGTCGCCGGTCGCCACGTAGTGCAGCCCGTACCGCTCGATCAGCCGCGCGGACTGCGTGCCCTTCCCGGCCCCCGGCGGCCCGAACAGCGCGACGTTCAGCATGTTGCTTCTTCACTCCGGACAGACGAATGATACCCGCCGCGGGGAAAATGGGGACAGACACCAATTTCCTCAGGGGAAATTGGTGTCTGTCCCCATTTTCCTTCCGTCCCCATTTTCCCGCCCCGGATGGCGGCAGGGCCCGGCATCCGCTTCCCCGCCACGGCGAAACAGGGTACAAGTCCTTCGTCGCGCCGTGGCTCCCGTGCCACGCGGCCGCCCCCAGTCCCGGAGGTCCCGTGTTCGACGTGTTCGACGACGATGCCCCGCCCCGCGCCCTGCTGGCCGCCGTGCAACTGCCCAACGTCACGGAGGAGGAGGTCAACGCCTCCCTCGCCGAACTGTACCGCCTGGCCAAGACCCTGGGCCTCGAGGTGATCGACCGGCAGGTCCAGAAGCTGCACCATTTCGACTCGGCCACCTACATGGGGCCGGGCAAGGTCGTGGAACTGGCGGCCCTCCTGGAGGCCGATCGCGAGGCCCATCCCAAGCGCAACCAGGTCGTGCTGGTGGACCACGAGGTCCGGCCCTCCCAGGCGCGGGAACTGGGCAAGGCGGTCAAGGCGGACGTGCTGGACCGCACCGCCGTCATCCTGGAAATCTTCCACCGTCACGCCAAGACGCGGGAGGCCCGCGTCCAGGTGGAAATTGTCCGCCTGGCCTACATGGCGCCGCGCCTCCGTGAAATGAACAAGGGCAAGGGCAGTCGCCAGCAGGGCGGCATCGGGTCCAAGGGGTCCGGCGAAACGCACATCGAACTGGACCGCCGAAAGGTCCGCGACCGCATCGCCGAACTGCGCGAGGACCTGGTCCGGATCGAGCAGGAACGCATCACCCAGCGGTCCCGCCGCCAGGATCTGCGCCGCGTGGCCCTGGTCGGGTACACGAACGCCGGCAAGTCCACCCTGATGCGGGCCCTGACCGGCAGCGACGTGTACGTGGCCGACAAGCTGTTCGCCACGCTGGACACGACGGTCCGCGCCCTGCACCCGCCGGCCGACCCGCGCATCCTGGTGTCGGACACGGTCGGCTTCATCCGGAACCTGCCCCACGACCTCGTGGCGTCCTTCAAGTCCACCCTGGACGAAACCCTGGAATCCTCGCTGCTGCTGCACGTGGTGGACGCCTCGGACCCGGCCTTCGAGGCCCAGAAGCAGACGACGCACGACGTCCTGGCCGAGATCGGCGCCGGGGACACGCCGACGCGGCTGGTCCTGAACAAGTGCGACCGCATCGACGACCCGGCCCGGCTGGCTGCCCTGCGCGCGGCCTACCCCGACGCATGGATGATTTCGGCCAAGTCCGAGGCCGACGTGGCCCGTGTCCATGGCGAACTGGTCGCCATCTTCCAGGGCGCCATCGAGGAGGCCTGGTTCGTCCTGCGCCACGACCAGGGCGCCGTGCGGGCCCTGATGTACTCGACCTGCGTGGTGCTGGAAGAATCGTACGACGAGGACGGCGGCCGCTATCGCGTGTCCGGGCACCGCGAGGTCCTGGACCGCGTCCGTGCCCTGGCGGACGCCCCTGCCGCGCATTCCTGACCGAATTCCCGTTTCCACCTCACGACCGCCTCAGGATAGAATCACTCCGATTTGCGAGGTGTCCCGATGTCGCACGACCCCGGTCGAAAGGAGTACCGCAACTTCCAACTGCGCCTGCAGAAGGGGTCCATCGGCCTGCCGGACCACCCTGCCCTGTTCCCGCTGCTGGCGGAACTGTTTTCGCCCCAGGAAGCCCAGGTGGCGTCCGTGATGCCGATGAAGCTGTCCGGCACGCGCCGGATCGCCACGCTGGCCGGCCTGGACGTGCCGGCAACGCAGGCGATCCTGGACAGCCTCGCCCAGCGCGGGCTGGTGTTCGACCTGGAACGGCCCGACGGCAAGACCGTCTACTTCCTGAACCCTCCGATGGTCGGTTTCTTCGAGTTCAGCATGAACCGGATGCGCACCGACATCGATCAGGACAAGGTCGCGCGGCTGATGTGGGACTACCTGCGGGCGGACCCGGACCAGGCCTTCGCCCGGATGATGTTCGAGGGCCCGACCTTCCTGACGCGCCCGCTGGTGAACGAGGACGTGCTGCCCCCGTCCAGCCACACCGAGATCCTGGACTGGGAGCGGGGCACCGCGATCGTCGAAGGGGCCGGCTCCTGGGCCGAAGGACTGTGCTATTGCCGTCACGTCGCGCGCCGCCTGGGCAACGGCTGTGACTACCCCCCCGACAGTTGCCTCAGCCTGGGCGTCGGCGCCGAGTACCTCATCCGCAACGGCATGGCCCGGCGCATCGACAAGGCCCGCGCGCTGGAAATCCTGGCGGACTCGCGGGCACGCGGCATGGTCCAGATGTGCGACAACGTGAAGCAGCGCCCCACCTTCATCTGCAACTGCTGCCCCTGCTGCTGCGAAATCCTGGAAGGCATCCGCCTGCTGAAGAATCGCGAGGCGATCATCACGTCGGGCTGGCTGGCCGAGGCGGATCAGGACGGCTGCAACGGCTGCAACAAGTGCGTGAAGGCCTGCCCCGTCGAAGCCATCCGCCTGGTCCCGGCGTCGCCCTCCGGCCGCGCGCCCAGGCGCAAGACGCAGGCCGTCGTGAACGCCGACACCTGCCTGGGCTGCGGGGTGTGCGTGCCCCACTGCAAGTTCGACGCGCTGTCCCTGAAGAAGAACGCCGCCCGCTTCCACACGCCGGAATCGATGATGGAAAAGATGATGCTGCAGGCGCTGGAGCGCGGGAAGCTGCAGAACCTGCTCTTCGACGACCCGAAGCGCCTCAGCCATCGCGTGCTGAACGCGCTGGTGCGGATGATCCTGACGCTGCCGCCGACGAAGGCCGCCCTGGCCCGCGAGCAGGTCAAGTCCACCTTCGTCCGGCTGGCGCTGGACGGATTCAAGAAGAGCCCGCAGGGATGGATGGCCAAGGCGACGTAGGAAGGCGCCCGTAACGGCGCGGAACGCGGGCTACTTGCGGGCGCGTTCGACAAGGATTTCGTCGAAATCGTCGGTCCGGGGGAGGCTGTCCAGGGCGGCGGCCAGGGCAGGCGGCGGCGACACCAGTTTCCGGGTTTCCAGGTCCATCCACCCCCCCAGGCTGTTCAACTGCGCCACCCGCGTCCCGTCCTCCTTCAGGAACTCGTTCCGGATGCGGAAGCGCGAGCCGTCCCGGCTGAGGCCGCACAGGGCCAGGGTCACGACGACCTCCTCCAGCAGGTGCACCTCGCGGAAGTACTCCAGTTCGTCCCGCTGGACCACCGGCCCCACGTGCCGCCGGACGAATTCCTGGGGGGGAAACCCGTGTTCCTGGAAGAACATCATCCGCAGGTCCCCCGCCAGATCCAGGTAGGCGGTGTTGCGCATGTGCGCGTTGAAGTCCATGTCCGTCCAGCGGGCGACGAAGATCTTGCTGTACATGTCCGCCATGGTGCACCGCTCCTTTTCGATCGGACCCGGGAACGCGCCTAGCGGCACACCGGCGCGCCGAACTGTCCTTCGACCAGGCGGTCCGGACAGTTCCCCACGGATCCGGCGGCCGCCGTGAACTGGATGTCGAACGTGCCGGTCAGCCACCGGTCCGTTTCGGCCCCGTTGAACGCAACCAGGACCACCTTGCCGCCCGCGGGCTGGTAGTAGCACTCCGAATCGGCGAAGAACAGCGTGCCGTAGGTCACCAGGTTCTCCCCCGCCACCGGATGCTCCACGGACAGGCTCAGCGTGGTGTCCTTGCCGTAGAAGGCCAGCGTCAGGGAGTCCTGCTCCCATTCGTACTTCGCGGTATCCAGCGGGTTCGCTTCCGTGGCGGCCATGACGCCGTCGACGGTCATCTGGATGGCCCCCTCGAAGTACTGCATCGTCGTGACCGTCACGAACAGGTCGAACATCGAGCACTTCCAGTACTTGAACGCCGGCGAGTCGACGCCCCCCGAGAAGTCGGGCACCGTGCTGGGCGACGCATGCACCGTCGTGTCGAACGTCCCCTTGAGGTTCAGCGAGGCGCCCTTCGGGGCGCAGCCCGGCACCAGCGACAGCACGAACGAGCCCTTCACCGGGTCACCCACGTTCGCGAACCCGCCGTCAAAGCGGATCTGGCCCGACCCGATCGGCGAACTGGTGCCGCCCTGCAACTGGTAGGTTTCACCGCCCAGGCCGGTCAGCGACCCGGCGGCCGACCATGCGCTCCCCTGGACCACGTACCCCTCGCCGTCGGCGACGTCAAAGGTGGCCGCGGCCGTCGGCGCCGCGTCCAGGTACAGGTCCACCGTCGCGATCGGGGCGCCCGCGATGCCCACGGACTTCGACGACACCAGGCTGATCGCCAGCTGCCAGCGTCCCGTTTCCATGGTGGCCCCGCGGTCGATCAGCGTCACCCATCCACCGTCGATCTTCGCCAGGCGCGGATCGCTGCCGTTGGCCACCAGGCCGGTCAACGCCAGCCCGCCGAGGTCCGTCGGACACGTCGCGAAGTCGAGACCTTCGGTGCCCGTCTGGACCGCGTCGTTCAGCGTCAGATCCGGCGCCGTTTCGCAGTCCGGACACTGGCCGGCGTTCTGCGGCACGGTGGTGATCGCCCCGGTTTCCCCGCTGGGCCCGCTGGCGGTGATCGTCACCAGCGCCCCCTTGGCGGCCGGCGCGCAGTAGTGCCCGGCCTGGTCCGTCACGACCGTGAACGTGCTGTTGCCGGCGGCCGCCTTCAGGACGGCCGGCCGGGGATTCCCGTCCTTGTCCACGACGCGCCCCTGCACGCAGGAGGTGCATCCCGCGAACCACGTGTCGTCGCAGTCCACCGTCGAATCCTTCGGGCTGCACGGAAGCACGATGTCCGCCTGGGTGCAGGGCCCCGGGCAGGACGACGCGGCGGTTCCCGTCTGCACCGTGGTCACGGCCACCAGGCGCGCGGCGCCGTACCCGGAGGCCGCGGCCAGCGTCACCGTCGCACCCGTCTTGGCGGCGACGCAGAACGTCCCGTCCAGGCCCGCGAATCCCCCCGAGGTACCGTCGTACGAAACCCCCTGCGCCGACAGGTCGGCCGACGGTGCGGGCGTCCCGTCGCACAGCTTCACGGTGCCCGAGATGCAGGTCGTTTCCATGGTCTTGTCGCAGTTCCAGGTCGAAAAGTGGCTGACCGTGGCCTTGAACGCCAGCCGCGTCGGGTCTGCCGAGTACTTCACGACGGTGCCCGTCCCTTCCTCGATCCAGCGTCCCGTCACGTCATCGAAGTGCCACGCCGGCAACACGTCGCCTTCCTCCAGCGTCGTGTCCGCGGGCAGCAGCATTTCGATGTCGGCCGTCTTCCCGGCGCCGATCTTCAGTTCCGCGCCGTCCTCGCCCACCACCTGGTAGTCCGACATCGCGTAGGTTTCCAGTTGCGCCGTCGCGCCGGCCTGGGTGGTGGCGGAAAAGTCGCCCGGCGCCGCGATGACGCCCGCGCCCCGGGTCGGAATGGGCGTGGCGCGAACCTGCACGTCGCCCGTCACGGGGACGCCGTTCAGGTCCACGACGGCGCTCTTGTCCAGGGTCACGGTGCCCTGGCTGAACACGGCCGCGCCGTCGCCCAGGGGCTTCGACGCGACCCGCGGCAGCAGCACGGCGTTGACCACGGTACGGCCATCCAGCACCATGGCGCCCGAGCGGGTGGCGGGGATGAAGCCCTCCTCCCGGAAGGACACGACGATCCGGTCCCGCGGCGGAACGTCGGCGATGAAGTAGTACCCGTCGTAGTTCGTCACGGCGGATCCGCCCGAGTCGGCGGACACGGCCACGCCCTCGAGTCCCTGCCCGGTCGAGGACAGCACGCGCCCGACCAGCGCGTTCTTCTCCGGGGGGGTGAAGGCGGGCAGATCCGGCACGGCAAGGATCACGTCCTTCCCGCCGTTGTCCGTCACCCCTCCACCGCCGCTGTCCCCGCAGGCGCACAGCAGCAGGACCAACACCACGGCAATCACCGGTGTTCCTCCCGAGCGCGCAGGCGCAGGCGATGGGTTTCCGCAGGAAACTCTCGCCGAAGACGAAGCCGACTCGGGACAATCCAGGGTTCCTCCCGAGCGCGCAGGCGCAGGCGATGGGTTTCCGCAGGAAACTCTCGCCGAAGACGAAGCCGACTCGGGACAATCCAACGACATGTTCTTCATGATGTCCTTCCTTCTGGGGGGATTCGCATGGATTGAACGGTACGCCCGGCGGCCGGGAGCGTCAATCGACGGGCCCGCGGGGCGAGGGGGGATGGGCCGCAGCGAGGGAGCCTTCCGGGATCGGCAGAAGTTCGGCCGCGATCAGGGCCCGGGTGACCGGGTGGGCCGGGCGGTCCAGCACGTCTGGTGTCGCCCCGGTTTCCACGATCCGACCGTCCTGGAGGACCGTCACCGCGTCGCAGAATCGGCGCACGATCCCCAGGGTGTGGGCGACCAGCAGGACCGTCGCGCCCGACGCCGCGCACCGTTCGAACAGCAGGTGCAGCAGGCGGGCCTGCAGCAGGGGATCGAGGGCGGACGTGGGCTCGTCGGCCAGCACCAGGCCCGGACCCGTCGCCAGGGCCCGCGCCACGGCGACCCGCTGGGATTGCCCGCCCGACAGTTCGCCCGGCCGACGATCGAAGGCGTCGGCAGGAATTCCCACCCGTTCCAGGTGCTCCGCGGCAACACGCCCGGCCTCCCGGCCCGACGCGATCCCGTGCAGCAGCAACCCTTCGGCCACGGCCTCCCGGGCGGTCATGCAGGGGTCCAGGGAGCCGGCCGCGTCCTGGGGGATCCACGCCACGGTTCTTGCCAGCATCCGCGACGACGCACGGTCCGCGGCGGGCACCGTCCATTCGCCGACACGGACGGCGCCGCAAGCCGCAGGGACGCGCCCCAGGACCGCGCGCAGCAGCGTCGACTTCCCGGAACCGCTGGCGCCGATCAGCCCGTGGCGGACGCCGGCCGCCATCGACAGCGACACGTCGTCCAGGATCGGCGGGTCGCCGGGCCGTCCGCGAGGAACGGTCAGGCCCCGGATCTCCAGCGACACCCCGCTCATGCTCCCGCCTCGTCCACGACCTCGGGGCGATCCAACAGAAGCCCCCGGGACGGGTGCGCGGCCAGCAGGGCTTCCGTGTAGGCCTCCCGGGGCCGCGCAAAGACCTCCCCGACGGGTCCCCGCTCGACCACGGTCCCGGCGCGCATCACCACGACCTCGTCGGCCACCCGGGCCGCCAACCCGAGGTCGTGCGTCGCCAGCAGGACCGCGGTCCCATTGTCCCGCAGGGCCCGCAGGGCCTCGGCCAGGCGCCGCGCCAGGAGGGCATCCAGCGCCGACGTGGGCTCGTCGGCCAGCACCAGCGGCGGCCGGTGCAGCAACGCGGCCGCCACCTGCGCCCGCTGCAGCATCCCGCCCGACAGCCGGTGGGGCGGAAGGCCCGCCGCCAGCCCCGCCAGGTCCAGGCCCGCCACGTCCAGTGCCCCGGCAATCGCCGCGTCCATGCCTGTCGCCCCGCCCGCCGCGTGCGCCCGCCACGCTTCCCGCAACTGGGCGTCCACCGGGAACAGGGGATCGAACGCGGCGAAGGACTGCTGCCCCACGAAGCCGATGCGGCGCCCGCGCATCCGCCGCAGGACCCGCTGGGGCGCCCGCAGCATGTCGACGCCGTCCACCGTCACCGCGCCCGAAACCTCGGCACGGTTCAGCAGTCCCAGCACGATGTTGATCACGGTGCTCTTGCCGCTGCCCGATTCGCCCACCAGGGCGACGGCGCGGCCGGGGGCGACGGCCAGATCCAGCCCGGCGACCGCCACGACCGGCGTCCGCGGGCCGCGATGCACGACCCGCAGGCCGTCAATCGCCAGCATCGTCATCGATGGGCGTGGGGGGTTTGTCGCCGGGGAAGAGGCGGTCATAGTCCACGTTTTCGAAGTCCTTCGACGGATCGTACCGGACCAGCGCCTGGTGGAACTCCTCGAACGCCGTCTTGGCGAAGGCGATGACATCGTCCTTGCCGCCGGCGTCGAACAGTTCCTGCGCCGTGGCATGCGCCTTGGCCATGTTGTAGTTCACGTGGCGCGTGATTTCGGGAGTCAGGTAGTACTCTTCCATCAGGTGCCGCAGCTCGGCCGGGTCCATCCCGAAGTGCGCCGCCAACTGCATCTGGTTGAAGAACTTGTAGACGAACTCCCGGTTCAGACCGAGATAGTAGCCACAGAAGACCTGGAAGGGTGTGGGTCTCATGCGAGGGATGATAGCGGCGCCACGATCCGAAGTCGAGCAGGCATTGCATGCGCCCCCCCAGGAGCCCCCGTTCGGGCCGCGCGTCCGGGCATTCGGGCCGAAAGGGTTCCCCGGACGGGAGGCACGGGGTACGATGCACCGGAATAGCCCTGCAATCGAGGGGTTTGACCCAGGCACCGGGCGCCGACGTCGGCGCCTTGAACCCTTGGACCGTCCCGAGGCGGCTTCGGCTTCGGGAGGAACGGAGGCCGAGTGCGGAGACACCCGGAAGGCTGGCCCAATCCCAGCCGCATCCTGGAGCGCGTGCCCCTGGGATGGCGGTTCGCCCTGGTCACCGCCGTCACCGTCGCGACCGTCGTCGGCGCCTTCAGCCTGGTCCAGTTGTACCGGAACATCGACCACGACAGCACCGACCGCAAGATGCTGCTGGACGAATTCATGGGTTCCCTCGTCGAGGACATCGAGGCGACCCGGGACCTCGCAACGGCCCAGGCCCGCATCGATCGGTTTTCGCGACAGGTGTTGAACCGGGCCCGATCGTCCGTCCGCCTGGACCTCGTGGATGGCCTGGGCCAGATCGTCGCGTCCTCGGATCCCGAGGTGCTGCTGCGGTTCGACAAGGCCCCGTCCACCGGCGTGCCCTATGCCCAGTTGCCCGTGTTTTCGCCGGTGCTGGGGCGCGATCCCGGAACCCTGGCCGTCTGGACCGACGCACCCTCGTTCCCCGACGAGGCGCGGCGACGCTGGCGCAGTTGGTTCCTGCAGATGGCGCTGCTGGTGCTGTCGGTGGTGGGTTCGCTGGTCGTGGCCAACCACTTCCTGGTCGCCCGCCCGCTGCACCGCCTGCAGGAAGGCCTGCGCCAGATGGGTCACGGCTACCTGGGCGTCCTCAAGGACGTCCAGGGGGCGCCTGAATGGCGGTACCTCGGCCACGAGATCTGGCGGCTGGGGTCCGACCTCGAACAGACGGTGCGCCGCCTGGTCGAGGCCCAGCGCAGGGCAATGAACGTCCCGCATCCCGACGGGGTCGCCTGTGCTTTCCCCCGTCACGACGCCGCCGCCTCGACCCCGGGGCCCATCGTCCCCCCCCTGGCGGCCGCCGGGGCACAGCCCGCACGCCCCGGCGCGACCGGCGACACCGGCCCGGACGACGAGTCCGAATCCCAGATGGAACGCACGTACCTGATGTACAAACTGCGCCTGCTGGAGTCCCAGAGCCCCGACGACCCCGAGGTGGTCGAGCACGCCCGGGTGACCTGGGAGCAGGACGTCCTGATGGCGGAGCGCCTGGGCGATCTGGGCCTCCGTTCGCGGCTGGACGACGCGGCCCTCCGCGTGCTGAACCCCGAGGCGTTTGCGCGGGTGGGGGCGTACCTTTCGTCGATCACGGACTCGCCGCCCGCGTGGCTGGGCCTGCGCGAGCATGCGATCCGCGCGGCGCTGGAAGGGGCCGGGGTGTCCATCGTGGACCTGCAACGCCGCGCCAAGCACGTGGCCGGCATCTGGCGCAAGATGCAGGCCCTCGACATCGCGGTGGACCAGGTCCAGGACGTCTTCGGCTTCCGGCTGATCCTGCCCGGGACCGGGGACTGCTACCGTGCCCTGGACGCGTTGCACCGCCGGTTCGAGCCGCAACTGCTGTCCTTCAAGGACTACATCGCGCGGCCCAAGCCCAACGGCTACCAGAGCCTGCACACCCACCTGCGCGCCACCGAGGGCCCGGTGTTCGAGGTCCAACTGCGCACCCCCGAAATGCACCTCCAGGCGGACGGCCCCGACGGCGACGCCGCGCACTGGCGCTACAAGAAGGCCGGACGGGGCGCCACCCGCGGCGCGCTGGAAAAGGTCGGACGGGGCCTGCTGGGACGCCTGTTCCCGCGGTCCAGCGACGGATCCGCGCCTTGACACCCCGCGTCGCCGGGCTACCCTCATCCCCGTTGACGCGCATCGCCGCGTCGTCGCGAGAGTGGCGGAATTGGCAGACGCCCTGGATTTAGGTTCCAGCGCCGAAAGGCTTAGGGGTTCGAGTCCCCTCTCTCGCACCACCACGCAAGGTCGGTGTCCTTCCTGACCGCGCCGGCCCGTCGATTGACCCTTCCCGGCCCTCCATCGATACTCTCCTCAACGTCTTGAACCCATCCCTGGAGCCCTGGGCGCAGCCCCATCGGAGGCCCCGATGCTGAACACCGTCATCTTCCGCGTCACGCTGGCAGCGGTACTGGTTGCAGCCGGGTTCCTGGCCGGAGGATGCGCGAAGTCGTCGCAGTCCGACCCGGTGGACATCCCCCTGCCGGACACGCTGGAAGTCGTCATCCCGGAAGTTTCCCTGGACGCGGGCGACGATCTCCCGGAGGCGCTGCCGGACCCGGGCCCCGAGGACGGCCTGACGGATGCCCCCCCCGATTGTGCGTCGACGCCCGGCGCGTTCCTGTGCCCCTGCCGCGAAAACGCCGACTGCGCCAGCCTGCGGTGCGTCCCGTACCTGGACGGGAGCGTCTGCACGCAGTCCTGCCTGGACGAATGCCCGGCGGGCTGGCTGTGCAAGGCCGTCGTGAACACCTACCCCGACGTGGAGTACCTCTGCGCCCCCGAAACGCACAGCCTGTGCAAGCCCTGCACGGTGGACCTGGACTGCGCTGCCGAGGGCGACCTGTGCCTTCGCATCGGCACGGGAGCGGCCGCCGGCCTCTATTGCGCCGCCGACTGCGCGCGCACCGGCGAGTGTCCTGACGGCTACGCCTGCACCGACCTCACGGACGACCTGACCGGTCAGTTGACCGCGCGCCAGTGCCTGCCGACGACGGCCAGTTGCATCTGCGGCGAGGGGGTCGACGGCACGAAGCGCGGGTGCCAGAACACAGTGGCCGAAATCGGCACGTGCTTCGGCGAAGAGACCTGCCGGGGCGCCGAGGGCTGGGGCGACTGCACCGCCGCGACGCCCGAAGCGGAAGCGTGCGACGGCCGCGACAACGACTGCGACCAGCAGTTCGACGAGGGCTTCACGAGCGTCGACTGGGACGGGACCGTCCGGGCCGTCGCGGAGGCCTGCGGCACCGGCCTGTGCGCCGACGGGCGCGTGGCGTGCGCGTCGCCGGACGCGGCGGCGTGCTCGACCGCGGGAAAGGCCACGACCGAAGCCTGCAATTCCGTGGACGACGACTGCGACGGCACCACGGACGAAGCCGTTTCGGACTGCCCCTCGTTCGCCTGCACCGGCAGCGCCAACCGCTACTTCGAGACGGGTGTGGCGACGTGCGTGCACGGCGAGTGCGTGAGCCCGGACGAGGTGGAATGCGGACGATACACGTGCGAGGGCGGCGGTGCGAAGGGCATCCGCTGCGCGTCGTCCTGCGAGGATGACACGACCTGCGTGGAATCCGCGCACTGCGACCCGACGCTGAGGATCTGCATCGCCGACGTGCCGGACGGGTACCCCTGCTTCGGCAACGCGGACTGCGCCCACGGCTGGTGCGCCAACGGCTTCTGCTGCACCGGCGGCGACTGCTGCAGCCAGCCCTCCGACTGCCCTTCCCGGTACGCCATCGCGCCCACCTGCAACGACGCCGCAACCTGCCAGGGAACCCACCACGACGCGGTCTGCAGCCTGTGGACCTGCACGATCGGGCCGGCGGTCGAGGACGATTCCGCGTGCGGCCCCCAGACCGTGGCCAACGCCTGCGCGCCGTACCAGGCAGTCACCTGCACCGGCGCGCTGGTCCAGGTCACCCCGGCCTGCCCGACCGCCTGCGTGGCCGACCGCGAATGCCGCGACGGCTGGCACTGCGACGGCACCTGCATCCCCGACACTCCCGACGGCCAACCCTGCGACGAGCCCGGCGACTGTGCGGTCAAGCGGTGCGAGAACGGGTTCTGCTGCGCGGTCGGCGACTGCTGCGGTGCCGCCGGGGACTGCCCGTCGCGCTATGGCCTGGCCGCGGCGTGCGACGACGCGCCGACCTGCCAGGGCCACCGGATCGACGCGCGCTGCGTCGGTGCCACGTGCGCCTCCACCGACAACCTCCCGGACGACTCGGGCTGCACGGGGGCGATCCAGTCGAACCCCTGCGGCTTCTATCGTGCGGTGCACTGCACCGGCGCGGCGAACCAGACCGCTCCGGAGTGCCCTTTCGGCTGCCTCGCGGACGCCGATTGCGACGACGAAGCGCATTGCGACGGGACCTGCCTGGCCGACACCCCCGACGGCGGCGCCTGCGACGAGCCCTCCGACTGCCGCAGCGGGCACTGCGACAACGGCTTGTGCTGCACGGGCGGCGACTGCTGCAACAGCCCGACGGACTGCCCGGCCACCTACGGCGGCCGCCCGACCTGCCTGTTCCCCAGCACCTGCCAGGGCCAGATCGACGCGGCGATCTGCCAGAGCCACGTGTGCGGCACGGCCGCGGGCACCCCGGACGATTCGGGCTGCACGCCGGTCACCCAGGCGAAGGACTGCGGCCTGTATCCTGCGGCGTTCTGCACGGGCGCCCCGGATCAGGCCGAACCGGCCTGCCCGGCCACGTGCCGGGAAACCCGGGACTGCGACGCCGACGCCCACTGTGCCGGCGGGGCGTGCGTAGCCGACAACCCCGACGGCCAACCCTGCGTCGACGCAGGCGACTGCACCAGCGACCACTGCGGAAACGGCTTCTGCTGCGCCGCGGGCGACTGCTGCCGACAGCCCGCGGACTGCCCCCCGGCCTACACCGTGGCCTCGACGTGCGACACGCCGGCCACCTGCCAGGGCACGCGCCGCGACGCCACATGCCTGGCCGCGACGTGCGCGATCAGCGAGGGGCTCGAGGACGACGGCGGGTGCGGGCCGGACGTGGTCGCCCAGGACTGCGCGCCCTACCAGCCGGTGCGCTGCACCGGGGCCGTGCGCCAGATCGCGCCGATCTGCGGAGCGGCGTGCGGGAGCGATGCCGAGTGCCAGCCCGGCTTCCACTGCGACGTGACGTGCCAGCCCGACGTGCCGGACGGCCTGTCCTGCGACGAGGACTCCGACTGTGCCGCAAAACGTTGCGCCAACGGCTTCTGCTGCCCGTCGGGGAATTGCTGCGGGACCGCAACGGACTGCCCGGCCGGCGACCACGACGCGCCGTCGTGCGACGACGCCGCGACCTGCCAGGGACACCGGGTCGATGCCACCTGCCTGGGGGCCGTCTGCGGCCGCGGGGCGGACATTCCGGACGACCAGGCCTGCGACCGCGGCGTGGTGGCCAATCCCTGCGGTCTGTACGTGGACGCGACGTGCAGCGGCGCCGTCAACCAGACCAGCCCGGCCTGCCCGGCCGCCTGCGTCGGGGACGCCGACTGCGACCCGGCGGCGCATTGCGACGGTGTCTGCCTGGCCGACCAGCCCGACGGCGCCGTCTGCGACGAGAACTCCGACTGCACCGGGGGCCATTGCCGGAACGGCTTCTGCTGCGCCAGGGGCGACTGCTGCACCGTGGCGGCGGACTGCCCCCCGGGCTACCGCGGCCTGCCGGCATGCGACTTTCCGACCACCTGCCAGGGCACCGTCGCGGCCGCCGTCTGCCGGGGCAACGTATGCCTCACCCAGCCCGGCACGCCCGACGACCAGGGGTGCACCTCCTTGATCGCGTCGAAGGACTGCGGGCTGTACCCGACCGTGACCTGCAACGGCCAGTCCGACCAGGCCGAACCTCCCTGCACGACCCAGTGTTCGTCGGACGCAGGCTGCGATGAAGGCGCCCACTGCGACGCCGCGCAATGCCTGCCCAACCTGCCGGGCGGCGGGACCTGCGACGAGGACTCGGACTGCACCAGCCATCACTGTGGCAACGGCTTCTGCTGCGCGGCGGGGGACTGCTGCGCCGCGGCCGGGAACTGCGACCCGGCCCGCTATGGACAGGCTTCCGCCTGCGTCGCCCCCGCCGACTGCCAGGGCCAGCGCCGGGATCCGGTCTGTTCGGACAACCGCTGCCAGGTCGGCCCCCTGGTGGACGACGACCAGGGGTGCGTGGGACAACTGGCCAGCACCTGCGTCCTGTATCCCTCGGTGTTCTGCACCTCGGCCCGCGAGCAGGTCGCCCCGGCGTGCCCCACCGGCTGCACCCTTCTGAACGACTGCGACCCCGGCGCACACTGCACGGGCGGCTTCTGCGTCGCGAACCTCGCGGACGGCAACCCCTGCCTGGTCGACACGGACTGCACGGCAGGCCACTGTCGCAACGGGTACTGCTGCCGGTCCGTGGCCGGCGACTGCTGCGACATCGCCGCCCACTGTCCCGGCCGCTACGGCGCACCGCCGACCTGCGTCGACCCGGTCACGTGCCAGGGGCACCGCGTGGACGCGTCCTGCGTCGGTTCAATCTGCGGCAGCACCGGCGACCTCCCGGACGACAGCGGCTGTGACGGCGCGGTGGTCGCGTCGACCTGCGGCCCGTACGCGTCGATCACGTGTAGCGGCGCCACCCAGCAGGGGCAGCCGACCTGCCCCGCCGCGTGCGCGACCGACGCGGGCTGCGACCCCGAGGCGCATTGCGACGGGACCTGCCAGGCCGACACCCCCGACGGCAGCCCTTGCAACGAGGCCTCCGACTGCACGACCGGCCACTGCCGCAACGGGTTCTGCTGCCGCGCGGGGGACTGCTGCGTGTCGCCGGCCGATTGTCCGGCGCCCTACACCCAGCCCCCGACGTGCAACTTCCCGACGACGTGCCAGGGGTCGCAGGACGCGGCCCAATGCGTGGACTGGATGTGTTCCACGCGGGTCGGCATCGACACCGACCAGGCCTGCACGACGCTGGTCGTGGCCAAGGAGTGCGGTCCGTTCCCGTCGGTCGCCTGCAGCGGCGCGACGACCCAGGCAGAACCGCCCTGCCCGCTGACCTGCGGCTCCGATGCCGACTGCGACGGGAACGCCCACTGCGACGGCGCCGCCTGCGTCCCGGACGTGAACGACGGCAGCGCCTGCGACGAGAATTCCGACTGCGTCGGCGGCCATTGCGCCAACGGCTTCTGCTGCGTCGGGACCGACACCACCTGCTGCGCGCAGGCGTTCGACTGCCCGGCAGCCTTCCGCCAGGCTCCGGCGTGCGACGTGCCGACGACCTGCCAGGGGACACGCCGCGACGCGGCCTGCGTATCCAACGTCTGCGCGATCGGCCCCGGCCTCGACGACGACCAGGGCTGCACGCGCGACACGCCGGCCAAGGACTGTTCCCCGTTCCTTCCCGTCCACTGCAGCGGGCAAGTCAGCCAGGTCGAGCCCCAGTGCGCGGCCACGTGCACGCTGGACACCGACTGCCTGTCCGGCTGGCACTGCGACGGCACCTGCCAGCCCAACCTGGCCGACGGGTACTCGTGCGACGAGGGGTCCGACTGCACCGGCGGCCACTGCGGCAACGGCTTCTGCTGCGCGACGGGCGACTGCTGCGATTCGGCCGCGGCGTGCCCGGTCCTGTACCAGGCGCCTCCGACTTGCGACACCGCGGCCACCTGCCAGGGCCACCGCGTGGACGCGACCTGCGTCGTCAGCAGGTGCGGATCGACGGCCAACGTCCCGGACGACACGGCCTGCGATCCGGCCCGGGAAGCCCTGGCCTGCGATCTGTACCCCTCGATGTACTGCAGCGGCCTGGTCGATCAGTCCGCACCGGCCTGCGCCGCGACCTGCGCTACGGAAGCGCACTGCGACGGCAACGCCCACTGCGATCCACCGGCGTGCCTGGCGGACCTGCCGGACGGGGCGCCGTGCGACGAGGATTCGGATTGCACGGCCGGACATTGCCAGAACGGCTTCTGCTGCGCTGCGGGCGACTGTTGCGCGACGGCAGCCAACTGCCCGGCGGGCTATCGACAGGTGCCCACCTGCACAACCCCGACGCAATGCCAGGGGGACCGGCGCGATGCGATCTGCACCGCCGGCCAGTCCTGCGAGCCGGGCGTGCTGGTGAACGACGACTCGGGCTGCGCCGGGCTGCAGGCCAGCGACTGCGGTGCCTACCCTGCCGTCCTGTGCACGGCCGACCAGACCCAGGTGTACCCGACCTGCGCCAACTCGTGCACGTTCCATTCCGATTGCGACGCGAACGCCCACTGCAGCGGCGGCACCTGCCAGGCGGACCTCGCGGCAGGAACCCCGTGCACGCAGGCCACCGACTGCCAGGCGGGGCTGTCGTGCGTCGACGGGACCTGCTGCACCAGCGCATGCAACACGGGACTCTGCCGGCGATGCGACGTGCCCGGCCTCGAGGGGACGTGCAGCTACGTCGGGGTCGCGCAGGATCCCGACGGCGAGTGCGGCACGGTCCTGTGCGACGGCTCCTTCGCCGGCTGGACGGACGGCCGGTGCCGCGACCGGGCGGACGTTCCCGACACGGCCTGCAACGGCAACGGCGGCTGCCAGCCCGCGGCCGACCTGTGCCCGACGCAGCCCCCGGGCGACGTCCGGGCCGACTGCGACCCCGTCTGCCAGGTGCCGACGTCGGGCACCTGCACGGGCGGGATCCCGGGCACCTGCACCAACGTCAACCCGGGTGTCGTCACGTGCGGGCTGGGCCTGTGCGCCCGCCAGGTACCGGCGTGCGTGAACGGCGCGCCGAACTCCTGCACGCCCGGCATGCCCGCCCCCGAAACCTGCAACGGACTGGACGACGACTGCGACGGCAGCACCGACGCGGAGGATCCGGACCTGCTGACCAACGACCTCGGATATTGCGAACTGACCCAGGGCGTCTGCAGCGGCTGCACGAAGCCGGCCGGGCTCTGCGCGGGCGGGCGCTGGCTGGACTGCGACGGCACGCGCTACCAGGCGTGCAGCGGGTTCTACCAGGCGGCCGGCGAAACGTCGTGCGACGGACGCGACAACGACTGCGACGGCGCCACGGACGAAATGACGTCGACCGACGTCGACCACTGCGGGTCCTGCGGCAACGCCTGCTCGAACGCCAACGGCACCACGACCTGCACGAACGGCACGTGCGCGCCGACGTGCAGCGACGGCTGGAAAAGCTGCGACGGAAACGTCGTCAACGGCTGCGAGCGCGGGATCCGCACGCTGACCGACTGCGGGGACTGCGGCGTCCCGTGCTGGCGAACCAATGCCAACCCCACCTGCGCCACCGGGACCTGCTCCATTTCCGCCTGCGACGACCTTTACGGCAACTGCAACGGGATCGACGGCGACGGGTGCGAGGTGAACCTGGGCCTCGACACGAACACGCAGGCCACGGCGCAATACCTCGGGACCATCAAGGGCGACAGCGGTTCGGACGTCCTCAGCGCCACCGGCACCAGGGGCCGATGGTACCGGGTGACCGTGAACGAGGACTCCAGCAGCCAGTCCTACCTCAGCGCCGGTGTCCACCTGGTCGTCCCGGCGTCCACCGACTATGACGTCTACACCTTCTCCGCCTGCTCCGGCGCCAGCCTGGGCGCCGGCGCCGGCACCGGCGGGACCGAGGACGTCGGCTTCTGCTGGGACGATCACACCGGGTTCGCCTGCCTGCTGGGATGCAGCGACAGCATGGACGTCCTGATCCACGTCGCGTTCCACGCGGGCACGGGCTGCAGCCCTTACACGCTGCAAGTGACGGGGAACATGGCGGTGGGGGGGTGCAGCGACAACAACTGCGGCGGCTGCCCCTCGTGTCCGAAATAGAACCCGCGACATCGGGTCGAGGTCCACGGTAGAATCCCTCCCCGGGGATTGTCCAACGAGGTTCGTGATGCGACGGATGGCGTGGGTGCTGGTGCTGGCGTTGGCCGCGTGCGGCGGGAACTCGACGGGGATCGCCCCTGACGACCAGGGCGGCGAGGACGTCGCCGCCGACGTTCCCGTGGACACACCCGCCGACGTTCCCGTGGACACACCCGCCGACGTTCCCGTGGACACACCCGCCGACGTTCCCGTGGACATCCCGGCCTTCGTGGGCCCCCTGGACAATGTGCTGCGCCTGAACCACATCCAGGTGAAGGGCACCCACAACTCGTACCACGTGGAGTCCGAGGGGGCGATGGCGCAGTGGAAGTACACCCACGCCCCGCTGGACGTGCAGTTGCAGGACCAGGGCATCCGGCAGGTGGAACTGGACGTGCACTGGGACTCGGACCTCCTGGCCTTCACGGTGCACCACATCCCCCTGGCGGATCCGGGAACGACCTGCGCGACGTTCAAGGAATGCCTGACGATCCTGAAGACGTGGTCCGACGCCCATCCCGGGCACCAGGTCTTGTACGTGCTGGTCGAGCCCAAGGACGACGTGGACGAGGAGTGGGAGAAGATCGTGGGCCATTACGCCGATCTGGACGCCGAAATCCTGTCGGTGTGGCCCCGCCAGCGACTGGTGGTCCCGGACGACGTGCGCGGCGCCCGGGCGACAGTGGCCGAAGCCCTCCAGAAGGACGGCTGGCCGACCCTGGGCAGCACGCGCAGCAAGGCGTTCTTCATCCTGCTGGACACCTCGGAACATCGCGACAACTACCTGCTGCTGCACCCGAACAGCGAAGGCGGCGTGTTCTTCCTCCGTGGCGAGGGCGGCGAACCCTGGTGCGGCGTCATCGAGAACGGAAACCCCGTGCGGGACGAGGCAGAGATCCAGGCGAACGTCGCGGCGGGCTACCTGCAACGGACCAGTCCGGACGGCGTGGGCGACTCGGACGCCTCGAACCAGGCGGGCGCCGATGCAGCCCAGCGCCTGGGCGCCCACATCATCAGCACGGACTACCCGGTGCAGTCGGCGGCCGGCGCCTACTGGTTCGACCTGGCCGGCGGCACGCCGTCCCGGTGCAATCCCGTCACGGCGCCGCCGGAGTGCACGTCCGAGGCCATCGAGAACCTTGCGGCCATCCACTGACACTCGCGGGGCGGATCGCCATGGAATGGTTCCGCACACGCTCGAACGCCAAGGCCCAGTCGATCGCACGGCGCGCCGGTCGCCCCCGGGTGCGGGCCATCCTGCGCAACGGCCCCGCGCTGGACCGCGCGGCCCTGGCCTTCGCGTCGACGCTTTTCACCGGCTTCCTGCCGGTCGGCGGACTCTGGGGCGCCATCGTGGGCACCCTGATCGCGGCGTTCCTGCCTTCCCCCCTGGTGTCGGCCCTGCTCCTGGGGGCGGTCACCGTCGTCGGCACCGTCGCCGTCACGCGGGTCCAGCGGTCCAGCGGCGTCGAGGATCCGTCCGAGGTCACCATCGACGAGGTGTCCGGGGCGTGGCTGGCCTGCCTCCTGTCGGGCCTCCAGGGCCCTGCCCTGTTCCTGCCCTTCGCCCTTTTCTGCCTGTTCGACGCGACCAAGCCGCTGCCCGCGAACTTCCTGGATCGAACCGACAGTGCGTTCGGCGTCATGGGCGACGATCTGGTCGCCGGGTTCTACGGCGGACTGCTGGCACGGGTCACGTTCCTGGTCTGGTCCAGCGCCCTGCCGATGACCGTCGCGGCGCTTCCCACCGCCCTCGCCGCGCTTGCGCAGATGGCGGCGCTTTTGCGGTCGTAGACCCGGTTCGGGAGGCTCACTGGATGCGGCAGTCCGCGGCGTCGCCCGCCGCCCCGGCGGTGCCGGTCTGCCCTGCCGAGTTGCCGCCCGCCCCGCCGGGCCCGCCGCTGCCCAGGGCACCGAACACGTTGGAACCGGAAGGCGTGCACCAGTCCGGCACGTCGCCGGCCACACCGACCCCCAGGATGCCCCAGGAAGGCCCGCCGCAGCCCCCGCCGCCGCCGCCGCCCGCGCCGCCAATCCCGCCGTCGCCACCGGTGCCGCCCTTGCCGATGCAGACCTTGAACCAGTAGGGGTTTCCCGCGGCGTTCTGCGCGCAGTCCACCGAACCGCCCCCGCCGCCGGAGCCGCCGACACCCCCGGTGCCGCCGCTGCCGCCCTGCCCTCCCGGGCCGCCATGGTTGCGGACCACGCGAAGGTCGCGGACCACCGGGACCAGGCCGGCGACGCCCGTCGTGTTGATGACGAACAGGCCGATGGAGGCGCCGCCGCCCCGCCCCGCCTCGCCGCCCAGGCCTCCGCAGCCGCCCGCTCCGCCGCCGCCGCCCGCCGAACCGACCCGATCGTCGTAGCCGCACGCGACGTCCAGATCGACGCCGGCCCCGCCGCCGCCGCCGCCGCCACCGGATCCGGCCACGCCGGCCGTTCCGGCGCCGGCCGTTTCGGACAGCCACTCGCCGCCGGAAATCTGGCCGTTCGCGTCCGTGCATCCGGCCCCGGCGGTCCCGGTGCCACCCGAACCGCCCCGGCCCCCGTCGAATCCGAAATCGACCTGGCCGTCGCTGTGACAGACCAGGCACGCCGCGCTGACCGTGTCGGACCAGCCCCCGGCGCCCCCCAGGCCCGCCGCGGCGCCCGATCCCTGGCCCCCCGACGGCATCTGCACGATCCCCGCCGCACACACCGAATCCGCGCCCCGGCCGCCCGAAACGCCGCATTCGCTGGCGCCCGCTGCGCCCCCGGCGCTGGTCACGCCCGCGCACGCACCGACCACGCCGGAAGCGGTGCACTGTGCGCCACCGGCACCGTCCGGGCCGTTGGGCCCCCGGGAACCGTTCGCCCCCGTCGTGCCGGGCGCGCCCCGCCCCGAAATGACGATGCCGTCCCGGATCACCAGGCCCGGCCCGCAGTCCCGGACATGGAACGCATAACTGTTCCCGCCCCGCCCGTCCGGACGCTGGCCGTACACGTTTTCGCCGTAGACCGTGAATCCCGAGAACTCGGTCGCCTTCGTGATGCCCACGGCGACCACGGCCTTGCGATGCGGGGACACCGCGCTGTCCGGGGTCGTCCCCTGGAGGATGGTCAGGTTGCTGCCGGGATCGCGCTGCCATGTCGCCGCGCCGTACCCGCCCAGCACCGAAACGCCATCGACCATCACGACGTTCTCGGCATAGACGCCGTCCGACACCAGGATGCGCGAACGACCGGACTGCACGGCCTGCGCCAGGGCCGCCGTGATGGTGGCGCAGGGCGCGTCCCACAGCCTCCCGCACGGGTCGCCGTCGGCGCCGCCGTTCGCGGGGGTGGCCACGTAGATCCCGTCCGGATCGATCTGCAGTTCGCAGCCGTTTTCGGGATTGTGGTCGGCGTCCACCCATCCGGAATTGCAGTCGTAGGCGCACCGCGGGGAACCGGTCGCATCGCTGCAGACCCCGTCCGCGTGGTGCCTGGCCGGCGTGTAGATCGCGGTGCAGTCCACGTAGCAGTTCCCGCAGGAATGGTCGTCCACGTACCCGCCGCCCTCGACCCGGAAGTCCTCGTCGGTCTGCCCGTCGCAATCGTTGTCGAGGTAGTCGCACGCCTCCTCCGCGATGTCCCCGGCCACCGCCCCGCACTCGGTGGCGGACCCGTCGGCCACGCACCGGAAGGCGCCCTCCCGACGGCACTCGCCGAGGCCCGTGTGGCAGGGCGCGCCCAGCTCCGGGAAGGTTTCGTCCACCAGGCGGTTGCAGTTGTCGTCCAGGCCGTTGCAGACCTCGACCATCGGCACCGGCGCGTTGCACAGCCAGCCCGTTTCGGGGTCGCATGTTTCGAACCCCAGGCACGTGCCCGCCTGGTTCTGCCGCGCACAGGGCCGCTCGGCCCCGGCCTGCGTCACCAGGCAGTCGCAGGCCCGGCTGCGCGGAACGCACTGGCGCCCCGCGCCCTCGGACGTCGTCGCATCCGTGCAATCGAACCCCGCCGGGCAGGCCCCTTCCCGGCAATCCCGGCCGCAGAAGGTCCCGTCCCCGACCGTGATGCAGGCGCCGTCGCTGCACTGCGTGTCCACCTTGCAGGGCTTGCACAGGTCGGCGCCGGGAGGCAGGCACAGGGAAACCACGTCGCTGCCGATCCGGCTGGCCCGGCAGATCCAGCCCAGCGGACATTCCAGGACACAGGGCTGCGTGCAGACCGGTCCCTCGACTCCCTCGACACAGAACCCGCTGAGGCACTCGCCGTTCGAGCGGCACGGTTCGTTGATGGTCAGCAGGCCGTTACCGTCATCCTTCACGTCCGGGTGGAAACTGATTTCCAGCGCATGGGCGTCGAGGTCCTCGCCGCCGGCCGGATCGCGCGCGACGCCGCTGTCGCCCGGGTCCCCGACGGTCACGTCCAGATAGGAGATATCCGTGATGGCGTCGACGGCGGTGACCGGGCCGCTGCCGCCCCCGCAGGACGCGGCCGCAGCGATCAGGAGGGCCGCCAGAACCGGGGTCGACCGCCGGAATCCTTCCCTGCAAACCATGGTTCACCTCGATGGGAATGAGGACACGGGAAGTCCCGCTGGGAACGGTCGATGCTAGGCGAAGACCACCGCCGATACAACCACGCCCCCGTCGCGCCTGATGGATTGATTCGTTCGTCGCGAACTAGCGGCCCAGCGCGTCCTGCAGGGCCCGCCCCAGATCCCCGACCCTGTAGGGCTTCACCATGACGGCGCAGAACCCGTAGGCCCGGTAGTCGTCCGTCACCGGGTCGTTGGAGTAGCCGCTGGACACGATCAACCGGGCGCGCGGATCGATTTCCAGGATCCGGCCGACCGCCTCCCGGCCTCCCATCCCGCCCGGCACCGTCAGGTCCAGGATCACCGCGTCGAACGGCCGCCCTTCCGCCCGGGCCGCGACATACCGTTCGATCGCCTCGGCGCCGTCCTGGGCGGATTCGACCTCGTAGCCCAGGCGCACCAGCATGTGGCCGCAGACCTCCCGGATCATCGCCTCGTCGTCCATCACCAGGATCCGCCCGTGGCCGTGCGGTATCGCGCCGTCGACCACCGGCATCACCGGTTCCTGCGCGGACGCCGGCAGGTACAAATGGAAGCTCGCTCCCGCGCCGGGCCGGGACTCGGCGATGACGGTGCCGCCATGCTTCTGGGCGATGGAATAGCAGGTCGTCAGGCCCAGGCCGGCCCCCTTCCGTTTCGTGCTGAAGTAGGGATCGAAGATGCACGACAGGTATTCCTGGGGGATTCCCGGCCCCTGGTCCGCGACGACGATTTCCACGTAGCGTCCCTTCGGCAGAGCCGCCGGCAGTTCACCGTCCGGGGGCACGTTGCGCGCGAAAACACGAATCGTTCCCCCGTCGGGCATGGCATCGTCGGCATTGACCACCAGGTTGCTGATCACCTGGCTGATCTGCCCCACGTCCACGTCCACCGGCCACAAATCCTCCGCGATCGCGAACTCGCACCGCACGTTCGGGCCTCGCAGCGAGAACCCCGTCGCATCCTGGATCAGCGGGCCGATGCCCGTCGTTCGGCGAACCGGCGCACCGCCCCGGGCGAAGGTCAACAGTTGCTGCGCAAGGTTCTGGGCCCGCCCGGCAGCACTGGAGGCGCTGTCCAGCCACCCGGCCATCGGGCTGTCCGAAACCGCGTCCAGGCGGGCCAACGACACGTTTCCCAGGATCGCGGTCAGCAGATTGTTGAAGTCGTGGGCGATCCCCCCGGCCAGGATCCCCAGGGATTCCAGTTTCTGCGACCGCTGCAGTTCCTCCTCCATCCGCTGCCGGTCCGTCACGTCCCGGAACACCAGCACCACGCCCACGATGCGACCTTCGGCATCGCGAATCGGCGCGCCGCTGTCCGCCAGGGCGCGCTCGGGCCCGTCCCGCGAGACCAGCACCGTGTGGTTGGCCAGGCCGACGACCTGCCCGGTGGCCAGGACCCGGGTGACCGGATCCTCGCAGGGCTCGCGCGTCCGTTCGTTGATGATGCGGAACACCTCCCCGAGGGGCCTTCCGGCTGCGTCTTCCTGCCGCCACCCCGTCAGCGTCTCGGCGACTCCGTTCAACAGTTCGATGCGGCCCTGCACGTCGGTCGTGATCACGCCATCCCCGATGCTGCGCAGGGTCACGGCCAGACGTTCCTTCTGGGCGGCGATCTTCTCCTGGGCCGCCCGGCTTTCGGTGATGTCCTCGACGAAGGCCAGGAAGGAAACCAGGCGCCCGTCCCGATCCCGGAGGGTCGATATCGCAGCGGCCCCCCAGATGAATTCCCCGTTCTTGCGGACGTAGCGTTTCTCGGTCCGGTAGGCCGCCACTTCCCCGCGGGCCAACCGGGCGATCGCTGCCGCATCCCCTCCGGTATGGTCCGGGTGCGTGACCTGCAGGAAGGTCCGCTCCTTCAACTCCGCCTCCGAGTACCCCAGGAAGCGGCAGAACGCCTCGTTCACCTTGGTGAAGCGAAAGTCCGGCCCGACCGTGGCCATCCCCAGGGGCCCGCCTTCGAAGATCTTCCGAAAGCGCGACTCGCTTTCCACCAACTCCTCTTCGCTGCGCTTCCGGTCGGTGATGTCCGTGATCGTGGCCTGCAGCAGCCGCTTCCGGCCCTTCCCGACACGGTTCAGGAACACCGTGGCGGGGAAATCCTGGCCGTCCAGGCGCCGATGGGTCCATTCGAAGAAGTGGGTCCCCTTGCGCACGGCCGTTTCGATCATTTCGCGGGCCTTGTCGCCGCTGATGCGTCCGTCGTGCTGACGGGGCGGCGACAGGTCCCAGGGCGTCCGGGACAGGAAATCCTCCGCGCTCCGGGCCCGGAACATTTCCACCATGGCAGGGTTCGCGGACGTGAACCGCCAGTCGGGCGGCTCCAGCAGCATGAGGGCGTCGTGCGAGCTTTCGAACAGGCCCCGGTACCGCTCCTCGCTCTTCCTGAGGGTCCGTTCCCTGGCCCGGAGCATCTTCTCGATCCGACGTCGCTCCGCGATCTCCCGCCGGAGTCGTTCGACGGTTTCCACGAGTTCGGGGGCATCGACCATCCCCACACTCCTGCCGCCAGGGCTCCCGGTGTTCCGGCGGTCTACCGGTCCGACCCCGAACTGGTCGTCTTGCGCATCCCGCTGGTCTTCCGGGGTTCCCCCATGCGAAGGTCCGGGATGGGGGACGAACGCTCGCCGTCGGCGCCCAGACCGGGGACGATTCCGTCGAAGGCCTTGGGGGACCAGCGATCGCGCGGGTCCTGCTTGGACAGGCGCGTCACGACCTTCCAGGCCAGATCATGGGCCGCCGTGATCCGCGCCTCCTCCGGTTCCCGGGTGTCCTCCTGCTCGTCGAGGGCGCGGTTGAACACCTCCCGGTAGACCTCCTGCGCCGGCTCCGGGAGCGCCGTGCGAACCGCATCCGGGAGTTCGGACGTCGTGCCGTATCGCATGGGATTTCTCCGGATTCCCAGACTACGATCCTGCGGACGGTGAACGGCGTCAAACGTCAGGGCGGGGGGCGGCGTGCGGGGTGGATGGGGGCGGTCAGCCGCCCCACTTCGCCGGGTCCAGCACGACATCACAGTCGACGAACCGCACGCCGGCGGGGTTCTTGAAGGGCGACCAGCAGTACTCCAGCAGCGTGGCCAGATCCTCGATCTGGATCGAGTCGGGGTTGTAGCCGGGGTGGAAGCCGTCCCGGAACGAATACGTGCCGTCGGGCACCGAGGCGTCCCAGAGGTTCCAGTTGGGGAAGGATGCGTACCGCGTCACGGCCTGCAGGTGGAACTGCTGGACGATGCGGGCCTCCTCGGAGGTCAGGGGCAGGCCCACCACCGCGCCGCGCATCAGCCACACGGCGATCTCGCGCTGGAAGGAATCCACCTTCTGGCCGGCCTCGCCGCTGGCGGGATCGCGATAGCGCGCCAGGCGCAGCACCAGGCCCTCCAGCATCGCCCGGGCCTCGGCGGGATGGCCGGTGGTCAGCGCCAGCAGGATCGCCGCCTGGTGGAAGTACGTGATGATGTTGTAGTTGAAATAGTTTCCGGTCCCCGCGATGTCGTCATAGGGGCTGCCCTGTCCGCTGCCGCACTCGACCCCCTGCGTGTCGCCATAGCCCAGCAGCGCGGTGGACAGGCGGGCGTCGCACTCGGCGTCCGGGATCAGGTCGGTGTAGGCGACGAAGCTGGCCAGGTCCTGGTCGTCGGGGATGTAGATCGTCCCCGCGGCGTCCTTGGTGCGGACCTTCCAGCCCGACTCCACGATGTCCCGCGCGGACCGCTGCAGCAGGCCGTAGGCCTCGGTGGCGGCGGCGCGGACGGTTTCGTCCTTCGCCAGTTCGATGACGTAGGGCAGCCACGCGCCCAGGCGGTACCAGTACGGCAGGTCGTCCTTGGACCGCTTGTTCGTGACCCAGATGTCGCCCCAGGTGGGGTTGTTCGGGTACTCGAACCGGTCGGCGTTCCAGCCCGTGTAGGCGAAGTGCCACTGGTCGTATTCGACGCGCTTCTTCTTGCCCGAGGGCAGCGTGAATTGGTGGTTGGTGCCCGTGATGTTGCGGGCCATCAGCCAGTCCACGGTGTCGGTTTCGTCGTACACGAAGCCCTTCATGCAGGCCGTGATCGACTTCGTGTACTGCTCGACGATCGTCTTCATCGCTGGGTCCTGGGACACCAGGTAGCCCGACAGGGCGCTGGTCAGCACGACGCCCGTGGGCACGGCGTTGTTGTGGCTGCCCCCGTCGGCGGCGTTGGCCCGGAAGGTCACCGTGTCGCCCGCCTTCACGGCCACGAAGTCGTGCCACCAGATCAGGTAGTCCGGCTTGCCCGTGGACACGTCCATCCCGGCGCTGGTTTCGGCGGCCCAGGTGAAGTAGTCGACCTGCTTCCACAGCCCGGTGATCTTCTTCGTGAACTCGGTGATTTCCGCATCGGTCGGCGGCGTGCCGACGTCGGGGCGGGCGTAGACGAACGGCAACGACAGGGGCAGGCCGCCCGCGGTCGTGATCACCTCGACGTCGAAGGGCGAATCGACGGGTGTGTCGGCCACGAGGTCCTGGACTGGAAGGTCGGTCCCCTGCGCGTCGTCAAGCGGCGCGTCACCGGTGAGGTCGCCGGTCGCATCGGGAACGTCACTCGCGGGAACATCCAGCCGAGGGGCCGGGTCTGCGAGACACCCACATTCCGAGGCACCGCAGCCGACGGTCGTCCCCACCAGCAACGCCACCCAGGACGCAACCAGTGTCCCCGCTGCGAACGACACTGCTTCCGAAACGCGCATGCGGCCTCCCCGAATCGATGACTTCGTTGTTCTATCGGATCGCGGGCAGCCGCTCAAGGGCTTCACGGGATCGTGAACAGGTTGTTGTGGTCGTTGGAGCCGTCGTCCCCGCTGTTGAAGGGGTCGCGGATCCAGGTCGTCGTCGCGCCGTCGCTCTTGAGGATCTTGTACTTCCAGGTGCCCGACGCCAGGGGCGACGTCGTGGCCACCCACACGCCGCCGGTCTTCGTCAGAGCCAGCGCCGTCCCCGCGTCCCAGGACGGCGTCAGGAAGTCCCCGGTCACCTTCACGGTGGCGGATCCGTCGTCCACGTACACGAAGGTCGCGGTCTTCGCGATCGCGTCGATGACCGGCTCCCCTTCGCAGCGCTGGCGCAGGCAGGCCAGCCCCCCGTCGCAGGGCGTGGCGTTCCAGGCGGCGCATCCGTAGGCGTCGACCCCGCACGTCTCGACGTGGCCCGTGTCCTTGCAGCGCGTGGCGCCGGGGGTGTCGCAGCCCGGGACGCAGGGCGTCGGCATCGTGAACACCGAGTTGAAGCCCCCCTCGCCGTCGCCTTCCTTCAGCGGGTTCGACGGATCGAAGAACCAGGTCCCGGTCGCCGACACGCGGAACTTGTAGACGTGCTTGCCCGGCGCCAGGCCGGGGACGTCGGCGGCCAGCAGCGTCGTCGTTCGGCGCCCGGGCAGTTCGGCCAGCAGGAAGAACACGCCCCAGGTCGGGCTGGTGAAGTCCCCGCCGACCTCGACCGGGTAGCCCTGGTCGCGAACCGTGAAGGCGACCGAGGTGTCCGTCACGACCGGCGAGACGATCGGGTGGCAGGCGCCCGCCTCGCAATACCGGTCCGCGGCCGTGCAGGGGTCGGCCGGGGGCAGCCAGGCCGTGCAGCCATGGTTTTCCTGGCAGGTTTCCAGCGCGCCGGCGGTCGTGCAGCGGCCCGCGCCCAGGATGTCGCAGGTCCGGACGAACTCCACCGTGGCGACGCTGTTGTCCATGGGCAGGACCGAATCGGGGTTCAGCGGATCCTTCACCCAGGTCCCGTCCGCGACGAACTTGTACTCGTACCGCCCGGCGGTCGTCACCACGACCGTCGCCGTCCAGATGCCGCCGGTCAGAACCGCGGGCACGGCGACCCAGGTCGTCCCCTGGAAATTGCCCCGGACCTCGACCTGCGACCAACCCTGGTTGACCAGGTTCAGCGTGACGCTGCCGCACTCGATGACGGGCGACACGACGCGGTGGCAGGCGCCCTGCACGCAGGAGTCGCCGGCCCCGCACGCCTGGGGGTCGGACCAGGACGTGCACCCCAGCGGATCGGGGGCCGCGCAGGTCTGGCGCTGGGACAGCCCGATGCACCGGGACTGGTCGGCGACGCACGGGTTGTCGCAGGCACATCCGGTGCCGTCCACGCAGACCTTGTGGGTCGGGCAGGCCTGGGGCGGAGCCCACTTGATGCAGCCCGGGGCGTCCGGAACGTCCACGCAGGTCTGCAGGAGGCCCTCGACGGTACAGCGGTTCGTGCCCGCGGTCGGGCAGTCCAGGTCCGACACGCACAGGGGCCCGCAGACACCGTCGCTGCACGTGTTCCCCACGGGACATGCCTCGGGCGCGCCCCAGTACAGGCAGCCCGCCTCATCCTGTGTGCAGGTGGCCCGGTTGTCATAGTCGATGCAGCGCTTCGCATCGACCGCGGTGCACGCGGCCTCGACACGGCACGCGCAGGCGCCCGTGGCGTCCTGGCACTCCTGGTGCGCCGGGCAGGCCGCCGACGCCCCGAACTGGATGCAGCCGGGGTGCCCGGCCACTTCGGCGCACGTCGCGAAGGCATCGCGCGATTCGCACCGGGTCACGCCGGCCGACCCGCAGCCCGGGTCGCTGCCGCAGATCGCGACGCAGACGCCGGCCGCGCAGTTGGAGCCGCCGCCGCAGTCCTCGTAGTCCCAGAACGTGCACGACGCCTCGTCCTTCGTGCAGACCTTGCGATAGCGCGCGTCGGTCGCCGAGCAGTCCGATTCCCCCTCGGCGCAGGGCGATTCGCAGGCGCAGGCAGACCCGGCGCACGCCTGGTGCAAGGGGCAGGCGGTGGCGACCCCCAGTTTCAGGCACCCGGGCGCGACCTCCTCGCAGGTCCTCTGCAGGCCCTCCGTGGTGCACCCCGTGACCCCGGCCGCCGTGCAGGCCGCGTCGGAAACGCACGCCACCTGGCACTCGCCGCCGCCGCAGGTCAGGGCGCCGGGGCAGGCCACGGGCTGGCCCCACTTGAGGCAGCCGGGCTGGCGGGTCTGGCACATCTGGTAGGCGGTGCCCGACGCGCACGCCAGGTCGCCCTCGTTCGCGCAGTCGCCGACGCACACGTCCTCGCAGACGCCGGCGCCCTTGCAGACCGCCGTGCCCTCGCAGGCCGTTTCCGCACCCCAGACGCGGCAGCCCGCCGGGTTTTCGGCGCACGCCTGGTACAGGTTCGGCGCGTCCGTGAAGCACCGGCGGTCCCCGACCGTCGGGCAGGAATGCTGGCACTCGCAGGCCCCGTCGCCCACGCAGGTCTGCGCGTCCGGGCAGGCCTGATCCTCGCCGTACTTGAAGCATCCCGCGGCCGCCTCGACGCATTCCTGGAACGCGATCGCGGTGCCGCAACGGCGGTCGCCGGCCTTCGCACAGCCCGGGTCGCTGAGGCAGGTCGCAAGGCACTGGCCGCCGTCACAGGCCTTGCCATTGCCGCAGTCGACCGCGACGCCCCACAGCAGGCAGCCGCCGTCGCCGACCGCACACACCTCGTAGAAACCCTGGACGCCCGGCGCGCACTGGCGGTCGCCGACGGTCGCGCAGTCGGGGATGCAGGGGACCTCGCCCACCGCGTCCAGCCCGCCAGGATCCCGACCGCCATCCCCCACCAGTTCCGCCAACGGGAGGTCCTGCAGCGGGACGTCGATGTCGCCGCCCGGCCCCACGTCCGCCCCGGAGCCGGCGCCCCCGCAGGCCGCCATCAGCAGCACGCCCAGGCAACCGACCGGCAAGGAGGCCAGGTTCCACGCGCGGGTCATGGGACATCTCCGATGCGACTGCGCGCGATGATGGCACGGATGGGGACCACTGGGGAAGGCGTCACGGCACGGGCGGGAAGGTCGTGAAGATCCAGGTCTCGCCGCCCGTCGCCTCGGGTCCTTCGCCTGTCGGCGCCCGCAGGCGCGCCACGTAGCGTTGGCCCGCCTCCAGGCCGTCCACGGCGACGTCCCGGTCCTCCCCTGCCGCCACGGCGCCCACGGCGACGGTCCGGCCGTACCCCGGCATCTCCAGTCCCAGGTCCAGCGTCACCTGGGCTGCCCGGCTGGTCCGGAAGCGCAGGGTGACCCGGTCCGGTCCGACCGAAACGACCCGAAGGGGGCTGAAGAGCGGCTCGGGCGGCGCCAGGCCCACGGTCCCCTCGGGCACGCCCTTCACGGCCGCGTCGGCGAATCCCCGCAGGCGTCCCGGTCCGGCGAAGTCCACGTCCGACAACCCCTCGGCGTCCATGGCATCCGCCGTGTCCCGCAGTTCCTGCACCGCATGGGCCATGAAGGCCGCCAGGTCCGGGTCCACGACGCCCTGGCCGCGGGCCCGCGACGCCCACAGGAACAGGTCCACGGCGCGCCAGGCGGTCGCGGCGTGCGCCTGGTGCCGCAGACGGCGGTCCAGATCGTCCAGGTCGGCAGCCCGCATCCCGGCCGACTCCAGCGCCGGCCGCCGGTCCAGGAAGGTCGCCCGGGCCTCCCCGGCCAGGACCACGGCCTCGGTGCCCTCCTGGTGAATGCGCAGCACGGTGCCGCGATCCGGGTGATCCAGGGCTTCCCAGGTCGCCGTCCAGTCGGGGTCCCACTTCCGCATGTCCCCGCGCTGGAACAACTGGCCGAACTCCGGCTGGGACGGGATGTCGCTGCCCTTGTCCAGCGCCCAGATCCCCAGGGCATAGTGCGACTTCACCCGGATGGGGAAGGAGGTCTCCAGCACCGACCGCAGCGTCAGGGACGATTCGGACCCCGGCGCCACGCCGTACAGGGACTGCAACGCCTGGTCCCAGATCGCGGCCAGGGGTGTCCGCGGGTCCTCAAGCAGGCGCGTCAGCGCCCACAGGTTCACCTCGTTGGGCGTGCCCAGGGCGCGGTTCGACCCGCGCTCGATGCGGGCCGCATAGCCGATGCCCTGGTGCTCCCGGGCGTAGGCCAGCCGGTACCGGTAGTACCCGGGCGCCGCGAAGGGCAGTTCGGACTGGCCGAAGTACTCGCCCGCGGCGTCGGTTTCCATGAACGCGGGCCGCCCCGGCGCCACCGGCATCGTGGGATCGGGCGGGTTGTACGGCTGCCAGTCGTTCACCGCGTCCTTGTGCATCGTCACGAACGGCGTGCAGGTCGCAGCCGCCAGGCCCTCCTGGTGCCACGCGTTTTCCTCGGCCTCGTGGATGAACACGCGGCCGATGACCTCCTTGCCCAGTTCGCCCGTCACCACCGCGGCCACGTTCTGGACGATCAGGCGAAGGCGCTCGGCCTGGGGCGGGCTGTCCAGGCTTTCGCCGTAGGTGTCCGGGCACCAGTCGCAGTCGCAGAAGCTCAACCAGGGGGGGGTGCCCGCCGATCCGAACATCAGGATCACGCCGTCCACGTCCGGGATCCGGGCGATCCCCTTGCGGTAGGCCTCGGCCCGCTGGCGCCACAGGTCGCCGTCCGGGCCGTAGCACACCGCGATGGCGCCGGTGGGCAGTTCGTGGCACCACACGTAGACCCGGATGCCCTTGTCGTGGGCCAGGGCGATGGCCTCGTTCAGCCCGGCGACGCGCGCCAGGGTTTCGGGCGTGTCGTCCAGCAGTTCGTCGATGTCCATCAGGAGGTCTTCGGACAGTTGCACGTGGTTGATCCCGAAGCGCGGTGCCGCCTCCAGGGCCGCCCGGACGGCCGCCGGATCCCGGTCCAGCAGAATCCAGCCGCGGACGGGGTCGAAGGCATCCGGGTCGAAGGGCCCGGCCGGGTAGGTGTCGCAAGCCCCCGGAACGTCGCCGGGATGCGCGTCCTCGACGGCCTCCGGCACAACGTCCGCGGCATCCATGCCATCCGCGGGTGTCCCGTCGTCCGCCGCGTCCGGCCCCGATTCGGCACCCGGGTCCGCGTCGCCCGCGTCGGCGAGGGCGTCGCGCGCGTCCCCGCCCCCGGAACCCCCGCAGGCCGCAGCCAGGACGACCAGGCCCGCCAGGACGGCCTGGATCAGGAACCGGCCGGAAATCGTCGCCACCGGGAACCTCCACGCGGAAACCGCTGGGCAGTATCGCCGATCCCACGGTCGGGATCGATGGGACCCGCGTGCGGGTCGGGGACGAACCGGGGCGAACCGGGGACGAAAGTCTTGCAAGCCGCGACGCCTTCCTTGTTCTAGACTACGCGACGGATGACAACGGCCGGTCCCTGCACGCAGGAGAGGATCGTCCCGAGTCGGCTTCGGCTCCGGCGAGAGTTTCCTCCGGAAACCCATCGCCTGCGCCTGCACGCTCGGGAGGGAAGGTGGGGCGCATGAACGAACGCATGGTCCGTGTTGGCGGCAGGACCGCATCCCGGCTGGGCCTGGCACTGATCGCGGCCGCGGCCCTCGTGGCCTCCGGCTGCGACGGGGCCGGGTCCGGCGACGGCTGCAGCGGTATCGACTGCGGCGGAAACGGCATTTGCGCCCTGCGGGACGCCAGCCCGGTGTGCCTGTGCAACGAAGGCTTCCTGGCGGCCGGCGCCACCTGCCTGGTCGATCCCTGCCAGGCGGATCCCTGCGCCCGCGGCGCCTGCCAGGCGGTGAACTCCCTGCCGGTCTGCCGGTGCGACGTCGGCTACGGCGGGCCCCTGTGCGACCAGTGCGCGGACGGGTTCATGCCCCGGGGCGGCCAGTGCGTCCCCGGCGACCCCTGCGAAGGCGACCCGTGCGTGTTCGGGCTGTGCGCCCGGGTGGACGGCCAGGTGACCTGCACCTGCCACCAGGGCTACGCGGGCGACACGTGCGACCGGTGCGCCGACGGGTACTTCGCCGAGGGCCTGCGATGCGTGACGCAGTCGCTGTGCGACCCGAACCCCTGCATCCACGGCAGTTGCCGATCGGCGGGCGGCGAGGCGGCCTGCACATGCCACGAAGGCTACACGGGCACCACCTGCGATGCGTGCGCCGACGGCTGGATCCGGGACGGCATCAAGTGCGTCGCCGGAACCACGGACCCCTGCGACCCGAACCCCTGCGGCACCGACGATCCGCACCGCACCGTCTGCACGGCCGACGGCACGGCCGCGATGTGCCTGTGCGACGACGGCTATGCCTTCGTGAACGGCGCCTGCACCGACACGTCGATCGATCCCTGCACCCCGAACCCCTGCCCGACCGGCGCCCACCGGACGGCCTGCGTCGCCGACGGCAGCGCGTTTTCGTGCAATTGCGACACGGGCTACCGGCTGGACGGCCAGGACGCGTGCGTCCAGGACACCGGAACCATCGCGACGCGCACCTGCGGCGTGACGGTGCGCTTCCAGATGGCGGCCGCGGGTCCCCTGTACCTGCGGGGCGAGTTCAACGGCTGGTCCGCGACGTCCCACCCGCTGGCGAAGGTCGGAGCGTGGTGGGAACTGGCCCTGCCGGACGTCCAGGCCGGGGACTATGCCTACAAGGTCTACTGGCGCGAGGCCGGCCAGGACCGGTGGGAACTGGACCCGGGCAACCCCTACACGAAATTCGTGGGGGGGACGCGCAATTCCCTGCTGCGCGTGCCCGACTGCGACAACCCGGTGCTGGTCCTGAAGGAAGGCCCGACGGTGGCCGGCGGGCGCGTGACGATGACGGTGTCGGCGCTGTACGGACGCCCGCGCACGGAACTGGACGCGGCGCAGGCGACGCTGACCCGCAACGGCGTGGCGATCCCGGGGGCCTGGGACGCCGACGGGGGCACGTTCACGGTGGACGACGCGGGCCTGGCGAAGGGCAAGCATGCCTGGCGCTTCGAACTGGCCGACAAGGCCGGCCGCCACGCGCGCCCGCTGTTCGTGCCGGTCTGGGTGGAGGATCAGGCCTTCGACTGG
>CAINDP010000006.1 GCA_903847405.1 uncultured Myxococcales bacterium | reverse complement strand
GACACGCCCGTCACGACCGACGTGCTGCCCATGGACGAGGCGGTCGCCCGCGGGGCGCTGCACTTCTTCGGCGACAAGTACGGGGACGTGGTCCGCATGGTGGGCATGGGCCCGTCCAAGGAACTGTGCGGCGGAACGCACGTCGCGCGGACCGGGGAAATCGGCGCCGTGGTCGTCGTTTCCGAAACGGGCGTTTCGGCCGGCGTTCGGCGCCTGGAGGCCCTGACCGGGCCCGCCGCGCTGGCATGGCTGAAGGAGCGGGCCGGGATCGTCGGGACCCTGTCGATGCTGCTGAAGACGGAACCCTCCGGGCTGGTGGACCGGGTGAACCGGTTGCTGGCCGACGAAAAGGCACTGAAAAAGGAATTCGAGGACCTCAAGGTCAAGTCCGCGGCCGGCGGCGCCGGCGGCACGGGTGGCGGCGAGGTGCGCGAGGTCAACGGCGTGAAGATCCTGGTGGCGTCGGCCGACGGCATCGAGCCCAAGGGGGTCCGCGACCTGGCCGACGTGCTGCGGGGCAAGGTCGGGTCGGGTCTGATCCTGATGACGCGCGCCGATGGCGACAAGCTGGGCGTCATCCTGGCGGTCACGACGGACCTGGTGGATCGCTTCCCGGCCGGCAAGGTCCTGGGGCCGATCCTGGCATCCCTTGGCGGACGAGGGGGGGGCAACCCGTCGTTGGCCCAGGGGGGCATTCCGGATGCTGCCGGTGCCGGCAGGGTACTTGACGCCCTCGCCGCCGCTCTGTCATCCTAGCGTGCGAGCCGTTTCCCCTTGGTTCGGAGGGTCCGATGAGCAATGTTTCCGGAGGCGCGGTCGTGATCAACCTGCTGGAAAGGCACAGCCAGGTCCCGTCGGCTGACGAGGTCCTGGATCGGTACGTGGCCCGGTACGCCGGTCATCCGGCGGGACGGGCGGTGGCGGTCGAGCCGGCGCCCCAGCCGGAACCCGTCGTCGAGGCGCCCGAGGCGGCCCCGATCGCCGTGGCGGAAGCGGCCCCGGTCGCAGGGTCGTCCTACGACGAGTCTGAAACGAAAGTGCTGTTCGACGTGTCGGACCTGGCCCCCGAGGCCGAGGCCACCCCGATCGTCGAGGAGGTCGGGCCGGACGCCGATGCGACGGCCGCGTACGACGCCGTGACGGCCGAGGACGTGTCGGCCCCGGTCGAGGCGGTCGAGTCCGGTGCGGCCACGATGTCGTTCGAGGCCTACGACGCCCCGTCCGAAGCGCCCGTCGCGGCAGCCGAGGAGGAGCCGGAAGCGACGCGCATGCTGAGCATCGTCGAGGACGTCGAGGCTGCGCCCGAGCCGACGGCGTTTTACGAGGCCGTTCCCGAGCCCGCCGAAGCGTCGGTCCCGACGATGGCCTTCGAGGCCGTGGCGGCCGAGGCGATCGCCGCGGTGGCGGCCTCTCCGGCGCCGTCTGCCGAGGAGCCCGCCTCCACGGACACGATCGCGATGGTGGCCGTGGACGATCCGGAAAAGAAGAAGCGGAAGAAGCGCCACCGCTAGGCCGGACGCGTTCCGCCCGTCCGAAGGTCCGCCCCCGCCCCCGCGATGTCTATCGAATCACCCGCGCCACGGAAACGGTCCACGAACGCCAGTACGTCGAGTACAGGCTGTCCTCGTCGTAGGCGTTCATGTTGAAGTCGTCCATCAGGATCTGCACCATCCGGACGATCACGTCCCCCGTGGGAAGGCCCTGGAGGGGCGGGTTGCCGGGCCTCGGGGGGGCGCTGG
The DNA here is from genome assembly GCA_903847405.1 of uncultured Myxococcales bacterium. Classification (GTDB taxonomy): domain Bacteria; phylum Myxococcota_A; class UBA9042; order DTJE01; family DTJE01; genus CAIZWN01. The sequence goes on along the minus strand of CAINDP010000006.1, from coordinate 11,381 downwards.
CCTCCGCCAGGTTCGGCAGGCGGAACGACTGCAGGCTGCCCGCGGCCGCGATGGTCCAGTCCCCCACGCTGCTCTTGACCCCGTAGATGCTGGTGTAGGTCAGGGACGGGACCGGGGGCCCGTCCCGGGTGAACGCCAGGTCCAGGTCCGTCCACGGCAGGCCCGTCAACGGGCGGGTGAACGTCGCAATCCGCAGGAACGGCCCGACGACGATGGCGTCGCCGGCGACCGCCAGTGCCCCGCCATCGGCTCCGGGCACCAGCAGGGTGACTTCGCCCGTGAACGCGGGGGGCGACGCCAGTTCCCAGGCGCTGGTCCCCAGGCGCAGGATCGTGCCGCGGGCACCGGCCGCGACGGCGGTCCCGTCCGGAAGGGCCAGGACCGTCCGCAGGTCGTCCGTGGTCGGGGTCGGCAGGGACGTGAAGGTCCCGGAACCGTCCCCCAGCAGGATCAGGCCGCCCGCGCCGACCAGCAGAGGCAGGCCCCCCAGCGTCGTCGCGGCCAGCAGATCCCGGTCGGCAGGGAGGGGCGCGATGGGTGTCGCCGTCCCGCCCGCGATGCGCACCACCAGGCCCTTGGCCCCGACGGCCCAGACGGTCCCGTCGGCCTGGCCGACCAGGCCGTACAGCGGCGCCAGCGAGCCGTACCCGACCTTCGTCCAGCCGCCCAGGGGCGTCCGGTGCAGCAGCGTTCCGTCGCCGGCGGCCCAGGCCGAGCCGTCCGCCAGCCAGGTGACGGCCCGCAGGTCCGCGGCTCCCGGTGCGGCCTCGACCACGGTCCCGTCGGGTCCCACGCGCACCACGGCGCCGCCATCCCCGACGGCCAGCACCAGGTCGCCCCGGGCCGAGCACGCCCGGAAGGTCGAACGTCCCAGGGACGATCGGTCCTCGACCACGCCTTCGGGGGACAGGGTCCAGGCGCGGCCGCCATGGCCCAGGACCAGGCCTCCCCCCCCCGGCAGCCCGCAGCCGCCGGTGGCGTCCGGACGCTTGTCCGGATCCAGCAGGCGCGCGGTCTTCGGGGTCACTTCGACCACCCCCAGCGCCTGGCCGGGTTTCCACTCGGGAATCAGCGACGACGAATACGGGATGGTGTCGATCGACCGGGAGTTCGCCTCGGAGTGCACGTACAGGACCGCGTCCTCCAGGGGGCCCGTGAAGTCCCGGGGCAGGTGGCGCAGGACGAAACGCTCCCCGTCCACCGCGTTCATGTCGGGCCACAGGCGCAGCACGCCGTCGGACCCCAGGTTCAGGGCCACCAGGACCAGGTGATCGTTCGGACCGGAGGGGCCGCCCGGGGCGTTGACCAGCCGGATGTCGACCTCGCGGTCCAGGGGGATCGAAAGGTCCATGTCGATGCTGTCGGTGACACGGGCCGAGTTCACCGGAACGTGGCGCTGGATCCCCATGGCGACCGGCTCGAACACCCCGTCCTCGAAGCGCCGCAGTCCGCCGACGCAGTAGATCGCGACCTCGCCGACGCGGGCGCTGACCGCGTACAGGCCCTTGGAATCGGCGATGGAACCGGGCCCGGTGGACGTCGTCGTCGAGAAGGGGCTGCGCACCGACGTGCCGCACCGGACCTCGGGCCGGCCCGGTCCGGGCAGGCACCCGGTGCGGCCGCCGCCCACCGAGTAGCACGCGTATCCTTGCGGGCAGTCGGCCTGGACCGCGCAGGACGTCGCGCAGTGGAAGCCCCCGTTCGCGACCTGGGTGCACGCGCTGCCGGCGCCGCAGTCCGCGTCGCTGGAACAGGGTGCGCACAGGGATCCGTGGACCAGCGGCCGGTCCGCGCACGAATCGGGCGTCGCCAGCAGGTACTTGTCGGCTCCGGCGACGGTTCCCGACACCAGGCCCGGGGCCAGCGTGGTCGCCCCTCCACCGCCGCCGCCGTCGGGCGGGATGATCGGCGCCATGGGGTCGATGTGCAGCGTCAGGTTTTCGGCGTCCACGCCCACGAGGCTGGAGGTCGAGTAGTCCTCCCGGGACGCGGTGACCTGGACCGGCCCGAAGAGGTCCTGGCCCGACAGCGTGATCTGTCCGCGCTTGTCGGTCCGGCCCTTGAAGGGAGTGGCGGATTCCCATCCCAGGATCACGAAGGCGTCCATGACCGGCAGGTTGGTGTAGGAGTCCAGCACCGTGACGTTCACGGCGCCGTTCACCGCGTCGCCCCACACGCCCCCGAAATAGCCGGTCGGGTCGAAGTAGCCGAACGCCTGCTTCAGGCGCCGGGACTGGCCGTCCGGCCACAGGACCTCCACGTCCACGCGTTCGATCGTTTCCGAGACCGGGCTGCGGACGGTGAGCCGGGCGGGGTCGCCGTCGTCCAGGATCGTGGCGGTCCCGGTGCCGAACCGGACGATCACGCCGGGCACGAAGCCGGACCCGGCGATGGACACCAGCGTGCCCCCGGCCCTGGATCCGGTGCCGGGCGTGACGGCGACCAGGTCCGGCGCGGTCGCGCCGAACACGAAGGCGCCGGGCAGCACCACGCGCCTGCCCGCACCCGTCACCACGGTCACGTCCTGGCGACCCGGGCTGCAGGGTGCGGTGCGGACGCGGACGGCCGTGGCGGACGGGCCGGCGACGACGATGGCCGGCAGCGGGCCCACGAACACCTCGCGGACCTGGTCCAGGCCGACCCCTTCGATCTGGACGAGGGTGCCGCCCTCGGCGGGGCCGAAGGTCGGGTCCACCGAGGTCAGCGATACGTCCGTCACGTACCGGAAGGCGGCCGGCGCCGTGGCCTGGCCCTGGGGACCCCGGATGACCACGTCAGCAGGACCCATCGCACCGGGCGGCGTCCGGAAGTCGATTTCGCGGCCCTGGCCCGTCACGGACACCTGCGTCGCCGCGGCGCCGCCCACGGTGACGGTCATCGCGTCGGGCACGGCGCCTTCGAACCCCAGGGCGATCGCGGACACGTTGTCGCCCCCGGCGGCGGTGCCCGACGAGGGGGTGACGGACAGCACCCGGGGGGTGGGATCGGCCAGGTCGGCCGCCGACTGGACCCACAGGCACGCGGCCCGGGAGGCCGTCCCGCCGGGGCCCTGGAACGACACCGACACCGGGCCGGTACCCAAGGGCGTGAACCGCAGGCGGGCCTCGCCGTCCGACGGGGTCCCGAGGACCTCGGCCGTTCCCGGGGTGACTGCGAAGGTTCCCAGGTCCAGTCCGCGGCCCGACACGACGAGGTCGAAGGCAGGCCCCTCGACCGCGACCGGCGGTGTGCAGCGCGTGATGGTCGGCGCCGCCGCGTACCGGTAGCCCCGGCGCAGGCTTCCCGTTCCCGAGTCGTTGACGGCCGTGACGTCCCGCGGGCCCGGCGCCCCGGGGGGCGTGACGGCCAGCAGCGTCCGTTCATCCAGGACGCGAACGTCCTGGGCCTGGCGTCCCCCGATCAGCAGCCGGGTCCCGGCCGCGAAGCCCGCGCCCCGGACCGTGATCGGGGTGCCGCCGTCGGCGGGCCCCTCGGACGGTTCCGTCGACTGGACCGACACCGCGGCCTCGTAGAAGAACGCACCTTCCAGGCGCGCCGTCTTGCCGTCGGGACGCCGGACCACGACATCCACCCAGCCGGCCGGGTGGGCGGGCGTGGTGGCGAGGATCGAGCCCTGGTTCTGGACGACCACCTCGACCGCCTCGGTCGAGCCGACGACGAGGGTGGAACCCGCCTCGAACCCGGCGCCCGTGATTTCGACGCGGGTGCCGCCGGCCACGGGTCCCCGGGTGGGATCGATGGCGGCGATCGCGAACCCGGCCGCATCGCCGTCGCCCGCCACGTAGTTGTCCGGCTGTTCGAAGACGTCGCGTACCGTGGGCAGTTCCTTCGGGTCGTTCCCCCCGGGGATCGACGGCAGGGAGCACCCCGAAGCCAGGGTGGCGCACGCGGCCAGGAGGGGGAGAGGGGAGAACCTGCGCACCGGCGTTCCTCGCTGGACGTGAACCATTATCCCGACCCGCGTCCCGACAAGTCAAACGCGACGCCTGCAAACGGCGCGAGGAACGAATCCGGCTCGTTCCGCCCGTCGACCTCGACGTGGACCTGCACGTGGTCGTGGACGTCGACGTGGACGAATTCCGCCTTCCGGTTGCCCCCAGGGGGCGTTGCCAAAATGTCATCGCCCGGGACCCCCGGGCGTCCGCTGCGTCGCGATCCCGTCCCGGCGCCCCGATCCCCGGTCCCGCAATCCCGGGCCGGATCACGCTCCGGACCGCCCCCGGTGCGGTTCGCCTGCGGTTTTCGGTTCTGTACGGACGATGGTACGGCCCTTGCTAGTGTCCTGGGTGGGCGGTTGCGCCCTGGGACGCGGGAGCCTTCAGATGCAGGACTTCCTCCGAAGGAACTTCTGGACGATGAACCTGGCGACGATCGCCGTGGGGTCGTTCCTGTGCGCGGGATTGGTGACCGAGGTCGCCGCCATCCTGATCCTCAAACCTCCGCCGGCCGCGGCGAAGGCGCCCCGGGACCTCCCGCTGACGGCCCCGAAGGGCGTGAAGCCCGACCCCAGCCCGGCGATGGTCGCCACCCTGGGCGACCGCAACCTGTTCAACTGCGAGCCTCCCGTGGTGGAGGCCAGCGGCGAGAACGAGGGCGAAGCCGCCAGCGACACCCTGGACCTGAACGTCGATCTCCTGGGAACCCTGGTTTCGAACAAGCCGGACTGGTCCCTGGCGACCATCCGCGTGGACGGGACCTCGAAGCTGGTCCGCGTCGGCGTGATGGTGGCCGAAAAGGCCGAAGTCGTCGAAATTTCCGGGCGCTACATCATCCTGCAGGCCGGCGCGAACCAGCAGGTAGTGAAACTGTGGGATGCCAAGACCGCCGACAAGCCCGGCGCCACGAAGAAGCCCGCGACCCCCATGGCGGCGGCGGCCCCGGCTGGAGGCGACGAGTTCGCCAAGGGCGTGAAGAAGACCGGCCCCAACGACTACCAGATCGATCGTTCGATGCTGGAGGAAAACCTGCAGGACCTCAGCAAGCTGGGCATGCAGGCGCGCATCGTGCCGAACTACGAGGGCGGCCGGTACGCGGGCTTCCGGTTGGTGGGCGTGCGGCCCGACAGCCTCTACAAGGCCATCGGCATGCAGTCCGGCGACCTGATCCGGCGCATCAACGGCAACGAGATCGACACGCCGAACAAGGCGATCGAACTGTTCGAACAGCTGCGCAGCAGTTCGTCCATCAACCTCGACATCGAACGACGGGGTCAGAAGGTCACGATGGGCTACCAGATCAAGTAAGCGGGACGTGACGGGAACGACGCCGGGCGGATGCCGGGCGGTGACGTGCATCGGAGGGACCATGGATCGGAAGCGGTGCGGTTCGGGAATCGGGGCTGGCCTGGCAGCGGCCCTGGCGGTGTTGGCGTTGGCAGCGGTGCCCGCCGTCACGCTGGCCCAGAAGGCGGGGGGCGCGGCCGTCCTTCCGAAGGCGAAGGGCCTTCCCCCCCCGACGGTCCCCGGTTCGGCCCCGAAGGTCCCGGGTCAGCCCGCGGCGGCGACCACGGTCCCCATGGGTCCCGGCGGCCCGGTGACGGGCGGCAGGGGCGCCTCCTCGTCGGTCCAGGCGCCTGCCCAGGATCTCGAGGACGTCATGTCCTTCAAGACGAATTTCGAAAAGGACGTCAAGTGCGTCCCGCTGCCGCTGAACGCGAAGATCAGCGTCGATTTCGAGGAAGCGCCGCTGTATGACGTGGTCAAGTTCATCGCCTGCATCACCCAGCGCAACTACCTGATCGCGGCGAACCTGAAGCAGGGCAAGAACGTCACGATCCTGTCCACCACGCCCGTGACCGTGTACGAGGCCTACAAGGCCTTCCTGTCGGCCCTGGACATCAACGGCCTGACCGCGATTCCCGCCGGCAAGTTCTACAAGATCATCGACACCGCCAAGGCCAAGACCGAGCCGGTGCCCTTCTACGGCGCCCATGAGTCGGTCCCGGACGAGGACCGCCTGATCACCCGGATCGTGGCCCTGCGCTATATCGACGTGAAGGACCTGGAGCCGATCCTCGCGAAGTTCAAGACCGCCGCGGGCGACATCAGTTCCTACGCGCCCGGCAACAGCCTGATCGTGACCGACCTGGGCCGCAACGTGATCCGCATGCTGCGGTTCGTCAGCGAACTGGACATCCCGACCGGCCGGGAAAAGATCTGGGTCCGCCCGGTCCAGTACGCCAACGCCACGGACATGGCGAACCTCGTCACCAGCCTCTTCGGCGACAAGGCGGCCAAGGGCGGCGGTGCGGGCGGACGCGCCGGGGGCACTGCGGGCGCGAAGGCGGCGGCGGCCGGGGCGAATGCCGCAGCGGCGGCGGTATCGGGCGGCGACACGATGGAGGGGCCGTCCACCCTGTCCAAGGTCATCGCCGACGAGCGCACCAACCAGTTGATCATCGTCGCGACACCCGCGGCCTACCTCAAGATCGACCACCTCCTGCGCCGCATGGACATGCCGATCGAAGGCGAGGGCCAGATCCACATCTACTACCTGGAAAACTCGACGGCCGAGGACGTGGCTTCGACCCTGTCGTCCCTGACCAGCGGCGGCGGCGCCAAGAAGGCTCCGGCGGGCAAGGGCGCGGCGGGCGGCGGCGGCGGTGCGGCGGCCTCCCTGTTCGCGGGCGAGGTGAAGATCACGGCCCACAAGCCGACCAACAGCCTGGTCATCGAGTCCAGCCTGAAGGACTACCTGGCGGTCAAGCGCGTGGTCCAGCAGCTCGACGTGCGGCGCAAGCAGGTCTACGTCGAGGCCGTCATCATGGAGATTTCGTCCAACAAGGACCGCAAGCTGGGCATCTCGGCCAGCGGCGGCGCCTCGTTGAACATCGCCGGCGAAAAGGTTCCGCTGCTGGTGGGCAAGGGCGGCCTGGGCATGTCGGGCCTGGACCTGTCCCAGTTGAACAAGGGCGGCCTGGCCATGGGCCTGACCGGCCCGCTGCTGGACGTCTCGACGGGCTCCACCGGATCGACCTCGACGGCCGGCTCCCTGGCGCTGCCGACCTACGGCTTCCTGCTGCAGGCGATCCAGACCAACTCGGACGTGAACATCCTGTCCACGCCCCACATCCTGACGATGGACAACGAGGAAGCGGAGATCGTCGTCGGCAAGACGATTCCCTACCAGGCCAGCACCGTGGGCAGCGGGCTTTCCAGCCTGCTGGGCAACAGCGCCCTCAGTTCCCTGACCGGCGGCGCGACCAGCGCCACGTCCAGCCTGGCCAGCAGCCTCCTGGGCGGCAGCAGCAGCAGCATGGGCCAGGGGTACGTCCAGCGCATCGACGTGGACCTGACGCTGAAGATCACGCCCCAGATCAGCGAAAGCAACTTCGTCCGTCTGAAGATCAACCAGCAGATCGACGACGTCGAGTCGCTGGACGCGACCCTCGGCCCGACGACCTCCAAGCGCAAGGTGGCCAACACGGTCGTGGTCCGCGACCAGCAGGCCGTGGTCATCGGCGGCCTGATGCGCGACATCGAGGTCACCGGCGTGGACAAGGTGCCCTTCCTGGGCGACATCCCGATCCTGGGGATCCTGTTCCGCAAGACCAACACGCGCATCGAAAAGCGCAACCTGCTGATGGTGATCACGCCCTACATCATCGAGGACCCGTCGGACCTGCGGCGCATCCACGAGCAGAAGATGGACGAACTGCGGACGTTCGCGGAACTGATGTCCACGAAGCAGAAGGAAGCCGCGGGGAACGTGGACTACCGCAAGAAGACCGGCGTGATGGAAGACATCCGCAAGACGATGGAGCGGGTTCGCAAGGACCGGGACGTCCTGGAGCAGACGCGCTTCGAGGAAGTCGACCGCGTCGGCGCTCCGGAAACGCACGACCTCGAGTACGACCCCTTCGCCCCCTCGGGCCCCGCACCCTCGCCCGCGGGTCCGGAAGGCGGGGCGGCGCCGCCCAAGCCTGAGCCGGGCAGCGTGGCGCCGGGCGCAGTGACGCCCGCCGCGCCGGTCGTTCCTGCGACGGGCGACGCGGAACCGGGTGTCATTCCGTCGGGTGAGTGACGAGGGAGCCGATCATGGCGGATCAGGTGGCGGCCCCCCGGGGCAATGAATTCGTGACGCGCATCCTGCTGGACCACCACCTGGTGGACGAGGAGTCGGTGCGCCGCGCCGAGGAGGCCCGGGCATCCCGGCCCGACGTCGGCTTCGTCGAGGCCCTGCTGAACCTGGGCCTGATGGACGAAAAGCGCTACCTGGCGGCGTTCGGGGCCCTGCTGGGCCTGGAAGTCGCCGAGTCGCTGCCCGTGGACGACATCGACCTGACCCTGATCGGGGATCTGCCGATCACCTGGGCCAAGCAGTCCTACGTGCTGCCCCTGCGCCGCGACGGCGAGCGCGTGGTCGTGGCGATTTCCAACCCGCTGGACCTGGGCGTGCTGGACGACCTGCGCGTGATCCTGAAGGCGCGCATCGAGCCGGTGCTGGCCCCCCGCGAGGTGGTCTTCGAGGGCATCAACCGCCTGTACGACCGCAAGACCGGCCTGGAAGGGACGGCCGGCGAGGTCTTCCAGGACGAGGATCTGGGCAGCATCGCCCACGAAATCGAGGAGTCCACCAAGGACCTCCTGGACGTGACCGACGAGGCGCCGATCATCCGCCTGGTGAACAGCGTCCTGTCCCAGGCGGTCAAGGAACGCGTCAGCGACATCCACATCGAGCCCTTCGAAAAGCACCTGTCCGTGCGGTTCCGCAAGGACGGCATCCTGCGCGAGGTCCTGCGGCCGCCGAAGCGGTTCCAGGCGTCCATCGCCAGCCGCATCAAGATCATGGGCAACCTGAACATCGCGGAAAAGCGCCTGCCCCAGGACGGCCGCATCCGTCGCGTCGTGGCCGGCAAGGAAATCGACATCCGCCTTTCGACGGTGCCGACCACCTTCGGCGAGCGCCTGGTCATGCGAATCCTGGACCGGACGAACACCGTGCTGGAACTGGCGGACCTGGGTCTGGACCCGGAACTGCACGACCGCATGGAGGATCTGGTCACCCGGCCCCACGGGATCATCCTGGTCACGGGGCCCACCGGATCGGGCAAGACGACCACGCTGTACGCATGCCTGGTCCGCATCAACACGCCGGACAAGAACATCCTGACGGTCGAGGACCCGGTCGAGTACCAGATCACCGGCATCGGGCAGATGCAGGTGAACCCCAAGATCGACTTCACGTTCGCCAACGGCCTGCGCGCCATCCTGCGCCAGGATCCCGACGTCGTCCTGATCGGCGAAATCCGCGACAAGGAAACCGCTGAAATCGCGGTCCAGGCGTCGCTGACCGGACACCTCGTGTTCAGCACGCTGCACACGAACGATTCGGCGTCGGCCTTCACGCGCCTGGTGGACATGGGCGTGGAACCGTTCCTGATCGCGTCGTCGGTGTTGGCGATGGTGGCCCAGCGCCTGGTGCGCGTGGTCTGCAAGGAGTGCCGCCAGCCGTACACGCCGTCGCCTGCGGAACTGGAAACGCTGGGGCTGGATCGGATCCTGCCGACCGACACGTTCTTCCGGGCGACGGGCTGCCCGGCCTGCACGGGGACGGGGTACTCGGGCCGGCAGGCGATCTACGAACTGCTGATCGTGGACGACAACGTCCGCGAGGCCGTCATGCGGAACGCCGATGCGGGGCAGATCAAGAAGGCCGCGCTGCTGCGGGGCATGCGGACCCTGCGCGGCGACGGCGTCCTGAAGATCCGGCGCGGCGTCACGACGGCCGAGGAAGTGATGCGCGTGACCCAGGGGGACGTGGACTGACCTCCACCGACCGACACTGCGGGGCCTGACATGCCGTTGTTCGAGTACAAGGCGATCACCGCGAAGGGCAAGGCGACATCGGGCCAGGTCGAGGCCGACGGACCTGCCGAACTGCGGGCAAAACTGGCCAAGGACGGCCTGTTCCTGACCGGGTTCAACGAGGCCGGCGGCAAGGCCGGTGCGGGTCGGGGCGCCGGCGGGAAGGGGCCGGCGAAGGGCGGCACGGCGCCCGCGGCCGGTGGCAGCATCCTGGCGCGCGAGGTCGACCTCAAGAAGTTCTTTGAGCGGGTCAAGCCGGCGGAAATCGCGGTGATGACGCGGCAGTTCGGCACGCTGCTGAAGGCCGGCATTCCCATGACCGAGGCCCTGAACGCCCTGGTCGATCAGCAGGATCGGCCGAAGTTGCGCGCGGTCCTGGGCCAGGTTCGCGAAAAGGTCCGGGAGGGCGGTTCGCTGGCCGACGCCCTGGGCGAACACCGGAAGATCTTCCCCGATCTGTACGTGAACATGGTCCGCGTGGGCGAGGCGTCGGGCACGCTGGACATCGTCCTGCAGCGTCTGGCGGACTTCCTGGAGTCCAGCGTCCGCCTGCGGTCCAAGGTCACCGCCGCGATGATCTACCCGATCCTGATGTTCTGCGTGGCGCTGGTGCTGATCTCGCTGATGATGATCTTCGTGATCCCGCGCATGGTGGACCTGTTCAAGGACATGGGCGGCGAACTGCCGCTGCTGACGCGCATCCTGATCGTCGTCAGCAACTTCTTCACCCAGACCTGGTACATCGCGCTGCCGCTGATCATCGGCGGGATCTGGTACTTCCGGCGGTGGCGGGAAACCGAGGCCGGGCGCTGGAAGTGGGACGCCTTCACCCTGCGCGTGCCGATCTTCGGGCCCGTGGTGCGCCTGGTGGCCGTGTCGCGGTTCGCGCGGACCCTGGCGACCCTGCTGAACAGCAGCGTCCCGGTCCTGTCGTCGCTGGAAATCGTCAAGAGCATCGTCGACAACGTGATCCTGTCCAAGGCGATCGAGGAAGCGAAGCTGGCCGTGCGCGAGGGCGAAAGCCTGGCCGGCCCGCTGCAGAAGAGCGGCCTGTTCCCGCCCATGATGACGCACATGATCGCCATCGGGGAGCGGACGGGGCAGCTGGAGGAAATGCTGGCCAACGTGGCCGATGCGTACGACGCGGAAGTCGAGGCGCGCGTGACCACGCTGACGGCGGTGCTGGAGCCCGTGATGATCGTGGGCATGGGCATCATGGTGGCGTTCCTGGTGTTCGCGGTCCTGATGCCGATGCTGAAGATGAACGAGGTCATTGCCGGGTCGTGATGTGGGGCTGAACGGGTCGAGGGCGCGAGCCCGGGGGAGGTTCCGATGAAATTGACGAAGTGGTGGCAGGCGCGGCGTTCGGCGGTCCAGGCCGCGCGGGGCATGACCCTGCTGGAGATCATGGTGGTCATCGCGATCATCGGCATCGTGATGACGGCCATCGGCGTCGGGGTCGTCGGCTACCTGAACAAGGCGAAGATCAGCGCTTGCAAGTCCCAGTTGGCGAACATTTCCAACGCGGTCCAGATGTACGCGCTGGACGGCGACTTCCCGTCCAGCCTGCAGGCG
>CAINDP010000005.1 GCA_903847405.1 uncultured Myxococcales bacterium | reverse complement strand
GCCGTCGCGAAGGCGCGCAAGTCGATGGTGGCAGGCTTCGGGTCGGCGTTCTTCGACGATCCCCGGAAGGGGCTCAAGGCTCTGGGCTGGTGGCCCCAGGACGCCGAATCCTGAGCAGGTCCGCCGGGGTGTTCACGTTTCCCAGCAGGCCCGCCGAATCCCCCAGGTCCGCAACCTCCGACACATCCAGGAACGTTGTACCGGCGCGGGCCGCGGCCTGGTGCAGCGATCGCAGTCCTTCCTCCAGGGCCGACTGAAGGGCCGGCAGGGCCGACCGGCGGTAGCAGCAGGGGAGGGGGCACGGCCCGGTTGCGTCGCGCAGGGCCAGTCCCGGGCCGTCGCACCGGGCGGCAAGGAACTTCAGAAGGTCGGATGGAACACCCGGCATGTCCACGGGAAGGAATACGACCAACGAGGTGGTCGCCGCCCCCAGGGCCGCCACGATGCCTGCCAGCGGACCGGCATCCGCGAGGTCGTCGAACACCGGGCGGACGGCCTGGTGATCCGTCCACGGCTGGCCGGCCGCCAGGGAAACCAGGACGTTCGGCGATGCCTCCCGGGCGGTTTCCAGGGCGCGGTCCAGCAGCGTCCTTCCGTCCAGGTCCGCGGACCGCTTGTCGGCGCCGAACCGGGTCGACCGGCCGCCGGCCAGCACGACGACGGTCAGGTCGTCGGTGGGCCGCAGGGTCCGCACCCGGTCCCCCGGGGCCACGTCGCCCCCGATCAGCACCCGGGCGAACACGCCTTCCCGCGGCATGATGCAGTCGCCGGTCTGCTGCCGGATCGCGCACCCCGAGTGGCACTCCTTGCCGATGGCGGTGACCTCCAGGACGGCGCGGTCGCCCACGGCCAGCAGATCGCCGATCGTGCTGCCGGCCAGGCCTCCGTCCACCACGAGGTTCTCGCCGAACCGGCCGAATCCCAGGGGCGCCCCGAAGCGCTCCTCCATGCCCCGGATGCTGGGCAGTTCCAGGATCGACACCTGGCGCGGCCCCGGTCCGGCGTGGGCGTCCCCCTCGAACCCCCGGTCGCGCACCAGGCGGCCGCCCGGAACCGGCGTCTTGGGCGTGCCCTTGGTGACCGACAGGTTGACGGACGCGATGACGGCGTTGCGCAGGGCCATGGAACTCACCCCCCGATCCCGACCATTGTGGACACCTCGCATCCCTCGCGGCCCCCCAGGGCCGCCTTCCGGACCATCGCGTCCTGGAAGGCTGCCCGGGTGGCGGCCAGGTCCCCGGCCCGCAGGGAGGGCAGCAGGTCGACGCCGCCGCCCGCGAACAGGCAGGTCCGCAGGATGCCGCGGCAGGACAGGCGCAGCTTGTCGCACCCCGCGCAGAAGCGCGCGTGGGACGGCGTGATGAATCCCAGCCGGGCCGCCGTGCCCGGGATCGCGAACATCCGTGCCACGCCGTCCCGGGCCTCGTCGACGAGGCCCAGTTCCGCCCGCAGTCCGGTTTCGATCCGGCCCGCCGTTTCCCGTTCCCCGGCGCCGGCGCCCGCCACCGGCATCGCCTCGATGAACCGGACGTCGATGCCGCGCTGCCCGGCGAACCGGACCAGGTCCCGCGCGTCCGCGAGGGTCAGCCCCGACTCGCAGACGGCGTTCAGCTTCAGGCGGAGGCCCGCATCGATCGCCGCGTCGATGCCGGCGACCACCTCGTCCAGGGCCGCCACGCCGCACAGGGCCTGGTACCGGGCCGGGTCCAGGGTGTCCAGGTGGACGTTGACGCGACGGAAGCGCGACGCCAGGAGGTCCGGCAGGCGCGCCCGCAGCAGCGTGCCGTTCGTGGTCAGGGCCAGGTCCTCCAGGCTGTCGATGGAGGACAGCGCCGCCAGGAGCATTCCGACGTCGGCCCGGGCCAGAGGTTCACCGCCCGTCACCCGGACCTTCGTGATCCCCAGGGACGCGGCCTCCCGGACCGCCGCGTCGATTTCCTCCAGGGTCAGCAGTTCCGCGCGGGACGCAGACGTCCGGTCGCGCCAGGGGGCGCAGTAGGGGCAGCGGAGGTTGCAGCGATCGGTCACCGACACCCGGAGGTATCGGATCGTCGGGGGCCCGGAATCCATGGCGAGGCAGTCCTCCCGCGAACCGCGTGACAGTGGCGTTTCCCGGGCGCGTCGTCAAGGTCTGCCCCGTCGCGCCCAGGACTCTCGGGTCGGGAGGGTGGAAAGGCGCTTCCGCTTCTGAACCATTGGTTTATGATTTGCGCCATTGCGGGGGGTGCCTCCCCTGCGTTCGGGGGAGCCGACATGGCACGGTCCGGTTGGATGATCTTCCTGGTCCCGGCGCTGCTGGGGGCCTGGGGCTGCGCACCTCGCCGGGCCCCGGTGAAGGCCCCCCTGCCCGTGCGCGTGAAGGCGGTGGAAAGCCGCGTCGCCGACGAATCGCAGCGCTACACCGCCAACCTGGAACCCCTGGTTCGCGTGGATCTGGCGTTCAAGGTGGGCGGGTACATCCAGGAATTGCTGCAGGTACGGGGCCACGACGGCAGGATGCGCGCCGTGCAGGACGGGGACCCGGTGCAGAAGGGCCAGGTCCTGGCCCGGATCCGGGATGCGGACTACCAGGTCCGGCTGGCCCAGGCGAAGGGGAACGTGGCCCAGGCCGAGGCGGCGATGATGGCGGCCCGGCAGGACCATGCGCGCGCCACGACGCTGCGGGCCCAGCAGGCGATCCCCCAGGCCCTGATGGACGGCGCCCAGGCGAAGCTGGAGGGTACCCAGGGGGTCGTGGACCTGGCCCGGGCCCTGATGCGACAGGCCCAGTTGGCCGTCGAGGACACGGCGTTGCGGGCGCCCATCGACGGCGTGGTGCTGAAGCGGTTGGTCGAGGTCGGCTCGCTGGTGGGACCGGGCACCGGGGGCTGCGTCCTGGGGGACCTGGGGTCCGTCAAGGCGGTGTTCGGCGTCCCGGACGCGGCCCTGTCGCGGTTCCCCCCGGGCGCGCCGGTCCCGGTGCGCGTGGACGCGGTCGGCGCTGCTGCGGAAGGCCTGGTGACGCGGGTTTCGCCCTATGCCGACCCCCACAGCCGCGTGTTCGACGTCGAGGTCACGGTTCCGAATGCCGACGGGCGCCTGAAGCCCGGCATGGTGGCCAATGCCGCCCTCCCCGACGGCGAAGGACGCGCGGTTCCCCGGGTTCCGCTGGAAGCCGTGCGCAGGCCCCCGGGCGCTGCCGAGGGGTACGCCGTGTTCGTGGTGGAGGACACTCCCGGCGGCCTGGTGGCGCGGGTCCGGACGGTCCGCATCGGCCCGGTCCGCGGGGGCGCGATCGAAATCCTCGAGGGCCTGCGCGACGGGGAGCGCGTGATCGTTTCGGGCGCCACCCTGGCCGTGGACGGCGGCGCGGTGGCCTTGATTCCGTAGTTGGATCGTCCCGGGTCGGCTCGGGAGGAACATGGGGCGTTGATGGCGCACGAGTCCGACGAGTCCCTCATCCGGCGCACCCGCAACACCGCGCGTTTCTTCACCGAAAATCGCCACGTCGCCTGGGTCGTCCTGGTCGCCGTCGTCCTGTGGGGCGTCTACGGCTACATGAAGATGCCCAAGCGCAAGGACCCGGAAATCCCCATCCGCGTGGGTGCGGTCGTGTGCACCTGGCCGGGGCACAGCGCCAACGACATCGAGCAGTCGGTGACGCGCGTCATCGAGGCTAAGGTCGCCGAAAACGGGAACGTCGAGAAGCTGTTCTCCACCGTCCGCAGCAGCGTCAGCGTGACCCTGATCGTGCTGCAGCCCAGCATCACCGACGTCGGGAAGGAACTGGACGACATCCACGGGAAACTGGACCAGATCCACGACCTGCCCGCCGAGGCCGGCCCGATCCAGTTCCTGAAGGATTTCCGCGACACGACGGCGCTGATGCTGACGGTCGCCAGCCCGGTGGTGGACGAGGTCGAACTGTCGATCCGCGCCGATGCGCTGCGGACTGCCATCGCGGAACTGCGGGCCGGCACGTCGGGGCCCCGGGCGACCTTCGTCATCGCCTTTCCCCATGCCCTCGATCCCGGCGCCCTGACCCGCGTCGTCCGGGGCTTCCCGGACTTCCTGGCGGCGTCCGCAGGCGGTGGGGCCAGGGACCCGCGCATGGCCGAGCGGCCCGGATTCCTGGCCGTGGACACCGCGTTCGACGGCACCGACGCCGACCTGCTGGCCCTGTTCGACCGCTTTGTCCGGGAGCGCCTGAACCAGGCCGACGTCCACCCGGACGTCTGGGCGCCCACCGTGGTCCGCGACCCGGCCGATGCGCTGGCCCGGCTGACGTCCGTTGCAGGGCCCCGCTATACCTACCGCCAGTTGGACGACTGGACGGACCTGGTGTCCCGGACCCTGCAGACCGTCCCGACCGTGTCGAAGGCGACGCGCCTGGGGGTGCTGCCGGAGGCGGTGTTCCTGAACTATGCCCAGGACCGCCTGGCGTCCTACGGCATCCAGCCCGCGACGCTTCAGGCCGTGTTCCAGGCCCGGAACCTGGCCATCCCCGGGGGGGTCCGCGAGGCCGGCGGCCGCACCGTGACGATCGAGCCCTCCGGCGAGTTCACCAGCGAGGCCGACCTGGACGACGTGATGCTGGGGGCGTCGGATCGCGGCCTGCCCATCTACGTGCGTGACGTCTTCGAGGTCAGCCGCGAGTACCAGTCGCCGGCGCGCTTCCTGAACTTCTATACCTACAAGGATGCCGCGGGGGACTGGCGCCGCACCCGGGCGATCACCCTTTCGGTCCTGATGCGCCCGGGGATCCAGATCGCCGACTTCGGCCGCCAGGTCGATGCCGCGCTGGACGAGGTGCGACCCCAGTTGCCCGACGATCTCGTGATGGCCCGGACGTCGGACCAGCCCCTGCAGGTCCGGGAAAACGTCGCCCTGTTCATGCGCAGCCTGCTGGAGGCGGTCCTCCTGATCGTGGCGGTGGCCTTCATCGGCTTCCGCGAGTGGCGGTCGGCCGTGCTGATGGCCCTGTCGATCCCGCTGACGCTGGCCATGACGTTCGGCATGATGCTGCTGCTGGGCATCGACGTGCAGCAGGTGTCGATCGCGTCGCTGATCATCGCGCTGGGTCTGCTGGTGGACGACCCCGTGGTGGCCGGCGACGCCATCAAGCGGGCCATCGCGGCCGGGCACCGGCCCATCGTCGCGGCCTGGCTGGGGCCGACGCGCCTGGCCAACGCCATCCTGTTCGCCACGGCGACGAACATCGCGGCCTACCTGCCGCTGCTGCTGATGGGCGAGGACACCGGGCGGTTCATCTACAGCCTGCCGGTCGTGATGACGGCAGCGCTGGTGGCGTCGCGGATCGTGTCGATGACCTTCGTGCCGCTGCTGGGCTACCACCTGCTGCGCGGCGAGGCCCAGACCCGGGACGTGCATTCCACGCGCGTTGCCCGGTGGTACTACCGCCTGGTGGGTTGGGCCATCGACCACCGGTGGCGCGTGCTGGCCATCGCCACGGTCGCGCTGATCGCCACGGGCGCGTTCGCCGGACGCCTGAAATCGTCCTTCTTCCCGAAGGACCTGCAGTACCTGTTCTACGTGGACGTCTGGCTGCCCGAGGACGCGCCGCTGTCGGCCACCCGCGAGGCGGCGGCGGAGGTCGATCGCATCGTTCGGGAGGTCGCCGACGAGCATGGCCGCACGCACCCCGATTCCGAGGGGCGTCCGCGCGACGTGCTGCGGTCCATCGCGACCTTCGTGGGGGGCGGCGGGCCCCGCTTCTGGGTCACGCTGGTGCCCGAGCAGCAGCAGGTGAACTACGCGCAGGTCGTGGCGCAGGTCGTGGACAAGCAGGACACCGCGGCCCTGGTGCGCCCCCTCCAGGAGGCCCTGTCGGCGCGCCTGCCCGGGGTCATGGCCGACGTGCGCGAACTGGAAACCGCCTTCCCGGTCGGGGTGCCCGTGGCCTTCCGCATCCGGGGCGACGACATCGCGACCCTGCGCAGCGTGGCCGAAAAGGCGATGGCGATCCTGCGGGCCGAACCCGACGCGGCGCGTGTGCGGGACGACTGGGGCGCCGAAACCCTGGCGGTCCGGATGAAGGTGGATCCGGCCCGGGCGAACCTGGCGGGCCTGACGAACCTGGACGTGGCCCTGTCGTCCATCGCAGGCTCCAGCGGCCTGCCCCTGGCCACGATCCGCGACAACGATCGCCAGGTGCCGGTCTACGCCCGCCTGCGCGCCGAGGAGCGCTCGGGCCTGGAGGACCTGCCGAACCTGTACGTGACCGGCATCCGGACAACCCAGAAGGTGCCCCTGGCCCAGGTCGCGACGCTGAAGACCGTGATGGAGCCCGAAAAGATCAAGCGCCGCAACCATTTCCGGACGATCACCGTGGCGGCCTACCCGGTGGACGGCGTCCTGCCGTCGCAGTTGCTGGGCAAGGTGCGCGCCGAGGTCCTGGCCCTGCGGGACCAGATGCCCCCGGGGACCACGCTGGAAATCGGCGGCGAGGAGGAGGAGCAGGTCAAGGCCTTCCGGCGCATCGCGGTCGTCATGCTGATCTCGGTGGCGCTGATCTACCTGATGCTGGCCCTCGAGTTCAAGCACGCGGTCAAGCCCCTGGTGGTGTTCGCGGCCATCCCCTTCGGCATGGTCGGCGCCCTGGGGTCGCTGGCGCTGTTCGGCGCCCCCTTCGGCTTCATGGCGTTCCTGGGGTGCGCCAGCCTGGTGGGCGTCGTGGTCAGCCACGTCATCGTCCTGTTCGACTTCATCGAGGTCAGCCACGAGCAGGGCCGCCCCCTGCGCCAGTCCCTGATGGAGGCCGGCATCGTGCGCCTGCGGCCCGTCCTGATCACGGTGGGCGCGACCGTGCTGGGCCTGTTCCCGCTGATGCTGCACGGCGGCCCGCTCTGGGAGCCGCTGTGCTACGCGCAAGTGGGCGGGCTGACCATCGCGACGGCGATCACGCTGCTGCTGGTGCCCGTGCTGTATGCCACGTTCGTTTTGGACCTGAAGATCATCCGGTGGCAGGAAGGGCCGGTCAGCGAACCGGAGGTCCCCGCGTGATGAAGCGTGCCGCCCGCTTCCTGGGCCCCGTCCTGGTGTTCGGGGCCTACGCCGCAATCGTAACGACCTTCCTGTTCACGGTCCCGGTCTGGGACGGGCGCCAGTACTTCGACCAGTTGCTGGAAGCCGTGCAGGGCCCCTTCGACCCGATGGCCTTCAACCTGTTCGGCCACCCGTCGATGGCGTACTTCCTGCTGGTGGGGGCGCCGCAGTTCCTGGACCCGGGGAACGTGCCGCTGCTGCACCTGGCGAACGCCCTGCTGGGCGCCCTGGTCCTGGTGGCCTTCCATCGCATCGTCCGGCGCGTCTTCCCGGACGCCGACGCCGTCGAAACGTGGCTGCTGGTGGCCCTGATGGGCCTGAACCCGGTGTTCCTGGCGTGCATGGCGAACCTGAACGCCGACTTCGGGGTCCTGGTGTTCTTCCTGCCGGTGCTGGTGGGCCTGCTGGAGCGCCGGATGGTGCTGACGGTCGTCGCCGGGATCGGCCTGGTCCTGTCCAAGGAGTCCGGCCTGGTGCTGTACGGGTTGGCCGCGGCCAGCCACGTCGTCTTCCACGTGCTGTCCGACCGGGAATCGAAGGGGGAGGGGAGGGCCCGTCGGCTGCTGTGCCAGTGGCCTCTGGTCCTCCCGGTCGTGGCCCTGGCCGTGTACTTCGCGATCCGGGCCGCGACCCCCGAGCAGCCTCTGCTGTGGAAGAACCAGTCCGCGGGCAGCCTGATCGCGGCGCTGTTCACCTTCGACCTGGACCGGCCGTTCCTGGCCAACCTGGTCGTGATGTTCGTGCTGCAGTTCCAGTGGGTGGTGACCCTGTGGGTGCTGGCCTGGGGCGCCCGCTGGCTGTGGCTGCGTCGCCGGCCGGACGCGCCGAATCCCGGGGACCATGCCCGGCGCATGGACCTGGCCTTCTTCGGCGTCCTGTTCCTGTACGCGCTGTTCGTGCTGACCCGGTACAAGACCTACCTGAACGCGCGGTACCTGCTGCCGCTGTTCCCGGTGTGGCTGCTGATCGCAACCGCGTCCCTGCGGGCGCTGTGGGCCCGGCGGCAATTGATCCGCAAGGCGCTGCTGTCCCTGGCGGTCGGGCTGTTCCTGGCGTCGGTGTTCTTCACGGTGGACCCGGTGTCGCGGGCGATCTTCGGGACCTTCCCCTTCGGGCGCCACGAACTGCTGGCCATGACCTCCCTGACCAACGAGTACGCGGGCCTGGGCCGCGACCAGTTGGTGTACAACCTGCAGTACCTGTGGATCGGGCGCCTGGAGGATCGCTTCTTCGCGGACGTGCGGCCCACCGCGGACACCAGCATCCTGATGCATTTCGAGGCGCACTGGTACGTCGCCGGGCCCCTGGATCCGGACACCCTGCAGCGCACCATGCGGACCGAAGGCGCCGTCACGCCCCTGTACCAGCGCGTCCTGGACATCCAGTTGGGGCGGATCCGGCCGGACACGCTGTGGTACCTGGTGTTCCCGAACTTCGCGGACCACGGGCCCGAACTGGAGTTCCTGTCCAGCCAGTACGACGTGCTGGAGGAACGGACCTACGAGGAAGACGGGTACACCCTGCGTGCGATCCGGATGAAGCGGAGGCCCGACGTGGTTGCGCCGGCACGGACACCCTTCGACGTCCTGCTGTGATCGGGCCTGGCGGCCGGGATCGGGACCGCACTCCCTGAAACGGTGAATGTCCATGCGCGTCGTCGACGTGATCGCGGATCGGCTGGTCGAAAAGGGAATCCGCCACGTGTTCATGATCACGGGCGGCGGCGCCATGAACCTGAACGACGCCCTGGGGCGGCACCCGGGCCTGGAGGTGGTCTTCTGCCACCACGAGCAGGCCTGCGCGATCGCCGCGGAAGGGTGTGTCCGGGCGACCGGGCGGCCGGTGGCGGTCAACGTGACGACCGGTCCGGGGGGGACGAACGCGCTGACGGGGCTGCTGGGGCAGTGGACCGACTCGATCCCCGTGCTGTACCTTTCCGGGCAGGTGAAACTGGAAACGTCGGTGCAGTCCTGCCCGACGCTGGGCCTGCGGCAGCTGGGCGACCAGGAGGTCGACATCCTGCGGCTGGTCACGCCTCTGACGAAATTCGCGACGTCGCTGCTGGATCCCCGGCAGGCCCGCAGCGTCGTGGATCGGGCCCTGTACATTGCAACGCACGGCAGGCCGGGCCCGGTCTGGATCGACATTCCCGGCGACGTCCAGAGTGCGCAGGTCGCAGCGGGCGATCTGGAGGATCTGCCGGCCGTCCCCGACGACGGCGCCTTCGACGTCGATGCAGCCACGCGGGACCTGGCGGATCTGTGGCGGCGGCTGGTCCAGGCAGAGCGTCCCGTCCTGGTCCCGGGCCACGGGGTGAGGCTGGCGGGCGCCATCCCGCTGCTGGAGGAAGTCGTCGCGCTGCTGGGGATTCCGGTCGTGGCCACCTTCAACGGCGTGGACCTTCTGCCCTCGGACCATCCCTGCCGCATCGGCCCGATCGGGACCGTGGGCTCCAGGGCGGGAAATTTCGCGCTGCAGAACGCGGACCTCGTGATCCAGATCGGGACGCGGAACAACATCCGGCAGGTCAGCTACAACGGGGCCTCCTTCGCCCGGCAGGCCTTCAAGGTGGTCGTGGACCTCGATCCCGCCGAACTGCGGAAGCCGACCTTCCGCCCCGACCTCCCGATCCACGCCGACGCCGCCTTCGTGCTGCGTGACCTGAAGGAGCGTGGGTCTGCGGAGGGATTCCGTCGCGGCGCGAACTGGGACGCCTGGCTGGACTGGTGCGCGGCACGACGTGCCCGGTATCCGTTCGTGCTGGACGACTGGCGCACGGCCGTGCCGGTGAACCCCTACCACGCGATCGACACCCTGACCGGGCTGCTGGGCTCCCAGGACATCGTCGTCGCCGGGAACGGGACGGCGTGCGTCGCGCTGTTCCAGGCGGGGCGCATCCACCGGGGGCAGCGCGTGTTCTTCAACAGCGGCTGCGCCTCTATGGGGTACGACCTGCCCGCCGCCATCGGGGCCGCCGTCGGTTCGGGGCGGCGGGTGGTGTGCCTGGCCGGCGACGGCAGCCTGCAGATGAACCTCCAGGAATTGCAGACGCTGGTACACCGGCGTCTGCCCGTGAAGCTGTTCGTGCTGGACAACGGGGGGTACGCCTCCATCCGCCAGACGCAGCATGCGTTCTTTCCCGGGCCCCTGGTCGGGTGCGATGCCGATTCCGGCGTGTCGTTCCCGGACATGGTGCGCGTTGCCGAGGCCTATGGACTGCCGGCGTGGACGGTGGATGCGCCGGGCGATCTGGCCCGGGTGTTCGGTTTTGTGCTGGACGCACCCGGCCCGGCGGTCTGCGTGGTGCGACTGGACCCCGACGCACCGTTTTCCCCGAAGCTGTCGTCCGAGCGGCGGCCCGACGGCCGGATGGTGTCCAAGCCCCTCGAGGACATGTGGCCCTTCCTGGGACGGGAGGAGTTCCGTTCCAACATGATCGTGCCCCCCCAGGAGGAGCCCTGATCCGAATCCCGGCGGGCCCGGAACCGGAGGCAGATGCGGGACACCTTCACCAGCGTGATCTTCGACCTCGACGGGACCCTCGTCGATTCGGCGCCGGACATTCTGGCCAGCCTGGATCGTGCCCGCGATCGGCTGGGCCTGCCGCGGCCGTCCGACTGGGGACGCTGGCGGATCGGCCCGCCCATCGCCGGGATCATCGGCGCCGCCTGGCCGTCGCTGGATGCCGACGAGGTCCGTCGCCTGGCGCTGGCCTTCCGCGAGGAATACACGCACTGCGACCTGGCGGACACGCGCCCCTTCCCCGGGATCCAGGCGGTGCTGGATCGCGCCACGCGGCATGCGATCCCGCTGTTCGTCGCCACCAACAAGCCGCTGGTTTCGACCGGGCAGGTGCTGCGGCACCTGGGTTGGGAAACCTGTTTTCAGGACGTCGTGACCGTGGACTCCCTGCCGGACGTCCGGCTGGACAAGGCCGCCATGGTGGCCCGTCTGTGCATGGTATGGGGCCTCGAAAGGGATGCCGGCTGCGTCGTCGGGGATTCCCCCCAGGACATCGCGGCGGGGAAGGCGAACGGCCTGGCGACGTGTGCGGCGGGCTGGGGCTACTCGTCCGTCGAAACCCTGGCGGCTGCGGCGCCGGACCGCCTGTTGTCGGCGCCGGACGACCTGCTGGAATTCCTGGCGTGATCCCGGTCGGGTGGGTGCAGCCGCGCCGGGCCTGGTGGCGGGGCGGGCCGGATCAGTCGGTGCGGCCGCCGGCCTCCCGGATCAGCCGGTCATACCGGCTCTGGAGCATTTCGATCCGGGTGCGATCCTCCTGGAAGATCATGCCGTAGAAGTCCCGCTTGCTCTTCAGCCACATCAGTTCAAAGCCGACCGCCTTCAGGATGCCGCGCTCCGCTTCGGCGTCCAGGGCGCCGGGGCACTCGAAAATGACCTTGCGGGTTTCGTAACGGTCCAGCAGTTCAGCGCCCAGCGCGCGGAAGAACGGCAGCGACTCGGCCGCGACCCCCCCGCCGATGACGCACTTCAGGCCGTGCTGCCGGGACCGCTCGAACAGGGAGCGGGCCAGGGTCTGGATCCTGGGGTGGTTGATGTCGTCCCGCCCCATGCCCAGCGAACCGGTCATGTCCACGCGGCCCAGCACGATCCCGTCCAGTTCCGACAGTTCGGGCAATGCCAGCATCGCGTCGAACCGCTCGAACCCCAGGGCGGTTTCGATGTTGATCAGGAAGGCGACGTCCTTGCGCTCGTCTTCGGGGAACGCCAGGCGCGCCGCGGTCAGATACTTCCGCAGGGCGTACTCCGACTCGATCATCGGCGCGACGATGCGCGACACCCCGATGACGCGCGCCTCGTACAGGTCCTTCAGGGCCTCGCAGCCGCCGATCTTGATCGTCAGGTCCAGGCCCGCCTTGGACACGACCTCCTTCAGCCGGTAGGCCTCCTCCATGCGGGTCCCCTCGGCCTCGAACTCGGCCTTCACCCCGACGACGTGATGGGAGTCGCGCAGATCCTTCAGGACATCGACCATGCGGCGCTCGATGGAATTCATCGTGTCTCCGGGTTGTGCGGTCCCGGGGCGTTTGCCGCCGGGGCCATGATTCATCGCATCCCTGGACCCATCGTGTCAAACGATAGTCCTCGTGCTGCTCGTTGACGCGCCGACGCCCCGTCGGTAGCATCCATCACGGTCAGGAGTCGCCGCATGAAGACCGTCAGCATCGTCACCGCCTGCTTCAACGAGGAAGACAACGTCCGCGAACTGGTCGATCGCGTTCGCGCGGTGATGGCGGGCCTGCCCCAGTACCGGTACGAGCACCTGTTCATCGACAACGACTCGCAGGATCGGACCGTCGCGATCCTGCGCGAAATCGTGGCCGAGGACCCGCGGGTCCGCGTCATCGTCAACCAGCGGAACTTCGGCCACATCCGGTCGCCGTTCCACGGGCTGATGCAGGCCCGGGGCGATGCGGTCCTGTCCCTGGTGGCCGACCTCCAGGACCCCCCCGAGATGATTCCGCAGTTCCTGGCGCGGTGGGAGGAGGGATTCCAGGTCGTGGTCGGGGTCAAGTCGGGCAGCGAGGAATCGTCGCTGTTCTACGCCATCCGGAAGACCTACTACGGCCTGATCACGCGCCTGTCGGAAGTGGAACTGGTCCGCAACTTCACGGGCTTCGGCCTGTACGATCACAGGGTCATCGAGGAACTGCGGCACATCGAGGATCCGTACCCGTACTTCCGGGGCCTGATCTGCGACCTGGGGTTCCGCCGGTTCGAAATCCCCTACCACCAGCCGGTCCGGAAGCGGGGCATCACCAAGAACAACTTCTATTCGCTGTACGACATGGCGATGCTGGGCATCACGAACCACTCGAAGGTGCCCCTGCGCCTGGCGGCCATGACCGGGTTCCTGCTGGCGTTCGTCAGCCTGGCCGTGGCGTTCGGATACCTGGTGTACAAGCTGGTCTTCTGGGATTCGTTCCAGGTCGGCATGGCGCCCATCGTCATCGGGCTGTTCTTCTTTGCGTCCGTGCAGTTGTTCTTCATCGGGATCCTGGGCGAGTACATCGGGGCGATCCACACGCAGGTCCTGAAGCGTCCGCGCGTCGTCGAACGGGAGCGCATCAATTTCGACGGGGAGTGGCCGGGGAAGGACGGGGCCGGGTCGCTCTAGACCGCGTGCAGGAACTCCCGGTACCACGCGATGGTTTCCGCCAGCCCTTCGTCCAGGCCGCACCGCGGCTGCCATCCCAGGACCTTGTGCGCCTTCGACGAATCCAGGTACTGGTCGGGGATTTCGGCCCGGGCCTGGTCCAGGATCACCGGCGGCAGGTCCGTGCGCGCCATGAGGCCCGCGATGCGGCCCACGATGTCCAGCACCGTCAGGGGCTGCGCCGGGCCGAAGTTGAACGCCTGGCCGGCCACGTCGGGGCGGTGCGCCTCCTCGGCCATGCGCAGGTAGGCGCCGGCCGCGTCGCGGACGTACACATAGTCCCGCGTGAACAGGCCGTTGCTGCGGATCACGGGCCGCTCGTTGCGCAAGAGACTGCGGATGGTCCCCGGGACGATGCGGCTGAAGTTCAGGTCGCCGCCGCCATAGATGTTGCCGCACCGGGCGATCACCACCGGGGTCCCGTAGGTGCGGTGGTACGTCTGGGCGATGAGGTCCGCGCAGGACTTGGACACGTCGTAGGGGTGGCGGCCCTGGGCGGGCATCGCTTCCGTGTAGGGCAGGACGTCGCTTTCGCCGTAGGCCTTGTCGCTGGATGCGACCACCACGCGGCGCACGAGGTCCCCGTGCCGGCGGCAGGCCTCCAGCAGGTTCCACGTCCCGCGGATGTTCGACTCGAAGGTCGCCAGCGGGCTGCGCACGGCGGTGCCCACGATCGTCTGGGCGCCCAGGTGGATGACGGTGTCCGGCTCCTGCTCGGCCACGGCCCGTTCGCAGGACGCCAGGTCCTCGAGGGCACCGGACACGACCGAGGTGCGGAGGATCGTTCCCGAGCGCACCAGCTCGCTCTGGGGATCCCAGTCCCGGACCAGGCACGCGACCGTCGCCCCGGCCTCCAGCAGATCCTTGACCAGCCACGACCCGACCAGGCCCGTGGCCCCGGTCACCAGCACCCTGCGTCCCTGCCAGAACGTCATGCTTCCACCTTCCACGGGGCGTGCCCCGAATCCCACAGGGCCTCCAGCATCTTCTTTTCGCGCAGCGTGTCCATGGGCTGCCAGAAGCCCTCGTGGCGGAAGGCGACCAGTTGCCCTTCGGCCGCCAGGCGTTCCAGCGGATCGCGCTCCCACAGCGTTTCGTCGCCGTCGATGTAGTCCAGCACGGCGGGTTCCAGGACGAAGAAGCCGCCGTTGATCCAGCCCTCGCCGGACTGGGGCTTTTCGTCGAAGCGGCTGACGTGGCCGTCGGGGGCGATTTCCAGCCCGCCGAAGCGCGCGGGGGGGCGGACGGCGGTGACGGTCGCCAGGCGCCCGTGGGCGCGGTGGAACGCCAGGACCTCCCGGATGTCCACGTCGGCCAGGCCGTCCCCGTAGGTCATCAGGAAGGTGCCGTCCACCAGCCAGGGGCGCAGGCGTCGCAGCCGGCCGCCGGTCTGGGTGGCGACCCCCGTGTCCACGAGGTGCACGGTCCAGGGGGGGACGGCGGTGCCGTGCATCGTCACGGTCCCGGTGTCGCACCGCACGGTCAGATCGCCGGCCAGGTGGCGGTACTCCAGGAAGTACCGCTTGATGACGTCGCCCTTGTACCCCAGCGCCACGACGAACTCGTCGAACCCGCGGGCGCCGTAGAGGTTCATGAGGTGCCACAGGATGGGGCGCCCGCCGATTTCCACCATGGGCTTGGGGCGGATGTCGGTTTCCTCGGCCAGCCGGGTGCCCAGGCCGCCGGCCAGGATCACGGTCTTCACGAGGGCCTCCTGTGCGGTTCGGCCCGGGGGAAGGCCCGGGCCGGCACCATTGTCGGGCGGGGGATCGAGCGGAGTCAAGCGGCAATGCGGTGAGGGGGGCCGGGGCGAGCGGGGGCGGGGCCGCGCCGGTGCCCCCGCTCGTCCCGGACCCGCGGACGCCTGCGGGTGCGCGTGGATTCGGGACAGGGGACTGCGGGACGACGCCGTGCCTTGCTCCGGGCAACGTAGAATGGTATCCGTGGGTGTCGTCCACCGTGAGCCTCCGATGGCTGCGCCGCTGCCCGCACCCGACCTCGACCACGTCCTGCTGCGCGTCGGCGCGTCCTTCGAGGAACTGCGGGGGGCCCGGCTGTTCGTGACGGGCGGGACGGGCTTTGTCGGGCGGTGGCTGCTGGAAAGCCTGGCCGCGGCCGACGCGCGCCTGGGGCTGGGCGTGGACGTGACGGTGCTGACCCGGGACCCGGACGGGTTCGCGCGCCGCGTGCCGGGCGTGGCCGGGAACCGGGCGTTCCACCTGCTGGCCGGCGATGTCCGGACCTTCGATTTCCCCGAGGGCGCGTTCACCCACGTCATCCACGGGGCGGCCGAGTCGTCCACGACGCTGGCGCGGGACCAGCCGGCGACGATGGTGGACGTGCTGGTCCGGGGCACCGGGCGGGTCCTGGACCTGGCGCGGGAGCGGGGCGCCCGGCGCGTGTTGTTCGTCAGTTCCGGGGCGGTGTACGGCCGGATCCTTCCCGCGGTCGATCACGTGCCGGAAGCCTACCCAGGGGGGCCGGACCCGACGTCCCCGGCTGCGGCCTACGGCGAGGGAAAGCGCCTGGCGGAACTGCTGTGCTGTCTGGCGGCCCGGAACGGGGGGCCGTCGGTTTCCATAGCCCGGTGCTTCGCGTTCGTGGGACCGGGCCTCCCCCTGGACGCGCACTTCGCGATCGGCAACTTCCTGCGGGACGCCCTGGCCGGCGGGCCGATCCGGGTGCAGGGCGACGGGACCCCGCTGCGATCGTACCTGCACGCGGCCGATCTGGCCGCGTGGCTGTGGGTGGTCCTGTTGCGGGGTGCGTCGGGCCGGGCCTACAACGTCGGGTCCCAGGACTCGCGGTCGATCCGGGAGGTGGCCGAGGTCGTCGCCCGGTCGGCCGGCATCGCGGGCCGGATCGACGTGGCGTTCGCGCCCGTGGCCGGTGTCGCGCCCGAACGGTACGTGCCCGACACGGCGCGCGCCCGGGAGGAACTGGGCCTGGAAACGTGGATTTCCTTCGAGGATGCCGTCAGTTCGACGCTTGCATGGTTGCGGGCGGCGCCGACGTCGCCTGCCTGAACGCCACCACCGTGGCCACGACCGCGCCCAGGCTGCCTACGACCGCCAGGCACCCCACGACCTCGCCCACCGTTTCGTGGAACACCGCCAGCGACGCCCCGTAGGACAGGGCCGCGCCGGCCGCGATGGCGAGGGCCGCGCGGCGCCGCGTGACCAGCATCTGGTACAGCGGCAGCATCAGGAATCCCAGGGGCACCATAGCTGCCGAAAGCCACGGCACCAGGGCCACCGCGGGTTCGAAGGGGCCCGGGCCGCAGAACAGCAGCACCGCGAAGCCGGGGATGATGGCCACCACGGCCAGCCCGCCCAGGACGAGGACCGCGTTGACCGCCAGGGCTCTCCGGAGGATCGGTCGGGGGTCCAGGCCCGCCACCCGGGCCGCGGCGGTTTCGCCCAGGACCAGCGGGGTGAAGGCCACGGGCACCAGCAGGAAGCAGCGGGCGACGATGCCCGCGCGGGCATACAGGGCGGCGGTTTCGGCGGACTGGGTGTTCTTGACGACGAACAGGTCCAGGTACCCCAGCAGGCCGAACAGTGCCAGGCAGGCCGTGTCCAGGACCAGGCCCCGGCGATCGCCGTCCCGGGCGGGGAGGGGGGCGGACGCGGCGGCGGTCGGGCCGGACCACAGGGCGGGCACGCAGGCGACGGCCCCGGCGACCGCGCCGAGGATCCATGCCCACAGGCCGGCCGTGGCGTCACCCCCGGCGCCCAGCAGCAGCGCGCCCAGGCCCAGGCGGCCCGCGCCCTCGGCCAGGAGGCTCCAGCCCAGCACGTCGTACCGGCGCAGGGCCTGGGTGGCCCCGCGCAGGATGGCCCCGACCAGCATCGCAAGGAAGGCCAGCACGGCCAGGTCGTACAGCGCCGGATCCGACAGGCGCAGCCAGTCCCCGATCCACCGGCCCGCGGCATACACGGCCGCCGTCGCCAGGCCCAGGACGCCCAGCAGGCGCGGGGTCCACGAAACCAGGCGGGCCACCACGTCCCGGGGACCCGAACGGCCGGCGTCCAGGGCCAGCATCCGGGTGGCCCAGGTCGTGACGCCGTTCACCACCG
This sequence comes from uncultured Myxococcales bacterium, assembly GCA_903847405.1. Classification (GTDB taxonomy): domain Bacteria; phylum Myxococcota_A; class UBA9042; order DTJE01; family DTJE01; genus CAIZWN01. Next base: position 6,200 of record CAINDP010000005.1, on the reverse strand, counting down.
CGACCAGCAGGCCCAGGATCCCGACCACGACGGCGAGGTCCCCGTAGGCCAGGCCCAGGCCCTCGCTCATCACCCGGTGGTAGCCCACCATGGCCAGGTTCAGGACCATGGTCGCAGCCGTCAGCCACGCCATCGCCCGGTCGGTCTGCCGAAATCCCTTCATCGCGTCATCCGCTTCGAAAATGGGGACAGACACCGATTTCCCGGAAATGGGGACAGACACCGATTTTCGCGTCGCCTGGGCGCACAGGAGAAATGGTGTCTGTCCCCATTTTCTGGGCGCACTGGAAAAATGGTGTCTGTCCCCATTTTTTTCACTGGCGGCGGCACGCTCCGCGGATCGTGTCCTGGAGGTGGTCCAGCATCGGCGGCGTCAAGGCGGGGTGGACGCCCACCCACAGCACGTTCCGCATGACGAAGTCCGTGTTCGCCAGGTCGCCCACCTTCCGGTGCGGGATGTCGCGATAGCCGGGCTGGCGCAGCACGTTGCCGCAGAACAGCAGGCGCGTGCTGATGCGTGCCGCCTCCAGGCGGGCCACCAGGTCGTCCCGGGTGAAGGGCGCCCCTTCGCGAACCGCCATCGGGAACCCGAACCACGAGGGCGAGGAACCGGGCGTCGCCTCCGGCAGGATCAGGACGTCCTCGAGGTCCGCGAGGCCGTCCCGGAGGACCTGGAAGTGCCGCCGCCGGGCCGCGATGAACCCATCCAGTTTTTGCAGTTGGGACACCCCGATGGCGGCCTGCATGTCGGTCACCTTGAGGTTGTACCCGATGTGCTCGAACGTGTACTTGTGGTCGTAGCCGGCGGGCAGATCGCCCAGTTGCCATTCGAACCGGCGACCGCAGGTGTTGTCATGCCCCGGCCCGCACCAGCAGGCCCGTCCCCAGTCGCGGAAGGACGCGACGATGCGCTTCAGGGCCGGATCGCTGGTCACGACCGCGCCGCCTTCGCCCATCGTCATCTGGTGCGCCGGGTAGAACGACGCGGTCGCCAGGTGGCCGAACCCGCCGACGCGACGGTCGTGGTATTCGGCCCCGACCGCGTCGCAGCAGTCCTCGATGACCCACAGGTCGTGCCGACGTGCGAACGCCATCACGGCGTCCAGGTCGAAGGGGTTGCCCAGGGTGTGGGCCAGCATGATGGCCCGGGTCCGGTCCGACAGGGCCGGTTCCAGCAGCGCCGGATCCACGTTCCAGGTGGCGCGCTGAACGTCCAGGAAGACGGGGACCAGCCCGTTCTGGAGGATGGGGTTGATCGTCGTCGGGAAGCCCGCCGCGACCGTGATCACCTCGTCCCCGGGACGCAGCCGGCGGTCGCCCAGGTGGCGGGACGTCAGGGCGGACACCGCCAGGAGGTTCGCGCTGGACCCCGAGTTCACCAGCAGCGCGTGGCGGGCGCCCAGGACCGCCGGGAAGGTGGCCTCGAATTCGTCCGCGTACCGGCCGGCGGTCAGCCAGAAGTCCAGGGAGGCGTCCACCAGGTTGCGGACGTCGTCGCCGTCGAACACCTTGGCCGCGGCCGGCACGGGGTCGGTCCCCGGCGTGAAGGGGCGCGGCGCCCAGCGCATCCGCGCGTATTCGGCCACCCGCTCCAGGATTTCGGCGCGCAGTTCGGCTTCGGTCATCCCACGGTTCTCCGGTTCAAGCGTGGCAACCCCCACCTTTCCGCCTCTGGCAGTCGGCAGGTTCGGCGCGCCCTATGCTACCTCGGCCCGGTGTCCCGCGCGAACCGGGAATTGGCCCGCCGCGCTCCGGAGGGGGGGCGCGGGTGTCCTGCGCGGGGATGCGGTACACTCGGCCAGCGCCCTTTGCCAGTACGCCCCGCAGGAGGCAGGGACCATGCCGGGAACCGATCGTCCGTCGTCGCCCCCCGGTGCGTTGCCGCCGGACCGCGCCACCGGCCCGGCCGGGGACGAGGTCCGCGATTGGACCGACCACGCGCCGGTCGGCGTCTTCCAGATGCTGTTCCAGTCGATGATGGAAGGCGTCGCGCTGCACGACCTGGTGTACGGCCCCGGGGGAGAGGTTCGGGACTACCGGATCGTGGACGTGAACCCGGCGTTCGAGCGGCACACCGGGATCGCCCCGGCGACAGCCATCGGCCGCCTGGCATCGGACATCTACGGGGCCAGCCCGGCCCCGTTCATCGACGCGTATGTCCAGGTTGCGGAAACCGGGATCCCGGCCTCGTTCGAGGAATACTTCGCGCCCCTGGGACGGCATTTCAAGGTTTCGGTCGTGTCGCCTCGGCCCGGATCCTTCGCCACGGTCTTCATGGACATTTCCGAGCAGAAGCGCATCGAGGACGAATTCCACCAGTTGAACCAGACGCTGGAACAGCGCGTGGCCGAGCGGACCGCCCAGTTGGCGGCGGCCAACGCCGAACTGGAAAGCTTCGCCTACGCGGTGTCGCACGATCTGCGGGCGCCCCTTCGCGGGATCAACGGGTGGAGCGCCAGCCTGCTGGAGGAGTACGGGGACCGTCTGGACGAGACGGGCCGGACGTACCTGGACCGCGTGATGGCCCAGGCCGAGCGGATGGGCAAGCTGATCGAGGCGCTGTTGGAGATGTCCCGCCTGACCCGGGCCCGCATGCGGTTCGAGGTGGTGGACCTGGGCCGGATGGCGGAAGCCGTGGCGGCCGACCTCCGGGCGTCGCATCCCGAGCGGACCGTCCAGTTGGTGATCCCGATGGGGCTGTTCGCCCGAGGCGACCCGATGCTGCTGCGGGTGGTCATGGAAAACCTGCTGCGGAACGCCTGGAAGTTCACCGCCCACGTGGAATCCGCCCGCATCGAGGTCGGCGTGGCGCTGGAGGGCGACGAGACGGAGTTCTTCGTCCGGGACAACGGGGCGGGCTTCGACATGCGGTACGCGGACAAACTGTTCACGCCGTTCCAGCGCCTGCACCGGGTCGATGAGTACCCCGGCACCGGGATCGGGTTGGCGACCGTGCATCGGGTCATCCATCGTCACGGCGGAACGATCCGGGCCGTCAGCGCGGTCGGGCGTGGCGCAGCCTTCTACTTCACGCTGCCAGGGACTGCCGGCGCCATGGCGTCCCAGGGATAGGCCGGGTTCGCGCCTTCTGGTCGCCATCCCCCCCACCTGCCACGGAAACCCTTGGAACACCGGCGGTTCAGGCCATCCCGACGTTGAGTCGAAAGCCCCCCGGCGCTAACGATCAAGATTCCAGAATCGGCAAGGGAGGCATCATGAAGCCCGGAATCCGTGTCATCACGTTGGTCGCCCTCATCAGCCTTTTCGCGGCGTGTTCCAGCAGCAGCAAGGTCCCCTTCGTCGAGGTCAGCGGACCGGTCGCCGTCGCGGTCGGGGCGACCGTCACCCTGGCGGCGAAGACCCTCGAGGGGTCGGACAGTGCCTACGCCTGGACGTCCTCGGACCCGACCGTCGCGACGGTCGCGCCCGTGACGGGCGTGGTCACGGGCGTCAAGGCCGGCACGGCGGTCATTTCGGCGACGGGCAACCAGACGGGGGCCGTCGGCACCTGGGGCGTCCACGTGTTCACGGGCACCGAGCCCCAGGTCTTCGTGTCGGGCGTCGTGGGCCTGAAGATCGGGCAGACGACGACGCTGTCGGCCACCACGGTGAACGGGACCGACAGCGGGTACACGTGGACATCGTCCAGCGACGGCCTCGCGACGGTGGACGCCGCCGGAACCGTGACGGGGGTGGGCGAGGGGACCGTGACGATCACGGCGACCGGCGTCGACACCGAGGTGTCGGGCGACTGGAGCCTGCTGATCTACAAGGCGCCGGTGATTCCCACGGTGACGGTGGTGGTGGACGGCCCCTTGAGCGTGGCGATCAAGGCCACGATCACCCTGACGGCGGCGACGGTGAACGGGACGGATTCGGCCTACGCCTGGACGTCCGCGAACGAGGCCGTCGCGACGGTGGACGCCGCCGGCGTGGTCACGGGCGTGGGCGCGGGCGAGGTCGTGATCACGGCCAAGGGCGCGGACACGAGCGTCGAAGGCAAGCGCGCGGTGCTGGTGCCGCCCGAGGGCATCGACGTGCCCTTCGAGGCCCAGTGGAAGTTGTCGGGCCACGCCGATGCCACGGCCGAGGCCTTCAACCACTGGAACCAGACCGGCAGCATCCCGGTCGGATGCGCCAGATGCCACAGCACGCCGGGATTCCAGGATTTCCTGGGCGCGGACGGGACCGCCGCCGGGACCGTGGACGCAGCCGCCGCGACCGGGACGGTCATCACCTGCGTCGCCTGCCACAACGCGGCCGCGGTCGCCCTGACCACCGTCACGTTCCCGTCGGGCCTGCAGGTCGGCGGCATCGGCCCGGAGGCCCGGTGCATGCAGTGCCACCAGGGCGTCGAGTCCACCAGGAGCGTGAACGACGCCATCACGGCCGCTGCCGTGGCGAACGACGACACCCCCGGCGCTTCGCTGTCGTTCCGCAACGTCCACTACTTCGCGGCCGGCGCGACCCTCTATGGCGGCCAGGCGCAGGTGGGCTACCAGTACGCGGGGAAGCCCTACGACATCAAGTTCGCCCACGCGGCGGGCTTCGACACCTGCATCGCGTGCCACGACCAGCACACGCTGCAGCCTCGGCTGACGGCCTGCGCGACGTGCCACCCCGGAGTCGCGACGGCGGCCGACGTGCGCAACATCCGCATGGCCGGGTCGGGCCGGGACTACAACGGCGACGGCAGCACGACCCAGGGCATCTACTACGAGGTCGCGGGCCTGCAGGACAAACTGTACGCGGCGCTGAAGGCCTACGCGAAGGACACCCTGGGCACCGCCCTGGTGTATGACGCGGCCATCTACCCGTACTTCTTCATCGACACCAACGCGAACGGGACGGTGGACACCGGCGAGGCGGTGTTCGCGAACGCCTACAACAAGTGGTCGCCCCGGCTGTTGCGGGCCGCCTACAACTACCAGTTCAGCGAAAAGGATCCCGGGGGGTACGTGCACAACGCCAAGTACCTCATCCAGTTGCTGTACGACGGCGTCGCGGACCTGAACAGCGCGCTGGGCACACCCGTGGACCTGGCGGCGGCGAACCGTGACGACCCGGGGCATTTCGACGGGGCCGGCGCTCCGTTCCGCCACTTCGACGCCGAGGGCGGCGTGCAGGCGGGGTGCAGCCGGTGCCACTCGGCCGAGGGGCTGCCGTTCTACCTCCAGACCAGGGCGGCGGTCGCGCAGCCCCTGCCCAACGGCTTCACGTGTGCGACGTGCCACCCCGACGTGCCGCAGTTTGCGACCCAGTTGGCGGTGCCCGGCGTCACGTTCCCCAGCGGGCAGGTCGTGGACTCGGGCAGCAACACATCGAACCTGTGCATCACCTGCCACCAGGGGCTGGAATCGACGGCCAGCGTGGACAGGGCCGTCGGCGCGAACCCCGCGGACACGGTGCAGTCGGGCCTGGCGTTCCTGAACGTCCACTACTTCGCGGCCGGCGCGACGATGTTCGGCACCCAGGCCAAGGTGGGCTACGAGTACGCCGGGAAGAGCTACGACGGCCGGTTCGCCCACGTGAACGCGGTGCTGAACTGCAACAACTGCCACGACGTCCACACGCAGGAGGTCCAGGTGGGCGTGTGCGGCCAGTGCCATGAGGGCGCCGCGACGCTGGCCGACACCCTGGACATCCGGATGGCCGGCTCGACCGAGGACCATGACGGGGACGGCAACACCACCGAGGGCATCTGGCACGAGATCGACGGCCTGAGGGCGAAGTTGTACGCGGCCATCCGGTTGTACGCGGGCCAGATCGTGGCGACGAAGATCGTGTACTCGGCCGCGGCGTATCCGTACTTCTTCGTGGACACCAACGGGGATGGGGCGCTGGACCCCGCCGAGGCGTCGTACGGGAACCGGTACGTCACCTGGACGCCGCGCCTGCTGAAGGCGGCCTACAACTACCAGTTCAGCCAGAAGGACCCCGGGGGCTACACCCACAACGCGAAGTACATCATCGAACTGCTGGTCGACGGCATCGCGGACCTGGCGACCCAGGTCACGATCGACGTGGACGCCCTGCGGCGCAACGACGCGGGCCATTTCGACGGGACGGCCATGGCGTTCCGGGACTGGGACGCCGCCGGTGCGGTGCCGGCGGGATGCGCCCGGTGCCACAGCGTCGCTGGGTTCAGCGAGTACCTGGATACGGGGGCGACCCCGACGACGGCCAGGCCGGTCGTCTGG
>CAINDP010000004.1 GCA_903847405.1 uncultured Myxococcales bacterium | reverse complement strand
TAGGGGACCCGGCCGATGGGTTGCGCCACCGAAAACCGCTCGGGCAGGTCGCTGCCGATGACGCGGGCCAGATACGTTTTTTCGACGCGGCGGGTCGCGAAGGCCTGGCACAGGTGGCGCGCGGCCTCGGAGGATCGGGCGAAGGCCACGGCGCCCGAGGTGCCCGTGTCCAGGCGGTGCACGGGTCGGACGTCCGGCCCGAAGCGTCGTTGCGCCAGGGCCAGCAGCGTATTGTCCTGGCAGCCGGCGCCGGGCAGGACCGGCAGGCCCGCGGGCTTGTGGAAGACCAGGCAGTCCGGATCCTCGTACAGGACCGGCGCGTCCAGCGGCACGTCCGGCTCGTCCCAGGGCGGGCGGCTGTACTGCAGATGATCGCCCTCGGCGACCAGGTCCCCGGCCGTCAGCACGCGCCCCTCGCGGGACACCAGGCCTGCGGCGATCCGACGGACCCACTCGTCCCGGGTGGCCCGCACGTGCGTGCAGGCATAGAAATCCAGCACGGTCCTGCCGCCGGACTGCCCGGGAACCCGGTCGTGGAAGATGTAGCCGCCGTTCCGCATGCCGCCGCCTCGTGGGCTATTCTACCGGACGTTCCCCAGGATGTTTGGGGCTGCCCGAGCACGGAGGCGGAGGCGATGGGATTGCGGAGCAATCTCTCGCCGGAGACGGAGTCGACTCGGGCTTCTCAATGACGGAGACCTTATGGGCTCGAACGGACTGGTCGTGGTCACCGGGGCCTCGGGGCACCTGGGGGCCAGCCTGGTCCGCGGCCTGGTGGCTGCGGGACATACGGTGCGGTGCGTGGTCCGCCGGGATGTCCGGGCCCTGGACGGCGTGCCCGTCCAGCAGGTTCCGGGGGACGTCCTGGACGCCGACTCGCTGTGTGTCGCGTTTCGCGGCGCCGACATCGTGTACCACCTGGCGGCCGTCATTTCCCTGTCGGGCGATCGGGACGGGCGGGTGGCCCGCGTGAACGTGGAAGGGACGCGCAACGTGCTGGAGGCCTGCCGCGTGGCGCGGGTCGGCAGGCTGGTCCAGTTCGGCTCGGTCCACGCAGCCTGGACAGGCGACGTCGGCGCGAGGGGGTTGACGGCCTACGATCGCTCGAAGGCGGCGTCCCTGGACCTGGTGGCTGCCGCGGTCGCAGGCGGCCTGGACGCGGTCGTGGTCCACCCCAGCAGCGTGCTGGGCCCCCATGACTTCAAGCCGTCCCGCCAGGGCGACCTGGTGTGGCGCCTGGCGAACGGACGGCTGCCGGCCCTGCTGCAGGGCGGATTCGACTGGGTGGATTCCCGGGATGTCGCGGCGGGCGCCATCGCCGCGGCCGAACGCGGGCGGCCCGGGGCGACGTACGTTCTGTCGGGCCGGTACGCGACCTTGCGCGAACTGGCGGACATCGTCGCGACCGTGGCGGGCGTCCCGGCCCCCCGCCTGGCTGCGCCCCTCGCGCTGGCCGCGATCGGCGCGCCGTTCGTGGAGGCCTGGGGGCGCATCACCGGGACCGAACCGTTGTACAACCGCGAATCGCTGTCGGCCCTGCGCCATGGGCGGGCCTTCCCCCACGACGAAGCCGCTGCCGACCTCGGCTATGCGCCCCGCCCCCTGGAGGCCACCGTGGCCGACACCATCGCGTGGTTTCGCAGCCGCGCGGCGGGCTGACCGGCCCTCACCCCTTCGCCCCGAACAGCGCGACCAGGACCTCCTTCCGGTGGTCGAAGATCCGCTGGACGTCCGGCTGCACCAGGTGCTTCAGCACCAGGGGGCCTCCCGGCGTGGCATAGCGCAGGTCGTCGATCACCACGGTACCGCCGTCCCGTTCCAGGAACCGGTGCTCGTGGCGCCAGAAGGTGTACGGGCCCTTCAACTGCTCGTCGACGAACCGGAACGGGGGCTCCCAGGCGGTGATCCGGGTGCGCCATCGCATGGGCACGCCGTGGACGCCGATCCGGTAGTCGATCAGCGCGCCGACCTGCATCCGGATCGGGCCCTTCGTCAGGATCCGGAAGGACACCCAGGGCGGCGTCATGCGTTGAAGATTGTTGGCATCGGCAAAGAACGGGAAGATTTCGGACAGCGGCCGGGGCAGCCAGATCTCGCTGAGCAGGTGCTGTTCTTCGCCCGTGATCCAGGTGGTCCACAGTCCCATGGCGATGCCTCCGTGTCCCCGAGCGCGCAGTCGCAGACGACGGGTTCACACTGGGGCCGATCGGGGGGCAGGGCAAGGCGGGGAGGGGGATTGGCTCAGGACACCTTGTCGCCGGGGCGGGCGTCGCCATCGACCGTGGCCACGAAGAGGCCGGTTTCCGGCTCGCCGGCGGCCAGGCACATGCCCTCGGAGGTGCCGAACTTCATTTCGCGGGGCTTCAGGTTCGCCACCACGATGACGCGCCGGCCCACCAGGACGGTCGGGTCCGGGAAGGAGGACCGGATGCCCGCGAACACGTTCCGGGGACGACCTTCGCCGACGTCCACCGACAGGCGCACCAGTTTCTTGGCGCCCTCCACCGTCCCCGCGTCGACCACCAGGCCCACGCGCAGGTCGATCTTCGCGAAGTCGTCGATCGTGATTTCGGGGGCCAGCGGCTTCAAATCGGTCCGCGCCTGGCCGACCGCCACCGCCGGGGCCACCGCCATCACGATCGCAGGCGCTGCAGTCGCGACCTTTGCCGCCGCCGGGCTGCCGGCCTTCGCCGCGTCCCCGCCGGACTTCCGCTCGGCCCGGGCCCAGGAATCCCGCAGGCCGACGGTCCGGTTGAACGCGACGCGACCGTCGCCGTGATCCTTCGAATCGGCGCAGAAGTACCCGACGCGCTCGAACTGGATGCGCGATCCGGGGGCCACGACGGCCAGCGCGGGCTCGACCTTGCAGCCCGACAGGACCTCCAGCGACGCCGGGTTCAGGAAGTCCAGGAACGTCTGCGGGGTGGCCGCGTTCGGGTCCGAGGCGTTCGGGTTTTCGACGCTGAACAGCCGGTCGTACAGCCGGACCTCGGC
>CAINDP010000003.1 GCA_903847405.1 uncultured Myxococcales bacterium | reverse complement strand
TCACTTCCGCCCTCGTCATCGCCTTGGCCTCCCGGGCTACCGGGGTCGCTACGTGTCGCATCCGACACGTCTACCCCACCTCGCCCGAAGACCGGACATCTACTCCCGCTTATGACCCGGACATCTACTCCGCTTCTTACAGGCATGGCACGCGACCTTGCCCCGCCCGGTCGGGGCGGGTAGCATGCCTCAAACCCGGAGGCACCTGTGGACACGCTTGGCATCGACGTCGGGTCCGTCAGCGTCAAGGCCGTGGTCCTGTCGGCGGACGGCGACGTCCGGTTCCAGGCATACAGGCGCACGCAGGGCCGGCCCCTGGAAGCGGCCGCCGCGATCCTGGCCGAGGCGGCGGCGGCCCTGGGGCCCGACACCCCCGTGGCGGGTGCGGTCGTGACGGGGTCCGGGAAGGAGCTGCTGGCGGGGCCGCTGGCGGCCGAGCCGGTCAACGAGATCGTGGCCCACGCGACGGCGGCGTGGACGCTGCACCCCGACGTCCGCAGCATCGTCGAGATCGGCGGGCAGGACAGCAAGTTCATCCGCGTGGGGCGCGGCGCCGACGGGCACCCCTTCGTTCTGGACCACGCCTTCAACGAACTATGCGCGGCAGGCACGGGGGCGTTCCTGGACCAGATGGCCGAGCGCCTGGGGATGTCCATCGAGGCCTTCGCCGACACCTCCGCGGCGGCCGTTCACCCGGCGCGCGTCGCGGGGCGCTGCTCGGTGTTCGCGAAGACCGACATGATCCACCTGCAGCAGCGGGCCTGCCCGCCCGGGGAAATCGTCGCGGGCCTGTGCTTCGCCCTGGTGCGCACCTACCTGGCCAGCCTGTGCCACGGCCGGGCGCCCGAACCGCCGATCCTGTTCCAGGGCGGCGTCGCGGCGAACGACGGCGTGGCGAGGGCCCTGGTCGAGGTCCTGGGCCTGTCGGACGGCGACCTGATACGACCGGCGGGCCACAAGGTCATGGGCGCGCTGGGGGCGGCGCTGCTGGCCCGCGAGCATCCGTGGGTGCAGCCGGTGTCGCTGGGACGTCTGGCCGGACGGACGCCGCTCCAGGCCGGTGAACCGGAACGCGCCTCGGGGCTGGCTCCGCTGGCAACCGCGGCAACCCCCGGGCAGGCCCCCTCCGGGAACGCCGCGCCGGACCCCACGGTCGCCGCCGCCCCCCTGCCCCGCTCGACGGCCGACGTCGTGTTCCTGGGCATCGACGTGGGCTCGGTCAGCACCAAGGCCGTCGCGATCGACGCCGAAGGCCGCCTGGCCGCCTCGGCCTACCTGCCAACGGCCGGACGGCCCGTGGACGCGGTGCACGCGGCCCTCGACGACCTCCACGGTCAACTGGCCGTCGGGGTGCGCGTCGCCCGGGTCGTCACGACCGGCTCGGGGCGCCACCTGGCCCGGGACCTGGCCGGCGCCGACGAGGTCGTGGACGAAATCTCGGCCCAGGCCCGGGCGGCGGTCCACTTCGTGCCCGACGCCGACACGGTGTTCGAGATCGGCGGGCAGGACAGCAAGTACATCCGCCTGTCCGGCGGCCGCGTGGCGCGCTTCCAGATGAACCGGGCGTGCGCGGCGGGCACCGGGGCCTTCCTGGAGGAGCAGTCGGGGCGCCTGGGCATCGACGTGCGGCGCGATTTCGCCACCGCGGCCCTGTCGTCCCGGGCACCCGTGCGCCTGGGCAGCCGGTGCACGGTGTTCATGGACTCGGACCTCGTGCACCACCTGCAGCACGGGGCATCCAAGGCCGACCTGTGCGCCGGACTGGCCTACTCGGTCGCCCGCAACTACCTGGACAAGGTCGTCGGGTCCCGTCCCGTGGGCGCCCGGGTCGTCTTCCAGGGCGGCGTGGCCCGGAACGCCGCCGTGTGCGCCGCCTTCCAGGCCATCCTGGGCCGCTCCGTCGCGGTCCATCCCCACCCCGAAACCTCCGGCGCCTGGGGCGCGGCCCTGATCGCCCGGGAGGCCGCCGGACGGGACGCCGCGCCGTCGCGCTTCCGGGGCTTCGCGACCGCGAACGAAGCGGTCGGCATCCGGACCTTCGAGTGCGCCGCGTGCGAAAACCAGTGCGAAATCCAGCAGGTTTCCGCCGGCGAGGGCCGCCGGTCGTTCTTCGGCAGCGTCTGCGGCCGCTTCGAACGCGGCGAGGAGGCTCCCACCCCCGCCGGGGACGCGTTCGCCACCCGCGAGCGCCTGCTGGCGGAGTGCGCGGGCATGGTCGAGCCCTCTGCCCCGACCGGCCCCGTCGAGGCCGCAGCCGCCGTCGCCGCCCTGCCCCCGGACCGCGGCCCCATCGCCATCCCCTTCGCCCTCAGCCTGGCCGACGACGTCCCCTTCTGGCGGACCTTCTGGACCGCCCTGGGCTACCGCGTCACGCTGTCCGGCCGCACCGACAGCGAGAAGGCCGCCCAGGGCCTGGCCCGGGTGCCCGAGGAGTTCTGCCAGCCGGTGAAGATCCTGTTCGGCCACGTCCACGACCTGGTGGCCCACGGCGCGACGCGCCTGTTCCTGCCCCACCTGCGCCAGTTCCGGCCGCCGGCCGACACCGCCAACCGGTACGCCTGCGCCTACACGCAGGCCGCCCCGTACGTGGTCCGGGCCCAGTTGGCCCAGTCCCATCCCGGCGTCGAGGTGGTCAGCCTGGAGACCCCGGTCCCCGGCGAGGAAACGCACTGGATCGCGACCACCGCCCAGGCCCTGGACGTCCCCCGGGCCGAAGTCGATGCCGCCTTCCGTCGCGCGACGGCCGCCCAGGAACGCTTCCGCGCCGCCTGTCGGGCGGAAGGCCGCCTGCTGCTGGACCGCCTGGCCGCAGAGGGCCGCCCGGGCGCCGTGCTGCTGGGCCGCCCCTACAACACGTCCGACCGCCGCCTGAACCTGAACCTGGCCCGCCGCCTGGCCACGCTGGGCATCCAGCCGATCCCCTTCGACTTCCTGCCCCTGGAGGACGAGCCGCTGCCCGCCTTCTGGGCCCGCGTGCGCTGGGGGTTCGGCCGCGAGCAGTTGCAGGCCGCCCGCATCGTCCGCCGCACGCCGTCCCTGTCGGCGGTGATCGTCACGAACTTCGGCTGCGGCCCCGACGCCTTCATCGACCAGTACCTGGAAGACGAACTGACGGACACGCCGCACATCGTGCTGGAGTTCGACGACCACCAGGCCGAGGCGGGCCTGGTGACGCGCCTGGAAGCCTTCGCCCGCACGGTCCGCCGCGAGCGCGAGCCCGACGGTCCGAAGGGGCGCACCGAACGCCGCCGCGGGACGCCCCCGGGCGTGCCGACGCAACCGCTGCGCGACTACACGTACTGGGTGCCCTTCCTGTCGGATCACTCCCGGGCCTTCGTGGGCGCCCTGAAGTCGGTGGGCTGCCGCGTACACCTGCTGCCGCCCACCGACGACGAGTCCTGGCAGTTGGGCCTGACGCACGCCTACGGCCGCGAGTGCCACCCGTACGTGTCGTTCCTGGGGGACCTGGTGCGGGCCAGCCGGCGCCCCGACTTCGTCCCCGCCGAGGCGTGCTACTACGGCCCGTCGTACTTCGGCCCGTGCCTGCTGCCGCAGTTCATGGTCGCGATGAAACTGGTCCTGGACCGCATCGGGCTGGCCGACGTCAGCATCGTCAACATCGCCGATCCGCCGACCATGGCGCCGCTGGGCCGGGGCTACGTGGCGCGTCTGGCGCTGGGCATGTACGCGATCGACCGGCTCTACAAGTGGAAGATCGAAACGGAGCCCTACGACGACACGGGTGCGATGGCGATCGCCTACGCCCGGGCCGTGGACCTGGTCGAGGACGGCCTGGCCCGCCGGCGCGTGTTCCCGGCCTTGCGGGAGGCGGTGGCCGGGATGGCCGCGGTGCGCCTGTCGCCGGCGGACGGCACGCGCCCCCGCATCGGCGTGATCGGCGACACCTACACGCGCATCAACGAACACGCCAACGACGGCCTGTACGACCGCCTGCGCGGGATGGGCTTCGAGGTCTGGCCCTCGTGCAGCCTGGTGGACGTGTCCCTGCTGGGCGGCGAACAGTTGCACGCCGAGATGATCCGGCAGGGGAAGACCGTCACCGGCAACGCCGCCCGGGTCGCGATCCCCGCCGTCGCCGCCCTGCGGGCCCTGGTGGACCGCCACTTCCCGGACACGATCCGGACGCCCCAGGAGCGCCAGTTCCCCGACGTGTCCCGGGTCGCCGACACCTACGCCAGCCACTGGATCGACAAGTGCCTGTCCCTGAACCTCAGTCGCGTCGAGGAACTGCAGCAGGCGGGCGCCTCGGGCGTCATCAACGCCATGTGCCACAACTGCATGCTGGGCACCGTCACGTCGGCGCTGCTCCCGGCCATGCGGCACGACCACGGCGGCATGGCGACGTGCACGTTGGTCTACGAGGGCCTCCAGTCCACCCACAACGTGAACCGCCTGGAGGCCTTCGCGCACCAGGTCCGCCAGGCGCCCCGGCCGCGCGGCGTGCCGGCCGATCCCGGTCCCTCCTAGGCGGGCAGGGGTCGAATCGCTATCCTCGGGCGTCGTTCGTCGAGGATCGGGATGCTTCGACTCGCCCTGTTCCTTCTGACCGGCGTCGCGCTGTCCGCCCTCCCGGCCTGCACCGGGGCCGGAAGCGATGCCCCCATCGACACGGGCATCGACGCCGTCGCGGACGTCCCCGCCGACGTCCCCGCCGACGTCCCGACCGATGCCGGACGCGACGTGCCGCCGCTCCCGCCGCTCTACGAAACCGGCCTCGTCGCACCTCTGGACGCGATCCCCTGCACCGCGGCGGACGGCACGCCGACGAACGCCTGCAACCACCACGGATCGTCGGTAGCCGTGATGGCCGACGGCACGGTCCTGGCAGTCTGGTACACGGGCCGCGGGGAATACTCGAAGGACTCGCGGATCGTGTGGTCCCGGAAGGCGCCCGGCCAGGACTGGACCCCCTGGGCGGTGCTGGTCGACGAACCCAACGTCCCCGAGGGCAACCCGGTCATCTGGGTGGACGACAGAACCGGCGAACTGTGGCTGTTCTACATGCGGGTCGTCGGCACGTCCTGGAACGACGGGCAGATCATCATGCGCCGCAGCACGGACGGCGGCCAGGCGTGGTCCACGCCCACGACCCTGCGCCAGGATCTGCAGTGGATGACCCGGAACCACCCGCTGCGCCTGTCCGACGGCGAGGTCCTGCTGCCCTGCTACGACGAAACCCTGTTCGTGCCGACGTGGCTGGCCAGCCGGGACGGCTTCACGTCGCAATGGACCGAAATCACGCCGCCCGACGAAACGCTGCTGCTCTACCTGGGCCAGATCCAGCCGTCGATCATCGAACGGCCCGACGGCAGCCTGTTCGCCACGATGCGCAACGGCAACGTGCAGTTCAAGGGCCACGCCCTGGAGGTCACGTCGGGGGACCGTGGCCGGACCTGGTCGGAGGCGGCAGCCAGCCCGATCCCGAACCCCGGCGCGGCCATGGACATGACGCGCCTGGCCAGCGGCGCCGTACTGGCCGTGTTCAACAACAACCCGAGCGCGCGCAACCCACTGGCCGTGGCGCTGTCGGACGACGACGGGCTGACCTGGAGCGCTGTGGCGAACGTCGTGGCCGCCTGCGGAGACGGCGAGTGCTCGTACCCGTCCCTGGCCGCCGACCCGACCGACGGTTCGGCGTGGATCACCTACACCCACGCCCGCCACACGATCGGCTGGGTCCACGTCAGCGAAGCCTGGGTCCGGCAGAAGGGGGACGTGTTCGCGCCGATCCCGTGACCGCCCGCACCCGCCGCGACCGCCGTCAGAACGTGTACGACAGCGCCCAGCACAGCAGGAACACCAGCGGCGTGTGGACCATCAGTTGCAGGATGGAAAAGCCCGCCAGTTCGCGGGCCCGAACGTTCAGCAGACCCATCAGGGGCAGCATCCAGAACGGATTGACCAGGTTCGGCAGGGCCTCGGCGGCGTTGTAGATCTGGACGACCCAGCCTGCGTCCACGCCGTGGGCGCCGGCAGCGGCCATCAGGTAGGGCGCCTCGATGACCCACTTGCCGCCGCCCGACGGGACGAACATGCCCAGGACTGCCGAGTAGGCGGCCGTGAACAGCGGGAAGGTGTCCCGGGTGGTCACCGCGGTGAACGCCCCGGCCAGCGTGGCCGACAGCGCGGTCCCCGTCAGGATCCCGAAGACGCCGCCGTAGAACGGGAACTGCACCAGGACCCCGCCCGTGGCCGGAATCGCGCCCGACACCGCCTTCAGGAACGACCGCGGCCGCCCGTGCAGCACCAGGCCCAGCATCAGGAAGCCCAGGTTGTAGGTGTTCAGGTCCAGCGCGGCCAGGCCGCCCTTGTCCACGAAGACCCCGACGAGATAGGCGATGCCCAGCGCCGCGACGGCCAGGGCCAGGACGGGGCTGGTTTCCAGGCGCTCGCCGGGCGTCGTGGGGCGGTCCGCGGTGACTGTCGGGGGCTCCAGTTTCACGCCCAGGTCGGACGCGGTGCGGACGCGGGCGGCGGCGGGGTACGAAAACCACGCGACCACGACCGACGCGACCAGCAGCGTCACGATCAGCACCAGGTTCTGCCACAGGAACAGGGTCCGGGCCAGCGGGAGGACCCCGGTCACGTCCTTGAGGGCGGCGGGCAGGGACTCGGGCGTCGCCATCATCAGGGCGGCCGACGACGACAATCCCAGGGCCCAGATGCTGCCCAGGCCCAGGTACGCCGCCGCGCCCAGCGCCCGGAAGTCCACGCGCCGGTGCCGGGCCGCCAGTTCCTTCACCAGCAGGCCGCTGAAGATCAGCGAAAAGCCCCACGACAGCAGGGAGGCCAGCATGGCGAACAGGGCGGTGAAGGCCACGGCGCCCCGGGCCGTGCGGGGGATCCGGGCCATCCGGCGGATCAGCCAGTGCACGGGGGGCGACACCGCGACCACGTAGCCGCCGACGATGACCATGGCCATCTGCATCGTGAAGGGCACCAGGGACCAGAAGCCCTTTCCGAAGGCCTCCGCCATGTCCAGGGGACCCGCGCCCACGGCCAGCCCGCCGACGAACACGATGACCACGGCGGCCAGCGCGAATACGAAGGCGTCGGGGAACCAGCGTTCGCTCCAGTCGGCCAGGCCGGCGCCCCAGCGCGAAAGCCAGCCGTCCGAGGGGTCCGCGTGTGCGTGCTTTTTCATGGGGAGGTTCTACCACGGCGGGGAAGGGGGCGGGAGGGGGCGGATCAGGCCTTCGGGGCGGCGGCCAGCGAGTCGTTTTCGACGATGCCGGCACGGCGACGTTTCGCCATCACGCTGTGGTGCCGGCCGTAGCCGACGTAGATCGCCAGGCCCAGGGCCAGCCAGACCCCCAGGCGCAGCCAGTTTTCGGTCGGCAGCGAGAACATCAGCATCAGGCACATCAGGATGCCCAGGATCGGGACCAGGGGCGAAAACGGCACGCGGAAGGGCCGATGGGCGTGCGGGTGCGTGTGGCGCATGATCAGGACCGCCGCGCACACCAGCACGAAGGCCAGCAGCGTGCCGATGTTGACCAGTTCCGCCAGAACGCGCAGCGGGATGAAGCCCCCGGTCGCGGCGACGAAGAACCCCACCAGGATCGTGGACTTCCAGGGCGTCCGGTACTTTTCGTGGACGGCGCCGAAGAACGAGGGCGGCACCAGGCCGTCCCGCGCCATGGCCAGGAACACGCGCGGCTGGCTGAGCATCATGACCAGCAGCACGGACGTGATGCCCGTCAGCGCCCCGACGGCGACCAGGAACTGCGCCCAGGGCAGGCCCACGCTGGCGAACGCCGCCGACACCGGTGCGTCGATGTCGATCTGATCGTAGGGAACCATCCCGGTCAGGACGGCGGACACCCCGATGTACAGCAACGTGCTGATGGCCAGCGACGCGATGATGCCGATCGGGACGTCCCGCGACGGGTTCTTGGCCTCCTCGGAATGGGTCGACACCGAGTCGAACCCGATGTACGCGAAGAAGATCATGGCCGACCCCGCCAGCATCCCCAGCGGCTCGCCGCCGGCGCCGGTCTGGCCCCAGAACGTGTGGCCGAACAGGCTGAGCCCCCCGAACCCGAACGGCGCGAAGGGCGTCCAGTTCGCGGGATCGACGTAGAACGCGCCGACCACGATGACGAACAGCACGATGGCCAGCTTGACGATGACCATGCCCGCGTTGAAGCCCGCGCTTTCCTTGATGCCCTTGACCAGGACCGCGGTGACCAGCAGCGCGATGATCACCGCCGACAGATCCACGACCGATCCGGTGGCCACCAGTTGCCCGACCACCGGGTCGTAGTCGAAGGGGGCCGCGGCGATCGCCTTCGGCAGGTGGATGTCCGCCATGCCCAGCAGGTTCTGGAAGTATTTCGACCAGCCGTGGGCGACCGTGCCCGACGCGACGGCGTACTCGAGGATCAGGTCCCACCCGATGATCCAGGCGAACAACTCGCCCAGCGTCGCGTAGGCATACGTGTAGGCGGATCCAGCGATCGGCACCATCGACGCGAACTCGGCGTAGCACAGCGCCGCGAACACGCAGGTGACGCCCGAGGTGGCCAGCGACAGCATCAGCGCCGGCCCGGCCTTGTCGTGGGCGGCGATGCCGGTCAGCACGAAGATGCCGGTGCCGATGATGGCCCCGATGCCCAGGCTGGACAGGGCGACCGGCCCCAGCACGCGGCGCAGGCGGTTTTCGCCCTTCATCTCCTCCAGCAGCAGCGACAGCGGCTTCCGGGTGAACAGGTTCTCCAACACGCGAATGCCCCCGGTGAGTGGGAACGTCCCAGATGTTCCGGCCGGAATTCCAACCTGAACGGCACGATCTGTCAAATGCGGGCTTCGATGGGGGGTTTGCCCCCGGGCAGCGCCGATTGCCCCTGCCCGATCCGACCGTTTTCGGGTACATTCGGCGCCCTCCGGGACGTGCGGCCCGGGCTTCGCGACGAAGGGAGACGGACATGCCCATCCGCGTGATCGTGACGCGCGATTTCGACCATCTCAGCGAGGTCGCCGCGGCCGAGGTCGCCGCCGAAATCGCCCTGAGGCAGGAAGGCGGGCGCCAGTGCGTGCTGGGCCTGGCCACCGGCGCGTCGCCCACGGGCATGTACCGGCACTTGGCGAAATCGATGAACGCTGGAGGCGCCCCGGACGGCTCCGGCTCCGCCTGCGCGCTCGGGCAGGACGGCGGCCCCGACCCCCGCCGCGTGCGGACCTTCAACCTCGACGAGTACGTGGGGCTGCCGGGCCGGAACGCCCAGGAGCGTTCCCTGCACTCCGAGTCCTACGGGTACTTCATGATCCAGGAACTGTTCGGCCTGCTGAACCGCAAGTTCGCGGACACCCGGGTCCCGGGCGGGGTGCTGGTGGACCAGGAGGCCCTGATTGTTGCCCTGGCCGCGAATCCCGGCGACTGGGAAGAACGCGGGACCGACGCCGGGCGCGCCATCGGCATCCGGGCGGACGCCCAGTCCGAAATCCTCCGGGCGGTCCGCCGCGACGTGCTGGACGCCTACGAGGCGGACATCCAGGCCGCGGGCGGGATCGATCTGCAGGTCCTGGGCATCGGCGGCAAGGGTCACGTGGCGTTCCACGAGGCCGGCATCCCGTTCGAGGGCAGCCGCATGCTGCTGGTGCGCCTGGACGACGTGACCGTGCGCCACGCCGTGGCCGACGGGCACTTCCCGTCGGAGCGCGAATGCCCGCGGTACGCCGTGTCCATGGGGGCCCAACTGGCCTTCGAGGCGCGACGCGTCCTGGTGCTGGCCAGCGGCCCGCGGAAGACCGGCCCGGTGACGCGCAGCCTGATGGACGAACCCACGGCCGGCCTGCCGATTTCCTACGGGCAGATCTACGCGGCGAAGGGGGGCGACCTGCTGTACCTGGTGGACCGCGTGGCCGGCGAGGGGCTGCTGGAAAACCGATCCCGACTGGAAGCCCGGGGCATCCGCCTGGAGGACCGCTCCACCGAGCGGGCCCGCATCGCCGTCCGGGACATCCGCTTCTATCGCGACGCGTCCCTGGGCACCCTGCACTGAGGTTCCGGGGCAGGCTTCACGTACCAGGGCACGCCGGCGCCCGCACTGGCCTCCAGTTCGGCGATCACCTGGGCACCCAGCAACAGGATGACGAACGCCGCCTCCAGGAACAGCAGCAGCACGATGACCGTGGCCAGGGAGCCGTAGATCAGGTTCACCATCGAGATGGTGGTGAAGTACCAGGCCATCAGCATCCCGACCAGCCGCCACAAGGTCGCCGCGCAGAGTCCGCCGACGAGGGCACGGCGCGTCGAGATCCGCACCACGGGAAGCACGCGGTAGATCCCGACGAACAGGAAGACCATCCCCAGGAAGCCGGCCAGTCGCAGGAGCACCCGGACGCCCGCCGCCAGGTCGATTTCGGCGCCGAACACCCGGAACGAACGATCGCCCAGGGCGTCGAGGCTGGAGGTGAGCAGGGTCATGAAGAACAGCGCGATCGTCAGGATCAGCAGGAACAGGTAGGGCAGCAGCGCCGACACCCAGAACCGGCGGCGGACCACCCGGCCGGGGGTGTGGAAGATCCCGTCCACCGCCTCTTCCAGCATGCGGAACGCGATGGAACTGAAGAACAGCAGCGCGGCGATGCTGACCGCGCTGGCGGCGGCCTGGTTCTGCAGGAAGTCCCGGGCCGTCTGGAGGAGGGTATCGGCGTGCTGCGGCACCAGCGCCCGAAGTTCCCGGCCCAGGGGTCCCAGGATCTGGGCCTCATCGAAGAAGAACGTCAGCGTGGCGAGGGTCAGCGTCAGGAACGGGACCAGGGACAACAGGGCGTTGTAGCCCACGCCGCCGGCCAGCAGGACGCCGCGGTTCCTGAGGAAGGCGCCCAGCACCCGGACGACGAACAGGAACAGGCGCTTCAGCCAGGTTCCCAGGGGTTTCAGGCGAACCATCCGTTTCATCCAGGACGTTGCGCCAGCCATTAGCCGACACCGCGCCGGACAACGCAATCAGGTTCCCCGCCCCCTGGCGCAGGCGCTGGAGAAGGCAGGGCGCTGGCCTGCAGGTGCGCCGTGGAACGCGCGTCTCCCGGGAAGGCTGGATTTCTTGACCGGCCCGCCGCGCCAACGCATCCTAGATCCTGAAGATCAGGAGGCTGTCATGTCGTTCACGCACCGGTTCGACGAAGGCGCCGGCCTGGATCGGGTCGAGGGTCCGGGGCTGTCCCTGACGGTCCGACGCCGGGGAGCCGAGGCGATTTCGCTGGTCTGGCAGGACCCGCGCCGGGGCCCCATCGGCCTGCTGTGGCGGGACGGCCAGATCGCGGATCCGCCGCGCTTCTGGAAGAGCCACGCCCCGATCCTGTTCCCCATCGTGGGCGGCCTGCATGACCATGCGTCGCAGGCCACCACGGGCGAGGAGGTGCGCTTCCGGGGGCTCCACGGGTTCATCCGGCACGAGGACCTCGACCTGGTGGAGTCCGGGCCCCGGGGCGGGGGCTTCCTGCTGAACTACCGGCTGGAGGCCAACGATACCACCCGGGCCATGTACCCGTGGGAGTTCGTCTTCGAAGTGACCTACGTGCTGTTCCCGGACCGGCTGGAGGTGACGTTCGCCGTCGAGAACCGCGACAGCCGCCCGATGCCCTTCCAGGTGGGGTGGCACCCGGGCTTCGCCACGCCGCTGGTCCCCGGTGCGGGCGACAAGGCGGGTTGCCACGTGCGCCTGCCGGCCCGGCCCTTCGACCGCCTGCTGAACGACGACCGCTGCTTCCTGACCGGCCAGCGGGTGGGCATGGACGGACGGGACGACTTCCCCTTCAACGAACTGGGCCTGGACCTGACCTACATGTTCGACCTGTCCTCGGTGGCGCCCGCCGATCGCGCCGTGACGCTGCTGGACCCCGACGAGTCCTTCGGCGTACGCGTCGCCTTCCCGGACTTCCCGCACCTGGGCCTGTGGTCCGATGCGGGCGCGCCCTTCGTGTGCATCGAGCCCTGGCATGGCATGGACGACCACGTCGCGCAGGAGCCCTTCGATCGCAAGCTGGGGATCATCCTGCTGCCCCCCGGGGGCCGGGATGCGCGCCGGGCGTCGATCGAGGTGCTGGCGGGATAGGGTCGCGGTCCGGGCCGAATCTTGCGGCCTACTGCGCGAACAACTTGTCGGACTGGAACGACGGGGCGGTGGTCAGGTTCATGCCCAGGCGCCGCAGGGCCTTCTGGTCCGCGGGGGACGCCATGTGGGTCAGGTGGACCTCGCAGCCGTGCAGTTCCGGGATGCGGTCCAGGCCCAGGCGGGCCGTGGGATTCGTGCTGGACGAAATGCCCAGGGCGATCAGCGTTTCTTCCACGTCCAGGGACGGGAACTCGCGGCCGTAGGCGATCCGCTTGACGTCGGCCACCGCCTCGAACACCGTCGGGCTCAGCAGGTCCAGGCCCGCGGGCAGGCCTGCCAGGCGCTTGATCGCGTTCAGCACCAGGGCCGACGCCGCGTGCATGCGCGGGGAGTTGCAGGCCGTCACCATCTCGCCGCTGGCCAACTGGATCGCCGCGCCGACGTACACGCCGCGATGGCCCTTGCCTGGATGCTCCATGGCGGCCGCCGCGACCTCGCGGGCCGGGCGCACGACGGGCCGATCGTCCGGGCCGGCGTCCAGTTCCTCCATCAGGATCGAAATCCGGCGCACGGACTCCTCGTCCACCTGCCCCAGGGCGTGCTCGCAGGCGTAGCGGTAGAAGCGCCGGACGATTTCCTGGCGGGCCGCCTGGCGGGCCGCCCCGTCGTCGGTGATGGCGAACCCGGCGCGGTTCACGCCCATGTCCGTGGGGGACTTGTAGATGTCCTTCTGGCCGCTGATGCGTTCCAGGATCCGCCGCAGCAGCGGGAACGCCTCGACGTCGCGGTTGTAGTTGACCGACGCGACGCCGTACGCCTCCAGGTGGAACGGATCGATCAGGTTCACGTCCCGCAGTTCCGAGGTCGCCGCCTCGTACGCCACGTTGACCGGGTGCCGCAGGGGCAGGCTCCAGATCGGGAACGTTTCGAACTTGGCATAGCCGGCTTTCACGCCGCGCTTGTGCTCGTGGTAGACCTGGGACAGGCAGGTGGCCAGCTTGCCGCTGTTGGGCCCGGGGGCCGTGACCACGACCAGGGGACGGGTGGTTTCGACGTACGCGTTCGACCCGTAGCCCAGGTCGCTGACGGTGCGGTCGACGTCGATCGCGTAGCCCGGGATGGCGCGGTGCAGCACGACGGGCACGTCGCGGCGCTCCAGTTGGTTGCGGAACGTGTCGGCCGACGGCTGGTCGGCATACCGCGTGATGACGACGGCACGAACCGGCAGGTCGCGCTCGCGCAGGTCGTCGATCAGCTTCAGCACGTCCGAGTCGTAGGGGATGCCGAAGTCGGCGCGGACCTTGCGCCGCTCGATGTCGCCGGCGTGGATGCACACGATGATCTCGGCCTTGTCCTTCAGGCGCTGCAGCAGGCGCATCTTCACGTTCGGGTCGAACCCCGGAAGGACCCGGGCCGCGTGGAAGTCGAAGATCATCTTCCCGCCGAACTCCAGGTACAGCTTGTTGCCGAAGCGTTCCACGCGCTCCAGGATCGCGGCGGACTGCTCCTCCAGGTATTTTTCGTTGTCGAACGCCCTGGGACCGTGCACGACCGGACCACCCATGAATGCCTCCCTCCCAACCACTGCCGCGGTTCTACATTGCCGCACCGCGTCGCACAAGGGGTTCGTTGGGGGCGAAACGGATCCGGGGAGTTCGGCGCCGTCAGAAGAGGCCGGTGACCTGGGGACCGATGGTCCGGCGCAGGGAACCGTCGGCCAGGGGCAGGCCCAGGCCCTCGCCCTCCGGCGTCGCAGCGACGCCGTCCAGGGCCAGGAGGGCCGCGCCCAGCACCGGGTGGAACTGGAGCGTGGAGGGGATCGCGCCGGGGAACGACGCCTGGGTTTCCAGGATGATCGCCCGGGCGAAGTTGTCCACGGACGCCTTCATCAGGACGGTGCCGCCCAGGACCAGCGGGAAGGCCTCCTCCCGGGCGAACAGGCGGTGCGCCGCGGCAACCGCCTGCCGGCCCAGGCTGCGGCCGATGTCCTCCAGGATGCGCCGGGCCACGATGTCGCCCTGGCGGGCCGCCTCGAAGACCAGGGGCGCCAGGTCGCACAGGCGCGGGGGGACGGCCTCGGGATCGTCGGCGGGCGGAAGGGCGCCGGGAATCGCGTAGTCCAGCACGTCCTCGATGGACGTCAGCCCGGTGGCCCCCAGGACCAGGTCGGTGATGGCGGTGCGCCAGCCCCGGCCGTCGCGCGCCAGCCCCGCGGCCCGCATGCCCTGCAGGGCGATTTCGCCCGCGCCGCCGCCGTCGCCCAGTTCCTGCGTGATGCCCCCGATCTGCAGGCGCCGGCCGTCGCGCCCCACGCCCACGCAGTTGCCGCCGGTGCCCGAGGAAACGGCCACGCCCGCGCCGCCGTCGGTGCCGGCCCGCAGGACCAGGAAGGCGTCGTTCAGGACGATCCGGGGCGCGGCGGCGGCCACGGGCACGATGGACGCCACCGCGGCCACCACGTCGTCGGTGACCCGCGCCAGGACCTCGTAATCCCGCGGGCGGTCGTGGCCGCTCAGGCCGAACGCGAACCCCGTCACCCGCAGCCCCTGCTCCCGCGCGGCCTGGGCCAGCGGACGGGCCACGCGCAACAGGCCCTGGCGCGCCCCGTCCTCGCCGAACGTCTGCCAGTTCGACGAGGTGGTCCGGGAGTGGGCCGCCAGGCGCCCGTCCTCGGTCACCAGCACGGCCGCCGTCTTGGTGTTGCCTCCGTCGATCCCGATGACTGCCCGCCGCGCCGTTTCCATGTCGCCTCCCCCGGATCCAGTGCCCTGCACGACGCCCGTCCCGGGCTCAGAAATCCTCGTCCGCCGCCCCGCGGCCGTCTGCCGTGGGAACCAGGACGCCGCCCCGCCGGATCCGGAACCGGGTCCCGCCCGCCTCGATTCGCGCCGAGGCCGCCCCGACCCCCAGGACCAGCAGGGCCGCAGCATCCCGCAGCGGCGCGGCCAGGGCCGCCGCCAGGGCCGCCCCGTCGCCCCGCGTCCCGCGCGTCCACGTCGCCGCGACCGCCAGGCGGGCGGTCCACGCCAGGACCACCGCCGTCATCGCGACCGCCGCCGCCGAACCCGTCGCCGTCGCCCGGACCGCCAGGGCCAGGGGCAGCGCCAGGTATGCCGCGGCCACCAGCGCCATGCCACCGGGCCGGGACCGCCACAGCACCGCCACCGACTGCCGCAGGACCGTTCCCTCGCAGCCCGCCGCAAGGGCCGACGGCACCGGGACCAGCGCCGCGGCCGGGCCGGCGCGCAGGGCCGCGGACACCGCCAGGGAAGGGCGGTTCAGGGCCAGCGGATCCCGGACGGCATGGTCCCAGGCGTCCCGGGTGCCCGCCGTCAGGAGGGTGGGCAGGGCCTCGGCACCGCACGACGCGGCGGCCAGCGGCGCCAGGTCCCCCGCCAGGACGGCCAGCATCGCCCCCATCGCACCCGCGCCGGTCCCCGGGACCGGCACCGCGGCCACCCAGGTCGCGCCCCCGCTGCCCGGGCACGCCAGCAGGCGCGCCAGGTCCCGGGCCGTGGGCCGGGCCCGCGAGTCCACCAGGGCGACCACCTCCGACGCATCCCCCCGGGACGCCTCGACGGCCAGCCACGCCGCGGGAACGTGTCGCCCCGGAGGCGCCGCCGTCACGACGCGGGCATCGAGGGCCGGAGCCGCCCGACGGGCCTCCTCGACCCATCGATCGCCTTCGGTCCCGCCGGGGGAACAGGCCACCCGCACCGCCAGCGGTCCGCCGTGGGCGGCCGCGGCCAGCGATCGGGCCAGGGACCGCCCGGGCGCCGCCCCCCGGGGCAGGGGAACGACCACCAGCACCGACTGTCCCAGATCCCGCCCCGCGACGACACGCCGACCGCGGACCCAGGCGGCCAGGACCGGGATCGCCAGCGCGATCGACAGGAGTGCCAGGACGAGAGCGATGACGGCCGCGATCATGGGCGGATTCTGCCCGCGGGGGCCGGCGGGGTCAATGACGGTCGAGCACTTCGGGGGAACAGGCCCCCGCCGCGAGGCGCCCGGCCAGATCCCGGGCATCCGGGAAGGCCCGCGCCCCTTCGGCCGCCGCCTGCGCTTCGTCGCAACGCCCCATGCAGGCCAGCGCCACGGCGTGGAAGTACCCGAACATCGGCACGTCGGGCCGGCGCGACACCAGCAATCCCAGGTCGGTCGCCGCATCCACGCATCCCGCGCGGCGGATCGGCGGGCGCAGCGCATCGGCCGGGGCCCAGGACAGGCCGGCCCGCCGCAGCCCCAGCAGTCCCCCCGCAAGCCACCCGGTTTCCTCGCCACGCCCCGAGGCCCGGACCCGGGCCACCTCCTCGTCTGCCCGCGCCAGATCGTCGTCCGGCAGGTCGAAGAGGTACCGGGGGTCGGTCCCGGCCCGCAGGATCCGGAAGCCGGGAAGGTCCTGGCGCAGGGCCGACGGCAGCCACATCGCGAACCGGTCGTCCAGCCAGGCCAGGCGGAACGCGGGGTCCCGGGACAGCCCGTCGCCCAGGATGCCGAACCCCGCGTCCTGGCGATCGACGATCACCGCCACGAACCCGAACCGGGCATGCAGGGACCGGAAACCGTCGTAGTCCTGCAGCGCCTTCGTGTAGGTCGCGACCCCGTCCGCGTCGTGGATGTACAGCCTGCCGTCGATGAAGGGCTGCAGTTCCGGCAGCCCGGCGAATCCCACGTACCCGCCGGCGATGAACGGATGGAACACGCGCCCCCGCAACCCCGCGTCCCGGGCGAAGGCCAGCGCCTCCCGGGGCTGCTCCACGTACGAAAATCCGCCCGCGGCCGAGGTCCCCGGGGGCACGACGGCAACCGCCGCGCACAGGACCGCGGACGCCGCACCGATCGCCACCGGCGACCGCAGCACCCGCCACCGGGACAGGTGGGCGGCCAGGATCGGCGCCGACGCGACCAGCAGCCCGGGGACGAACTTTTCCGACCCCAGCACCGGGACCAGGAAGACCCCCAGCAGGGCCAGTTCGTCCAGCGCCCCGCGACGCCCCCGGGCCAGGAATCCGGCCAGCGCACCCGCCGTCAGGGCCAGGAAGCACGCGTCCCGGGCGATGCTGGCGCCGAAATCCCACGAGGCCCATTCCGTGGCCATCCGGTGCACCGGCATCCCGTGGTGCGCCACCGTGGCGTACAGCAGCGGTCCCCAGGGGTTCGCCAGCGTCGCCGCCGCCGCGGCCAGGGCCGCCACGCCCCAGGCCACCCGATCCCGGGTCGATTCCCCGGTCCCCGGGCGCAGGACCCGCATGCCGGCCAGGATCGGCGCCAGCGGGAACGAGCCGTGGACGTTGGCCCACACCGCCGCCACCAGGCCCAGGGCCAGGATGCGCCCGATCCCGGGACGGCCGCGGGCCCACAGCAGGTGCACGAAGACCAGGGCCAGCGCGTACCCGGCCACGTGGGGCCGCAGGTCCAGGTAGGGACGGACCACCGGCAGCGCCAGCAGCACCGCCACCACCGCCAGCCCCGGACCGGCCCCCAGACGCAGGGCGAAGGCGGCCGACAGCCCCGTCAGCAGCCCGGCCAGGACGATCCGCAGGGCGGTCGTCCCCGCGGGCCCGGCCAGGTCCCAGGCCTCCCACAGGCCCAGGTCGTACAGCCACTCGTGGTTGGCGAAGGGGCGCCCCTCGGAAACGGCGCAGGCGGACTCGGTCGCGGGAATGCCGCCGGTTTCAGCCATCTGGCGTCCCAGCGACAGGTGGAACCAGGCGTCGGGATCCGACGACGGGTACGCGGCCGCCAGCCCGCCCAGCACCGAGGCCGCCGCGACCGCGACGGCCATCCTTCGCCACGACGGACGGAGGTCCCCCGGGGACCGGGGGTCGTCGATGCTGTCCTTCCGGTCCTCCAGGCGCACCACGAAGTCCTCGGCCCCAGGCCATGACGGGTCGGGAGGTATGATACCATCGGGCCTCGGAGCCGGGGTTCGCCCGGCAAGGCAACAGGAGTCCCATGTCGCGCACCCCCCTGGCGGAAAGCAGCCCTGTGTTGCGATTCCTGCGCCCGTGGGTGCGATCCGTGCCGGCGCTGCTGACGACCCTCCTGTTCCTGGCCGTCATCGCGGTGGGCTGGATGACCAGCCAGGCGGGCTCGGTCGCCATGCACTACGCGAACCTGAACCCCGTCCGGGATCCCGCCCTGTGGCAGCGCATCACCGAGGGAACCGCGACGCCGGCCGAACTGGAATCGTCGCGCGCCCTGGGCTCGGCCCTGGCCGCCGAAACGCTGTACCTGCCGCCCCCCGTGGTCCTGCGCTTCCTGTCCCTGGGGAACCCCGCGGCGGTGGCGGACCTGCTGTTCGTCCGGGCGCACGCCTACTTCCTGTCGCACTTCTTCACGGATCGCCGGTTCGAATGGCTCCACGTCTACGTGGAATCGATCACGGCGCTGGACCCCGACAACGCCCGGTTCTACCTCTGGGCCGCCCAGGTCATGAAGATGGGCCAGAACGTGGACGACGCGGTCGTGATGCAGGCCAACGAGTTCCTGGAGCAGGGCCTCACCCACTTCCCGAAGGACTGGCGCCTGCACATGGAACTGGGCTTCAACCTCAACTTCGAACTGAAGGCGGGCACCGACGCCGAACTGGCCGCCAACCGCCTGCGGGCGCGGGATCACTTCGCCATCGCCGCCGGCCTGCCGGGCGCCCCCATCGATCCGAACTTCGTCGCGGGGCTCTTCGACCGCAACGACCAGAGCGGCCTGGCGACCCGGTACGCGCTGCAGAAATACTACGAGGCCACGCCGGAACAGCGCATCCAGTTGCTGCGGCGCGTCGGCGCCCTGTCGGAGGTGCTGGCGAAGGGATTGAAGGACGAGGAAGCACGCTGGCGGGCGAACTGGGGGTTCGTGCCGGTGTCCCTGTTCTCGTTGCTGGACGAAGGGGAACGCCAGGGCAGGCTGTTCGCGCTGCCCGCGGCCGGGAACGGAGGAACGCCTTGAGCAACAGCGGAAAGATCCTGATCACCGGGGGCGCCGGGTTCATCGGCTCGTCCCTCGCGGCGCGCCTGCTGGCGGAGCGCGATTGCGACATCGTGCTGCTGGACAACCTCCACCGGAACGCCCTGAAGGGCGGCACCCTGCTGGACTCGCCGCGGGTCAAGCTGGTCCAGTGCGACGTGCTGGATCGCGAGGGCGTCCGCGAGGCGGTCAAGGGCTGCACCGAGGTCGTGCACATGGCGGCCATCGCCGGCGTGGACACCGTGATGCGCTCGCCCGTCCTGACGATGCGCGTGGCGCTGCAGGGGACCCTGAACGTCCTGGAGGCGGCGTTCGAAACCGGCAGCATCCGCCGGTTCGTCGACTTCTCGACCTCCGAGGTCTTCGGGCGCTACGCCTACAAGGTCACGGAAGGCGACCAGAACCAGCTGGGCGCGGTCGGCGAGGCGCGCTGGACCTACGCGGTCAGCAAGCTGGCCACCGAGCACCTGGCCCTTTCGTACCATCGCCAGCACGGCTTCCCGGCGTGCTCGGTCCGGCCGTTCAACATCTTCGGGCCGGCCCAGGTGGGCGAGGGCGCGATCCACCACTTCATCGTGCGGGCCCTGGCCGGCGACGTGGTGCGCGTCCACAACGACGGCTCCCAGATCCGTTCGTGGTGCTACA
The DNA here is from genome assembly GCA_903847405.1 of uncultured Myxococcales bacterium. GTDB lineage: Bacteria > Myxococcota_A > UBA9042 > DTJE01 > DTJE01 > CAIZWN01. The sequence goes on along the minus strand of CAINDP010000003.1, from coordinate 26,055 downwards.
TCGACGACATCATCGACGGCATCCTGCTGGTGCTGGAAAAGGACGAGGCGGTGGGCGAGGCCTTCAACATCGGCAACCCGCGCAGCACGCTGACCATCTACAACCTGGCCCGCGAGGTGATCCGCCTGGCGAAGTCCTCGTCGGCCATCGAGATGCTGGACTGGCCTTACGCCGACGTCGAACTGCGCATCCCCGACGTCGGCAAGGCCCGGCGGCTGCTGGGCTTCGAGCCCCGGATCGACCTCGAGGAGGGCCTTCTGAAGACCATCGACTGGTACCGGAGCAGGCGCTGATGGAGGAAGACCGAAGCATCCCGCTGGCGCGCCCCTACGTCGGCTCCGAGGAGATGGACGCGGTCCGCCGCGTCCTGTCCTCCCGCCACCTCGCCATGGGGCCGGAAACGGCGGCCCTGGAGGCCGAGGTTTCGACCCTGCTGGAGGGCACCGGCGTCGTGGCGGTGTCCAGCGGCGGGGCGGCCCTGCTGGTGGCCCTGTCGGCCCTGGACGTCGGCCCCGGAACCGAGGTCGTGGTCCCGTCCTTCACCTTCCCGGCGGCGGCGCAGGCGGCGTTCTTCCTGGGCGCCGTGGCGATCCCGGCCGACGTGGACGAGGGGACGATGGGCGTCACGGCGGCCTCCGTCGAACGCGTCCTGACGCCCCGGACCCGGGCGGTCGTCGTGGTCCACGCCTTCGGGATCCCCGCGGACGTGGAGGGCGTCGTCGCGCTGTGCCGCCCGCGCGGCATCGCCGTGGTCGAGGATGCGGCCTGCTCGCTGGGCGGACGCACCTGGACGGGCGCCCCGTCGGGCACGGTCGGGGACATCGCCTGCTTCTCGCTGCACCCCCGCAAGCCGGCGACGTCCGGCGAAGGCGGCCTGGTGGCGACGGCGGATCACGCCCTGCTGGGACGCGTCAAGCGACTGCGGGACTACGGGCGCACGGGGGCCGGCCCGGGCGACGTCTTCGGCGAAATCGGCCTGAACTTCCGCATGGCGGACGTGCCGGCCGCGATCGGCCGCGTGCAGTTGGGTCGGCTGGCCCTGTCGCTGCGCCTCCGGGCGGCCCTGGTGGCACGCTACCGGATCCGCCTGGCCGATTCTCCGGGCGTCGTGATCCCGGCCGGGTACGCACGGCCGGGCCAGACGTGGCAGACGATGGCCGTGCGCCTGGACCGCCCGGCGGACCCGATCCGCCGGGCCCTGGCGGACGACGGCATCCAGGCCGGGGTGGCGGCCCATTGCCTGACCCAGCAGACCTTCTGGCGGCAGCGCTGCCCCGACGGGCCGGAGTGCCCCGTGGGCGAGGCCCTGGCGGCGACGACGCTGGCCCTGCCCCTCTTCGACGAAATGACCCGTTCGCAGGTGGACCGGGTCGCGGACCGTCTGGCGGCCCGCCTGGCAGGCTGACACGGTCGGGGCGACGCCGTCGCCCGAGGAGGCTCCGTGGAGGACATGATCGCGGTGGAGGGCCTCCGGAAGGTCTTCCATACCCCCTTCCGTCGCCGCCGCGTCGAAGCGGTCAAGGGCGTGACGTTCACCGTGGGCCGGGGTGAAATCTTCGGCTTCCTGGGGCCCAACGGCGCCGGCAAGACGACCACGCTGAAGATGCTGGTGGGCCTGATCCGGCCCACGTCGGGCCGCGCCCGGATCCTGGGCGGCGAACCCGGCGCCATCGACATCATGGCCCGGGTCGGCTTCCTGCCCGAGCAGCCCTACTTCTATGACTACCTCAAGCCCACGGAACTGCTGGACACCTTCGGGCGGATCTTCGGGATTCCCGCCGCCGAGCGCCGGCGCCGGATCGACAAACTGCTGGATCTGGTGGGCCTGGGCGACGCCAAGAACCGGATCCTGCGCAAGTTCTCGAAGGGCATGCTGCAGCGGGTGGGCATCGCCCAGGCCCTGCTGAACGACCCCGAACTGATCCTGCTGGACGAGCCGATGTCGGGCCTGGACCCGGTGGGCCGCAAGGAGGTGATCGACCTGATCGCCAGCCTGAAGGACCAGGGCAAGACCGTGTTCTTCAGCAGCCACATCCTGGCCGACATCGAGCGCCTGTGCGACCGCGTGGTCATCCTGCACAAGGGCGAGGTCCGCCACGCCGGCACCCTGGAGGCCCTGCTGGCCCAGGGCGACCGCAAGGAAATCCTGGTGGCCGGCACCCTCGAGGACGGCTGGGCCGCCCGGACGGGCGTCGTGGCCGTCGATCGCATCGGGGGCCGTGTCACGCGCCTGCTGGTGGAAGCCGGCGCCGCCGACGGCGTGCTGCGGGCCCTGCTGGAGGCCCGCCTGGAAATCCTGCAGGTCTCGGATCGGCGCATTTCCCTGGAGGAACTGTTCGTGCAGACCGCGGGATCCGGCCCGGTGGGCGCGAAGGAGGTGGCAGGATGAAGAACCTGCTGGGCTCGCCCCGTCGCGTCGCGGCGATCGCGCGCAACACGTTCATCGAGGCGTCGCGGAACCGGGCTTTCATCGGCCTGGGCATCGCCGCCATGGGCCTCGTGGCATCCTCCATGGCCATCTCCGGCCTCGCCATCGCCGACCAGATGGCCCGTGTCCTGGTGGACTTCGGCCTGTTCTCGATCGCGATCCTCGAGGTCGTGATCGCGGTCACGATGGGCGTCATCCTGGTCTACAAGGAAATCGATCGGAAGACCTTCTACGTGATCCTCACCAAGCCGATCCGGCGCTCGGAGGTCCTGGCGGGCAAGTTCTTCGGCCTCGCGGCCGTCCTGGCCATCGCCCTGGCCCTGATGTCGGTGGCCTGGATCGGATCGCTGGCCCTGCGGGGCGTGCCGATCCCCCACGACATCGCCCAGGCCCTCGTCCTGACGTGGCTCCAGGCCGTCCTGGTCACCTCGGTCGCCCTGTTCTTCAGTTCGTTCGCCAGCCCGATCCTGTCGGGCGTGTTCACGCTGGGCATCTACCTGGCGGGCACCACGCTCTACGTCCTCGAGGACCTGCTGACGGCCAGGAAGGGCGTCCTGGTGACCAACGACGCGGCCCGCGCCGTGGCCCGGACCGCCCTGACGATCCTGCCCGACCTGTCGGTGTTCAACCTGGGCAAGGAACTGATCCTGGGCATCCCGATCGGCTGGGACTACGTCGCGGCGTCCGGGGTCTACTGCCTGGGCTGGTGCCTGCTGTTCTGGGGCCTCGCCGCGCTGATCTTCGAGCGGAGGGACTTCGCGTGAACCGGGGCGCCCTGCGACCCGCGACGGTGCTGGCCCTGGCCCTCGTGGCCGTGGCGTCGGCCGTCGCGATCCGCGTCGCCGGTTCGGGCCGCTCGGACCTTCAGACCGCGATCGAGTGCCGGGAGGCCGGCTTCCCGTCCACCGCCATCGACTTCGCCTCCCGCGCCGCCCGGTGGTACCTGCCGATCGGCGGGGTCTCCCGTCCGGCCCGGGAACTGCTGAAGGACCTGGCCCTGCAGGCCGACGCCACCGGGCGCCCCGACCTGGCCCTGCGGGCCTGGCAGGAACTGCGCGCGGCCGTACGCTCGACGCGCTGGCTGGTGACGCCCGACGCGGACCTCCTGGCGGAAGCCGACCGCGCCATCGCGAAGGGCCTGGCCGCCATCGACCGCCTGCCGGATGGGCGCCCGGGCCTGGACGAGGCCGGCCACCTCCAGTTCCTGCAGCGCGAAACGATGCCCCGCACCGCACCGGCCACCGCGGCCGTCCTGCTGTTCATCGCCTGGGTGTCGGTGACGGCCCTGGGCGCCTGGCGCGCGCTGACCCCCGAAGGCCGCCTGAAGGGCCGGGCCGCGCTGTCCTGGGGCCTGGCCTCGGCCGTGCTGCTGGCCGGATGGCTGATCGCCCTGTCCCTCGCCTAGGGCCCCCGGGCCCGCCGGACCCGCCCCCCGCTCATGGGACCGTCAGAACGACGTTGTCGAAGGTCGCGGTGGTGAGGCTGTCCTCGGTGCTGGAATTGACAAACATCCCGACCAGCACGGACCCCTGCGTGACGACGGTGGTCGGGGTGGAAACGGGGATCCACACCGTGCCATCGGCGGAGTACTCGTTTGCATAGTCGTTGCCGCGGCGGACGATTCGCAGGTAGGCCGGGATCATCGGCGCCGTGTAGGCCGATTCCAGGATCCACTCGCCCCGGTACGTCAGGCGGCCTCCGGCGTTGATCGGGCCGTAGTAGGTGCAGACGCCGCCCCTGCAGAGCGAATTGGCCCCTGGAAGGTAGTTGATCCTGTCCCCGGGGCTGTCGGGCGCCAGGCTGTCGCGCACGATCAGCCCGACCTCGGACGACTGGTAGGGGAGCGCCACCAGGGAATCCACCCTTGCCGACAGCGTGAAGTCGCCACTGACAGACCGGTACACGAAGTGCATCTGGTCCACGCCATCTCTGGTCGAGCCACCGCCGCTCACGGTGAAGATGCCGCCGTCGAAGGAGGCGGCCCCCGACGGCATGCCGACCCCGATATCGACCTGGAACCAGTCCGCCGTCAGGACGCCGACCGAGGGAGTCCCGGTGGACGAGGGGTCGCTGGCCAGGCTGTCCCCCAGCGGGTTCACACCCTTCAGCCACACCCAGTAGGCGGTCCCGTTCGTCAGCCCGGTGATGGTTTCCGTCGTCGTCGTGACCTCGCTGTACACGACCGCCGCCGCCACGTCATCCACGGCTGCGTACAGCACCTTGTAGGATGCCGCGTACGGAACGGTGGTCCAGACGACCTCGAGGGCGCCGTCGCGGGAGTAGACAAAGGGGGAGAAGGGCTGCCACGCCTTTTCCAGGGTGAAGGCGACACTGCCGGGCACGCTGAATTCCCCGACCCCGAAGGCATTCCTGGCCCGGACCCAGAACCAGTAGGTCTGGCCCACGATCAGGCCGGTGACCCGGCACTCCAGTTGGCGGTAATCGGCTCCGAACTGGATGGCGGACGCCACGTTGGCGGAGGTGCCGTACCAGACCTCATAGGCGCTGGCGTTGATGACGTCGTCCCACTGGACGACTGCCATGTTCAGACCCACCCCGATGACCACCCCCGCCGGCGCGGCGGGCGGCGTGGGCTGGGCCTGCGGAGACGCCCGGTGCGATTCCCCGATGGCCTCGGAGGAGTCGGGCCGAAGGCCGACGACCCAGACGAAGTAGACGGCGCCGTTCTGCAGGCCGCTGACGACGCAGGAGGTCTGGGCGATGCTGTCGCAGGCGGTGGTCTGCGAGTCCCAATCGTCGGTCAGGCTGTAGCCCACGGAGTAGGCGGTGTCGACCGCCACCGCCTCCCATTCCACGGTCAACGTCCCGTCCCCGGGGGTGATGGTGATCTGGGTCGGGACCCGCGGCGAGGTGGGCAGGACCCGCACGCTGGCGGGGAGGCTGAAGTCGCTGGCGCCGATGTCGTTCCGCGCCCGGATCCAGACGAAGACCGTCGTGAACTCGACCAGCGGCGCAATCACGCAGGACGTCTGGACGAAATCGTCGCCGAACCGCGTCGCCGCGGCGATGTCGTTGGCCGTGCCATACCACACCTCGTAGACCTCGGCGCCCGCCGTCAGGTCCCACTCCACGGCCACCTGGTTGTCGTGGCCGTCCAGGCCAGGCTGGCCGGGCACTGCAGGCGGTGCGGGGGGAACGTCCGTGACGACATCGGGGACGACGTCCGGAGGCTCGACGCCGTCGCCATCGACGGAAAGGTCGGTGACGGCATCCCCGGCGACCTCCGGGTCGGCCGGAACGTCGGGGTTCACCGGGACATCGGCCGGCACCGCGACGTCGGGTCCGGTCGACGCATCGACGTCCGCGCCCACGGGCATGTCGCCGCCGATGTCCGCGCCCTCGCCGCTGCTGCCGCCGCACCCGGCCGCCAGGATCAGGAACACCAGGCACAGGGTGCCATTCCCCAGGAATCTCGATGCCGTGATCATGCTCTGTCCCGCCTTTCCTTAATCGCGGACCCACCCTACTGGCGCGCGCCATCCCCCGTCAACACCTCCCCGCCGCACCCCATGGAATTCCCGCCCCCCCTCGACTATGCTCGCACCGTCATCGATGCATCGGAGGAACCATGGACCGGGAGCGTCGCATCGCGATCGTGGGCGCCGGGGCGGGGGGACTTGCCGCGGCCTGGCACCTGCAGGAACTGGGGTACCGGTACGTCACGGTGATGGAGCGGGGGCCCGACGTCGGGGGCCTCTGCGACGCGATTTCCATCGACGGAAAGCCCTACGAACTGGGCGCCGCGCTGCTCAGCTGGGAATACAGGCACGTCTTCGGGTTCCTGCGGCGCTACGAAATGGAAACCACCACGGTCGCGCCCTTCTACCTGCTGGATCGGGCCGGCGGAAAGGTGCTGCCCCTGACGTTCCTGATGGACGGGCGGGACAAGCTGGAACTGGCGGCCGCGGTGGCCCGCTACTTCGTCGAACTGGCGCGGTACGCGGACGAGGTGGGGGGCCCGGGCTTCCGCAACCTGGAGGCCACGGACCTGTGCCAGCCCTTCGGGGACTGGCTGGACGCCAACGGCATGTCGGCCCTGAAGGACCAGTTGGTCATCCCGGTCACCTGCTACGGGTACGGCCGGCTGTCCGAAATCCCGGCGGCCTACGCGCTGAAGTACCTGAACCTGGGGAACTTCACGACCAGCCTGTACATCAGCGGCGTCGAGGCCCTGGGCCAGAACCCCGACTGGCCGCGGAAGATCGTCCAGGGCATGCACGGGTTGATGGCGAACATCGCCGGCGACCTGACCGACCTCCGCACCGACTGCACCATCGAACGGATCGACCGCGACCTGCCGGGGCCCCACCCGATCCGGATCCGCTCCCGGACGGGCGCCCAGGCCCTCCGGGACGAGGAGTTCGACGTGCTGATCGTGGCCTGCAAGCAGGACCCCCAGACCCTGGCCGGGCTGCCGATGGCGCTGGACCCCGACGAAACGGCGCTGTTCGCCCCGGTCACGTCGGGGAACTTCTTCACGATGGTCTGCGACGCGGAGGGAATCGGGTACGGCCTGTACTGCAACATCGTGGAGGGGAACGCGCTGTCGCTGCCGTCCAGCGGCGTGCCGATCTTCATGGGGCGCCTGTGGGAGGGCTCGCCCGTGCTGAACGTCTACGCGGAGGCCGATGCCGGCGTCACCGAGGAGGCCGTCCTACCGCAGATGCTGGCGGCCCTTCAGCGCATGAACATCACGGTCGGTCGCGTCCACACGGTACGCCGGTGGCGGTACTTCCCCCACGCCCCGTCCCAGGCCCTCGCCGACGGCTTCTATCGGAAATACGAGGCCGCCCAGGGCCGCCACGCGACGTACTACGCCGGCTCGGTGGCCTGCTTCGAGTGCGTGGAGGATTCGATCGAGTACGCCGTGGACCTGGTTCAGCGGCTCTTCTGAGTACGCGCCGCCCGCACCGCAGCGGGCCTTGCCCCGCTTGCAGTCGAGGGGCCTGCCCCGAGCGCAGTCGAGGGGGGATTTGCATACGCCCCCTCCGACCGCAAATAGAAATACGCCCAGTTCCGCAGCGTGGTGAACCACTCCCGGGGCCGTTTCCCCTCGAACTGCTGGTCGGCCAGCGCCTCCGCGTCGCGCGCCACCCGCTCGGCCAGTTCGAACTTGGCCATGCCGCCCACGTAGTAGGTCCCGTCCTGCCCCTGGAGGTCCTCGAGGATCGTGTAGGACCAGCGGTGCAGGAAATGCGAAAAGTACGTCCACTCGCGGGATTCCACCACCCGCTCCAGGTCCAGCCCCAGTTTCGCCAGGTCCTTTTCCAGCCAGGCCAGGACCTTGTCCAGCCGGAAATTCCGATCGATGACGGGGATGTAGCAGACGCACAACTTCGACGCGTCGCCGTGCATGCCGCGCTCGATCAGCGCCACGTGGCCGAAGTTCTGCTGGCACGCGTTGAACCGCAGCAGGTGGTTGCCCAGGGGCATCCGGTTCAGCACGCAGGCGGCGATGGCGTAGGTGTTCGACTTCAGGTCGCCCACCAGCAGCTTCTCCTCCGCGTTCAGTTCCAGGCAGTCCTTCAGTTCCTGCAGCGGGACCGCCAGCACCACCGCGTCGAACCGCTCCGGTTCCACCCCGATCGCGTCGGTCGTGATCGTGACGCCCGCCCGCCCCCGGTCGATCTTCCGGACGGCCGACCCCAGCCGCACGTCCAGGTCCCGGGCCATGGCCGTCACCAGGGCCCCGTACCCCTCCAGGAACTGGTGCACCGGCGACTGCCCCATCAGGATCAACTGGAGCGCCAGGCCCATGAAATTGACCACGTTGACGTAGTCCAGCACGTACCAGGTCTTGATGGTGTCCAGGTCGCCGTACCCGAACGACGTGACCGGCAGTTCCATCCAGGGGGCGATGTGCTCCATCTTGTGTTCCCGGCAGAACTGGCGGAACGACGCCTCGTACTCCCTGGGCAGGTTCAGGTACCCCGACGGCCGGTTGTAGCGCAGGCCGAAGTTCGCGGCATGGTACAGGTACCGCCCCATCTCCAGCAGGATTGCGGGCGTGTCGGCCACCTTCCAGTACTCCTGGCGGAAGGTCGTCCGGGATCCGTCGGGCCCCATGACCCAGAACGGGAAGCGCCGCCGCAGGCGCTGCTTGTACCGGCGCGCCAGCTTCAGCACGGTGTGGAACTCCGGCGACACCGAGCACGCCCCCATTTCGAAGGCCTGCCCCTCGAAGGTCGGGCTCCAGCACTTGCCGCCCGGACGGCTTTCCTTCTCGAAGACGACCACCGTGTGGCCCTTGTCCTGCAGCGTCAGCGCAGCCGTCAGCCCCCCGATGCCGCCCCCCACGACCGCGATCCGCAGCTTCTTCATGGTGCCTCCGTGAATGAAGGGGCCTCGTCCTCCACCAGGATCTCGTAGATCTCGACGGCGCGACGCTTGCCCTTGACCTGCACGGTCCCCAGGTGCCGGTGCGGGTATGCCGAGGGATCGGCCACGCCCGCCAGCGCCTGCTCCGACGTGATGATGTGGACGCCGTAGGTACGGGTCAGGCCCTCCAGGCGCGACGCCAGGTTCACCGCGTCCGCGATGACCGTCGCCTCCATGCGGCGGGCCTCGCCGATGGTCCCCAGCATCAGCACGCCGGTGTGGATGCCGATGCCGATGTCGATGGGCTTTGCCCGGGCCTCCTCGACGTTGAAATCCCGCAACACCCGCATCATTTCCCGGGCGGCGCGGATGGCGTCGTCCGGACCCGACGGGAACAGCGCCATCACGGCATCCCCGATGTACTTGTCGATGAAGCCGTTGTGCCGGCGCGCCACGGGCCCGATGTGGTGCAGGTAGGCGTTGATGAAGCGGAAGTTCTCGTCGGGGGTCATTTCCTCGGACAGTTCCGTGAACGCGCGGATGTCGGCGAACAGCACCGTCATTTCGACCTCGGTGTGGTCGCCCAGGCCCACGTCCACGATCGATTCGGCTCCCAGGAAGCTGAGCATCTCGCGCGGGACGAAGCGTTCGTAAGCGGTGTTGATGTTCTCGATGTCCTTCAGCAGCATCGAGTTCGACAGCGCCACGTTCATGCCGGTGCGCAGGTTGTCCAGAAACTCGATTTCGATGCGCCCGTAATAGCCCTTCTGCCGGGGCCCTAGGTTGATGGCCCCGATCAGGCGACCTTCGAAGACCAGCGGCACCGAAACCTCGGCGTCGAACGCCTTCAGGTAGCGCTTGCCCGCCTCGCGGATCTCCGGGGCGTATACCGGGTTCATTTCCAGTTGTTCCCGCTCCAGGACCTCCGCGTTTTCCACGATGTAGCGGGTCCGGTCGGTGGACAGCGTCAGCGAGCCCTGGCGCTGCAGATCGCGGGCATCGCTGATGATGGTGTACTCGCCCCTCCCGACCCCCTGCAGCAGGAAACTGATGCTGCGGGGCTGGAGGGTTTCGGTCAGCAGGTCGGTGACGGACGTCAGCAGGTCCTGCAGCTTCGTCAACTTCAGGATGCGCAGGTTGAACCTCTGGATCAGCCTCCGGTAGTCGTGGACCTTGCGCTTCAGGCGCCGGTTGATGGCGGGCTGCACGAGGTTCTGGTACCCGTACACGAACCCCAGGCCCAGCAGCATGAACAGCGTGCCCGTGACGACGGTGAAGCGCTCCGTGTTGCGCAGCAGCACGTACGTGACCAGCCCGAACGGCAGGGCCGACACGCACAGCGACAGCACCCACAGCACCGACGTGGACAGCAGTTGATCGACGTCCATCGCCTTGAAGGTCAGGAAGTTGTAGACCATCACCAGGATGAACACCGGCGTCCCGATCGCGGGTCCCATGACGTAGAACTCGGGATACCCCAGCAGGGGCAGCACGATGCAGGTAATCGTCGCCGCCACGCCGCCGCCGGCCATGCCGATGGCCGTGTAGGCCAACTGCTTGCGCTCGATGTGTGTCGTGGAGCGCCGGTACTGGATCACGAAGCCGACGATGGCGCCCCCGATGTTGAACATGACCAGCGGGGCATACAGGAACCGGTACAACGGCCCCGTCTGGCGGTCCATGACCAGCCCGCCGGCCTCCTCGTGGACGACCATCCGCGCGACGAACAGGTCGTCCAGCAACCCCAGCAACAGGATGCCCAGCGCAGGTGCCAGGATCAGTACCGGTGCCAGGCGCTTTCGCCGCACGTGGACGGTCGGGAAGACCAGCGAAAAGTACAGCAGCAGGCTGGTCACGATCGCCGTGAAGATCACCGAGATCCGGTTGAGGGGCGTCGTGATGTCGGGCCGCTCGGGGTACAGGAAGGACAGGTAGATGGAGCCGGTGAAGACGGCCACGGCCAGGCCGATGGCGAAGAAGACCTGGTTCTGGATCCGGCGCGGGTCGTGCAGGAGGACGCGCAGACACAGCAGGGCCAACAGGGCCGAAAAGGCGACGGATACGTGGTAGGTGGTAAACACCCCGCTTCCTGACTCCGCCTGTGAGATCGTGCAGACGGAGTATCGCACGGGGGGACGGCGCGTCAATCGGGGATTCCGGGGGGCGGGGCGCCCCGGGGGGGGTATCCGGTGGAAAACCGGCGCTTGCGTCGGTCGGCACGGTGTCGGACACTCGACGCCTACGGGAGCGGAGTCGGGGGATGGCGAAGGGTCACGACGAGGTGGTGTTCCTGCTGCCGGGGTTCCTGGGGTTCGACAAACTGAACGATTTCCAGTATTTCGTGGACCGCGCCGGGGCCACGCTGCGGACGGCCCTCTGGGCGCGCACCGGGATCGACGTCCCGGTCATCCCCCTGGCGACACTCCCCACGGCGTCGCTGGGGCAGCGGCAGCAGTTCCTGCAGAGGCGGATCGGCAAGTACCTGGGCGACGACCTGTTGCGGGGGTGCCGGAAGGTCCATCTGGTGGGACATAGCACCGGGGGGGTCGACGCGTGGCTGCTGCTATGCGGCAAGCCCCTGGCGACGGGCCAGGCGCGCCGGGAGGCGGCGGCGTTTTCCGGTTCCTGGGGGGCCTTCGCGGGCATCGCGGACCGGATCGGGTCGGTCGTGGCCATCTCGGCGCCCTTCTACGGGGCCGCCATCACGCGGTCCCCGGCCCTGCAACTGATCGGCGACTTCCCCGAAGGCCTCTGGCAGAACCGGCGCGGTTTCCAGGTGCTGGGACAGGGACTGGCCGCGCTGGGCCGCCATGCCTGCCTCCGGAACACCGGCCCCTTCGACCTGGCGATCAACGCGCTGATCGACACCCGGGCGACCGGCAAGATGGCCCAGGACGTCCTGGGCGATCGCCGCCTGGTGGACGACCTCCTGCCCGAGCGGATGGCCGAAACCATGCACCAGGCGCCCTTCCCGCGGGACCGCACGGTCACCTGCTTCGCCTCGGTGGCGCCGCGCCCCCGGATGCCCGGCCACCACCACCGGTGCCGGGAATCGCTGTACCGGGTGTGCTACGACGAGATCCGCCGCGCCGGCGAGCAGGGGTTCGCGACCCAGGTCCTGCGGAACCTGGAACGCCTGAACGGCGAAACCGGCGAGATTCCCGGAGTGATCGGCGACCCGATGGAAACCCCGGGACCGCTGGCAATCACCGACAACGACGGCATCGTCAACACGGGCGCGATGATTCCCGCGAAGGGGGGCGTCCTGGCCGCGGTGGTCCATGGGGACCACGCCGACGTGATCGGGCACTACGACCGGGATCGCGACGACCGCCACCCGATGGGGCACAAGGTGAAGGCCGACACGGGCCTCCTGGACAGCGGCTCGGGCTTCGAGGACGACGCATTCTTCCAGTTGTACCGGGCGGTCGCCGACGTGATCCGCCCGGGGCCCGGGGCGACCGTCGCGTCGTCCCCCGCGAAGCGCGGTGCTCCTAGACCTCGATGACCTGGTAGTCCGCGCATGCGAACACCGCGCCCCCCCGGGCCGCGGCGCCGTTGTCCGCCAGCCAGGTTCGAGCCTCCCCGACGATCGCATCGACGTCCGGGTCGTTCGCCATCGGGTCGTGGTGCGTCAGGCCCAGGCGGCCCACGTCGCATTCCTTCAGGAGGCGGGCCGCGTGGTCGCCGGTCCCGTGACCGAAGCCGGCGGTGCGGGCCCGGTACTGCGCGCGGGTGTACTGGGCATCCTGGATCAGGAGGTCCGCATCGGACACGTGCCTGCGGAGGTCCGGGGGCAGGGCTTCCGCGTCCTCGTGGTCGGTCAGCAGGACGGCCACCTTGCCCGTGGGCCGCTCCTCGAAGCGGTACGACACCGTGCAACCCGAGTGCACCGTCCGGTGCGTGCGGACGACCAGGCACTCCTGCAGGGCATCCGGGCCCGCACCGGCGCGGCGCTCCAGTTCCCCCGGATCCGCGCGACGAACGCCGTCCCGCGGGTGGATCACCAGCGCGTCGGTCCCGACGGCGTCCAGGTCGTGACAGGTGATGTGGCCGGCGACGACGGCGTAGTCCACCGGGAAGAACGGGGCGCTCATGAGGGCCTGGAACACCTGCCGCGGGCCGATTCCGTGTTCGCGCGGGCCGTGGACGTCGATGGGGACGGCCTGATCGAAGGTGTGCGGCGCCAGGGGAAACCCCAGCGTGTGGTCGTGATGGTAGTGCGTCATCAGCAGCACGATGCGCCGGATGCCCTCGGCCAGCAGGTCGAACGAGGCGGGCACGATCCCGGTGCCGGCGTCGACCAGCAGCGCGGTGCCGACGGGCAGGCACGTGGAATGGACGCGGAGGCACGTCGTGTTGCCGCCGTAGTGCCGGATCCCGGGACGCGCGATCGGCGTCCCGCCCCGGGTGCCATAGACCGTGATCCGCATGGCACCCCCCGCCCTTGGAGTCCCGTATGCACGTCGTATCGGACCGCGTGACGCAAGGCTACGGCCTTTTTCCGGCAATGTCGATCCCGTGCGCCAGGGGGGTACAAGGGGGGCATCTTGACCAATCGCATGGAACCGTTAGGATTCGGCTCGACACCACCTGCCGTTTTTCGTGACGAATCCTGCCGTTTTGGCGGAGGGACGGATGACGCGCTTCTGCCCGCATTGCGACGACCGCCTGGATGACGACGTGCGGACGTGCCCCAGGGACGGCTCGCAGACCTTCCTGGTCAGCACCGCGGACCCGATGATCGGACGGAAGATCGACGGGCGTTTCACGATCACCGGGCTGCTGGGCTCCGGCGGCATGGGCATCGTCTACCGGGCCCTCCAGCATTCGATCCAGCGGGACGTGGCACTGAAGCTGCTGCGGCCCGAAAACCTGTCGGACGAGGATGCGATCCGGCGCTTCTTCCGCGAGGCCAGGGCCGCCAGCCGCCTGACCAACCCGCACACCATCACCGTGTTCGACTTCGGCCAGTCCGCGGACGGGCAGTTCTACATCGCCATGGAGCTGCTGCGCGGGCGCCCGCTGTCGACCCTGGCGGAAACCGAGGCGCGGCCCATGGACCCCGTCCGGGCCGTGGGCCTGGTCGACCAGATCCTGGAGGCGCTGGAGGAGGCGCACCGGGAGGGCGTCCTGCACCGCGACCTCAAGACCGACAACGTCTTCGTGCTGGACCAGCCGCCGAACTTCCTGAAGGTCATGGATTTCGGGCTGGCCAAGGTCGCCCGCCTCGACGACTCGGTCATCACGCAGGCGGGCACGACGTTCGGCACGCCGGCCTTCATGAGCCCCGAGCAGGCCGGCGGCAAGGAGCTGGACGCCCGCTCGGACCTGTATTCCGTGGGCGCCATCCTGTTCGAGTTGCTGGCAGGCCGGCTGCCGTTCGACGAAACCTCGGCGATCGCCCTGATCCTCCGCAAGCTGAAGGAGCCCGCCCCGACGGTGGCGGCGGTCGCGCCGGGGGTCAGTCTTCCCCCGGCACTCGATGCGGCCCTGGCGAGCCTGCTGGCCATCGATCCGGCCCGCCGTCCGGCCTCCGCGACCCAGGCGCGCCGGATCCTGTCGGCCGCGGTCGGACGGGACGCGACGCCGCAGGCTTCCGCGCCGCAGCCGGCCCGTTCCGCACGGTCCCCCGCCCCGGCGCCCCTGTCGCCCCTGCCGACACCGCACGACACGGTCTGCGACCCGGGCCCCCGCCTGGCCTCGAAGACCCGCGCCCGGGCCGTCACGATGCTGACGCAGGCCCTGGGGCTGGCCGCCGAGAGCGCCGCGTTTTACGAGCAGGCCGTGAGGCAGTGCACCAGCGCCTCGGGCCGGAACCTGTTCACCTCGCTGGCGGCCGAGGAGCAGGCCACCGCCGGGCTGCTGCGCCGGGCCTGCGAATCGGCCGGCCGCGGCGAAAGCGCCTGGGGGGGCGCGCCGGCCGTCGACCGCACCCGCGATCCCGCGGGGAAGTTCGAGGAATCGGTACGCGCCAGCGTGTCCTCCATCCGGGCGGACGCGCACCTGGGACAGGCGCTGGACGCCGGCCTGATCCAGGAACGGCGGGTCGTGGACTTCTGGGTGCGGCAGTCCCTGGATGAGGGGGCGGACCTGGATTCGGCCTTCCTGCAGCGCCGGCTGGCCGAGGCGAAGGACCACGTCGCGTCCCTGGCCGAGGTGAAATTGCGGGTGCTGGGGCTGATGCGGGGCGCCGGCTTCAACTCGCTGTACATGCGGCTGGCGGGGCAACTGCCCGTGTCGCACGTCCGGGCGGGGGAAACACTGTTCCACGAGGGCGCCCCGGGCGACTCGATGGTGGTGATCGTGTCCGGGCGCTTCCGCCTGGAAATCCAGATGCGGCCGGGACGCCCGACGCTGCTGGCGGAAATCGGGCCCGGCGAGGTGGTGGGCGAGATGACCTGCCTGGATCCGGCCCCCCGCGGGGCCAGCGTCATCGCAATGTCGGACGCCGAGGTCTGCGTGGTCGACCGGGGCACGCTGGCCGCCCTTCGCGAGACCGACCCCGGGACCTACGTGGCCGTGATCCGGGCCGTGATCTCGCAGGTGGCCGAGCGCGTGCGGGAAACCGACAAGCGCATCGAGGCCCTGGTCCGCGAGGTAGGCCGGCAGCCATCCGGCGCGCCGGAGGTGTCCCGGGCCCCTGCCCCGGGTCGGGCCGGAACCGCCTCGGGGTTCGACCCCCGGCGGCCGACCCGGTCGGGCTGCTTCAACGCCAACGACCTGAAGGTGCTGGGCCAGGTGGCCCGCAGCCGATCCGTGAAGGGCGGGACCTGGATCTGCCGGGAGGGCGAAACCGGGGACGCCTGCTTCGTCCTCACGTCCGGCAACCTGGAAATCGTGCGGCACGCGGGCCGCGACGAACTGATCCTGGCCACCCTCGCCGAGGGCAGCGTCGTGGGCCAGATCGGCCTGGTGGACGGCGGGCCCCGGTCGGCCTCGGTGCGGGCCCTGGGGGACTGCGAACTGCTGGAGCTGGACCGGCCCACCTTCGACCGGCTGGTCGACGCCCACGTCCCGCTGGCCCTGCGCTTCCAGGAGCAGATGGCCGTCACCGGCATCCGCCAACTGCGTCTGGCCGACCGGTGGCTGTCCCGGCTGGTCCAGCGCCGGGAGGAAATGGCCGAGATCCCCGCCCCTGCGCCCGCCGCGAAGGCAGTGACCTACATGCGCACGGCCCTTCGGGAGTGGGGCATGTCGATGGAGGACCTGGACCAGGTCACCGTCGTGGTTCCCGCCGGGATGGTCAGCGCCGCCGAGGTGGCGGCCCGCCGGGGGCGGTTCGACTAGGCCTGCGTCCGACGATGGAAGCCCCTCGCGGGTTGCTTGAGCCCGTCCCTTGGGAAGGGTATCCTCGGATCCGGAGGCAAACCATGGATCCGAAACCCCGCCCGAACCTGGACCTCCAGGTCGCAATCCTCCGGCGCCTCAGTCCCGAACAGCGGCTGGCGAAGGCGCTGGAACTTGAAGAACTGGTACGCGAAGCGCACCGGGCCGGCCTGAGTCGCCGGAACCCCGGCCTTGCCGACGACGAGATCCGGCGGCTCGCGGCCGCGGAGGTTCTGCAGTGGGCCAGAAGGAACTCCTGATCCAGGTCGTTCACGTCCTCGAGGGTGCGGGTGTCCCCTTCATGCTGACGGGTTCCCTCGCCTCGAGCCTCCAGGGGGAACCACGGTCGACGCATGATATCGACCTCGTCGTGGACCTCGCTCCGGCGGCGATCGACCGGCTGGTCGATGCCTTTCCGCCCCCCCGGTTTCACCTGGATCGGGCCGGCGTGGAGCGCGCCGTCAGGACCCGCGGTCTCGTCAACCTCCTGGATGTCGAGGGCGGGGACAAGGTCGACCTCTGGATGCTGACCGAAGACCCCTTCGATCAAGAGCGATTCGCCCGGCGGGAAACGGTACCCGTGTTCGGGCTTGCGATGCCGGTATCCACCCCCGAAGACACCATTCTCCAGAAACTGGTCTGGAGCCGGCTGTCGGGTGGCAGCGAGCGGCAGCGAATGGATGCCCGGCGCGTCCTGGAGGTCCAGGGGCCCAGACTGGACATGAAATACCTGCGCGAATGGGCTTCCCGACTGGGAATCGCTGCGGACTTCGATTCGCTGCTCTCGTAGGCCGACCGACGGCTACTTCTTCGCGGATGCGGCGCGACGTGCGGGCACGGGGGGCGGCGGCGGAGTCCCGGCGTCCTCGACGCCCAGCAGCCGTTCCCGCAGGCGCTTGAAGTCGGCGAGGCTGGCGAAGGACAGGCGCACCTGGCCCTTGTTCCCCCGGAAGCTGACCGTCACGGGAACGGCGAGGGCGGTTTCGATTTCGTCCCGGGAGCCACGGAAGTACCCCGCAAGGGCGGGCTCGTCGGGGCGCCGGCGTTCGGACACGCCCGTCCGCTGCCGGCGCACCTGGGCCTCGACCTGCCGGACGCTCCAGCCTTCGGCCAGGGCAGCCCGCAAAAGCGACTCTTGCAAAGGCCCCTCCAAGGGCAGCAAGGCCCTGGCCAAGCCCTCGGACACGTCTCCGGCCTCCAGAGCCGCCAGAAGGGCCTTGGAGGCCTTCAGGAGCCGAAGGCTGTTCGTGACCGTCGTGCGGTCCTTCCCCACGCGCTTCGCCACGTCCTCCTGGGACATCCCGTGCTCGCGGACCAGGCGATCGAACGCCCGGGCCT
This sequence comes from uncultured Myxococcales bacterium, assembly GCA_903847405.1. Classification (GTDB taxonomy): domain Bacteria; phylum Myxococcota_A; class UBA9042; order DTJE01; family DTJE01; genus CAIZWN01. The sequence continues at coordinate 8,621 of CAINDP010000003.1, read as the reverse complement.
GCTCGACCGGATCCAGGTCCTCGCGCTGCAGGTTTTCCACCAGCGCCATCACGAAGGCGTCCTTCGAGGTCGCCTGGCGAACGACGATCGGCACCGCCGACAGGCCGGCCAGCTTCGCCGCCCGCAGGCGCCGCTCGCCGGCGATCAGGCGGTAGCGGTCGCCGTCCCGGGTCACCAGCAGGGGCTGCAGCACGCCCGACTCGCGGATCGACGCCGCCAGTTCGGCGAGGGCCTCGTCCTTGAAGCGGCGGCGCGGCTGGTCCGGAAGCGCATCGATGCGATCCACCGGGCATTCCAGGACCGACGGGCGGTCCCCGACCGGGGGCGTCGATGCCGGAAACAGGGCAGACAGTCCCTTCCCCAGGGCCGGGCGCTTGTCCTTCATCCTTGGTTCTCCCCTGGTAGACGCGCCAGCACTTCCTCGGCCAGTTCCAGGTGGGCCCGGGCACCCGAGGACTGCACGTCGAACAGGATGGCGGGCTTGCCGTACGAAGGGCTTTCGGCCAGGCGCACGTTCCGCGGGATCCGGGTCTTCAGCAGCAGGTCCGGGAAGTGCCGCTCCACCTCCTCGGCGACCTGGAACGACAGACGGTTGCGCTTGTCGAACATCGTGAGGACCAACCCCAGGATCGAAAGTTCCGGGTTGAACGACCCCTGCGTCAGGCTGATCGTGTGCATCAGCCGCGCCAGGCCGTCCAGCGCGTAGAACTCGCACTGCAGCGGGACCAGGACCCACCGGGCCGCCACCAGGGCGTTCAGGGTCAGGAACCCCAGCGCGGGCGGGCAGTCGATGACGATGACGGACGGAAGATCCTTTTCCCGCGCGATGGCCTGCCGCAGCAGCAGCGCCCGATCCTCCACGCCCACCAGTTCGATTTCGGCGGCAACCAGGTCCGGATGGGCGGGCACGACCCGCAGGTGTTCCAGGTCCGTCGGCCGCGCCAGGTCCGACAGGCGCCGGCGACCCAGCATGGCCTCGTAGACGTGGGGACCGCCGCCGCGGTGGTCGATGCCGAACGCCATGCTGGCGTTGGCCTGCGGATCCATGTCCACCAGCAGCGTGGGAACCTCCAGCACGGCCAGCGAAGACGCAAGATTGACGGCAGTGGTGGTCTTGCCGACGCCGCCCTTCTGGTTGGCGATGGCGAGGACCCGGGGGTGCGAAGCGGGGCTACGTTTCACGTGAAACCGTGGTGGGTCGGGGTCACTCCCCCGACGGCTGGGCAGGCGCGCTGAGAGGCGCTTCCTCGGCGGCTCCGCTGGTGACGCTGTGCTCGGAGCCCGACATCGCGATGGCTACGGACAGGATCATGAACAGCGCCGCCAGAACGCCCGTGGCCTTGCTGAGGATCGTCGCGGCCCCACGCCCACCGAACAGGGAGGAGGAGGACCCGCCGCCGAACACCGCACCCATGCCGCCGCCGCCACGCCCCGGTTGAAGGAGGATGACGACGATCAACAGGGACGACACCAGGATGTGGAACGCGATCATCAGGCCGAACAGGATTCCCATGACTCACCCCGTGCATTCGACGATGCCCGCGAACGACTCCGCGGACAGGCTCGCACCACCCACCAACGCCCCGTCGACGTCCTTCTGGCCCATCAATTCGCGGGCGTTGCCCGGCTTGACGCTGCCACCATACAGGATCCGTGTCCGGGACGCGATCACCTCGCCGAACATTCCGGCGAGCAACTTCCGAATGTATTCATGGACTTCCTCGGCCTGGGCCGGCGTTGCCGTCCGCCCGGTGCCGATGGCCCACACGGGCTCGTACGCCACGACCACGCGGGCCATCTCCTCGGACGACAGCCCGCCGAGGCCCACGGTGATCTGCCGCTCGATGCGCTGGAACGTCGCGCCCGAATCGCGCTCGGCCAGCCGCTCGCCCACGCAGACGATCGGGATCAGGCCCGATGCCAGGGCCCGGCCGGTCTTGGCCCGCACCGACTCGTCCGTTTCCAGGTGGAACTCCCGACGCTCGGAGTGCCCGATGCACACGTACTGGCAGCCCAGGCTGAGGAGCATCCTGGCGTTGATGTCGCCGGTGAAGGCGCCTTCTTCCTCGGGACTGATGTCCTGCCCGCCGAAGCCGACTGCACTGCCTTCCAGCACCTTGGCCACGGCCTGGATCAGCGGGGAGGCCGGCAGGACGCAGATGTCCGCCGTGCGCATCCGCGCGGTCCGCTGCAGCACTTCCCGCGCCAGCGTGGTCGCGCCGGCCAGGTCCAGGTTCATCTTCCAGTTGCCCGCGATCAGGGGTTTCCTTCGCTCGTCCATTATCCTCAATCCAGATCCCGGAGCGCTTCCACCCCGGGCACGTCCCGTCCCTCGACCAGCGCCAGGGCTGCGTCCCCGCCGCCCGACACGTGGGTCAGGAACGGCGTCAGGACCAGTTTCGTCACCGCCGCGACGGTGTCGGTGCCGGCCACGATGCTGGTCGCGCGCGAACGCGCCAGCGCCTTTGCGACCTTTTCGGTGCCCTCCCGGAAGGGGGCCTGCTCGAAGGCCCCCAGGGGGCCGTTCCAGAACACGGTACGCGATGCCGCCAGGGCCTTGGCAAACGCCGCCGCCGTGTCGGGACCGATGTCGCAGATTTCCGCGCCCGAGGGGATCGTGTCGACCGTGACCAGCGCCACCTCGGGGGAACCGCCGGCCAGATCGGACACCAGCACGTCCGTCGGCAGGATCACTTCCACGCCCCGCAGCCGGGCCCGGGACAGGAACTGGGACGCGGCCTCGAAGCGCTCCTTTTCGACCGTCGTACGACCGACCTTGATCCCCTTGGCCGCCAGGAAGGTCGCCGCCGTGGCCCCGCCGACGAGGATCGTCTTGACCTTGCCCAGCAGGGTGTTCATCAAGCCGATCTTGTCCGAGAACCGGGCCCCGCCGACCATCAGCGTGAACGGACCCTCCGGGATCCCGGCGATGCGGTTCAGGAAGGTCAGTTCGCGGTTCAGGGCCAGGCCCGCGGCCTTCAGGTTCACGTGCTTCGGAACCGACCGCGTGGAGGCCAGGCGCTGGCCCGACGCGAACAGGGCATCGTTCAGGTACACGTCGCACAGCAGCGCCAGGCGCTGGGCGAACACGTCGTCGTCCGCTTCCTCTTCGGGCTGGAAGGCCAGGTTTTCCAGCAGGACCACTTCGCCGTCCACCCGCTCCATGACGACCTTCCGCGGGCCGTCGCCCACGGTGTCCTCGGGCAGGAAGACTTCCTGGTCCAGCAGTTCGGCCAGCCGTTCGCCGACCACGGTCATCGACAGTTCGGGCACACGGCGACCACCGGGCTGGCCCAGGGTTCCCGCCAGGATCACCTTTGCGCCCTGGGCGACGGCATGCCGCACCGTGGGCAGGATCGCCTGCAGGCGCCCGTCGTCCGCCAGCCGCCCCTCGGGCGTCAGGGGACAGTCCAGGTCGGCCCGAACGAAGACCCGGCGACCCTCGAGGGGCAGGGACTCCAGCTTGGTGATACCGCGCAGCAGGTCCATATGTGGCGTTCTCCGCGCGCAGGCATGGGACCGGCGCGTTCGCGTGAATCTACCAGAAACGCGCCTCGTGTCAATCCGCGGCCTTGCACTACGAAAGGCAGGGGAAGGGGATGGAGCCGGGAACCCGGCCCGGGCTCAGTTCTTGTCCAGCATCGCCCGCACGGCCACGATCAGCGTGCCGCCGTCGTGCTTCTGGCCCGCCTGGAAGAACACGCCGCCGTCGTGGATGCGGACCTTGGTCCGGAATTCGCCCATCTCGACGTTGACCCGCAGGAGGCCCTTGTCGGGCGTGATCCCGTTGTAGATGGCCGCGAACCGCTGGCCGTTCGGCAGCTTGACGTCCACCGGGGCGCCCGAGTCCACCTTCTGGGACGCCTGGTTCAGGATTTCGTAGTACGCGAACTTTTCCCCGAAGGTCTGCCGGAGGGTGTCCCACATCGGCTTCAGCGCGGCATTCAGGTGCGGCGGGCCCTTCTTGGCGTGGATGACCGTCACCGACACCACCGCTTTCGGGTCGGCCGACGCCGTCGCGGGCGCCCCCAGCACGACGACGACCATCGCGGCGACCAGCCACGCCAGGACCGCACGGAGTACCCGCGCCCCATCACATCGCATGGCTCATCCCTCCTCCTCGTCCACGACCCAGATGACCGTGGCGGCTGCCGGATCGTCCGGGTTCTGGTCCACGAAGATCGACCCCTTGTCCGCGTCGTACGAGTCCACGAAGCACGTGTTGTCGGGCCGCGGTTCGCCGCCCGACATCAGCACCCAGCCCAGGGCCAGGGCCATGATCATCGCCCCGGCCGGCGCCAGCACCCACAGGGGCCGGCTGCCGATCACGCCTGCCAGCCACCCCGTCTGCGCCGCTTCGGCCGCCTCGCGCCGCTCCGCCTCGACCCGCGCCTCGACGCCCGCGAACATCATTTCGAAGTCCGGGATCCCCGCCGACGCCCGGGCCGCCTCGACACCGCGCACCTCCGCCGACAGTTTCGCGAAGGCCGCGACCTGGGCCTGTCCGGCCGCGCCCAGCGCGTCCCGGGGCAGGTCCCCGTCCGCCACCCGCATCGCATTGCGCTTCGTTTTGAACATGGCGCCCTCCCCCCTCAGCCCTTCCGTCCCAGGCGGACCTCCAGGATCTCCCGGAGCCGCATGCGGGCGGCGAACAGGCGGGACATCACGGTCCCGACCTTGATGCCAAGGGTCGCGGCGATCTCCTCGTACGACTGGTCCTCGATCTCGCGCAGCACCAGGATTTCCCGGTGCTCCGGCTTCAACTGCTCCAGCGCCTCGGACACGATGATCAGGCGCTCCTGGGTTTCCACGGCCCGGGCCGGGTCCATCGGGCGGGTCAACTGCGCGCCCTCGGCGATCGGCGACTTCACCTCGTCGTCGAAGTCCTTCTGGAAGCCGGCGGTCCGGACCCTGCGGTACCGATCCAGGAACACGTTGTGCGCGATCCGGTACAGCCACGTGTAGAACGACGACCCCATCTCGAAGTTCGCGATTCCCTGGAGGGCCTTGACGAAGGTGTCCTGCGTCAGGTCCAGCGCCAGGTCCTCCTTGTGGGTCATCGCAAGCAACATGCGATAGATCCTCGGGTAATACGTCTCGGCCAGCGCCTTGAACGCACCGCGGTCCCCCTTCCGGGCGGCCATTACCAGGTCGCGTTCGAGGACGTCCAAGATCGGCCTCACGACTTCGACGGGCCCCGTGCCCGTTTATTCGGAACTTCCTGCAACCGTCCGGGTGCTTCCCGGAAGGACGTCCACCCGGATCGTCCCCTGCAGGCGCGTGCCGTCGGGGATTTCCACCACGCCGTTGCCCCGCACCCGCAGCAGCACGTCCGCGCCGGCGGCCACGGTCACGTCCCGGCCCAGCCGGACCCGTCCCGCCCCGGCCGCGTCCTCGACGATGCCCCGCGTGGCCGCATCGTACCCCGGATCGCCGTAGGGGCGATCCACCGCGACCACCAGCCGGGCCCCGTCCTCCAGGACCAGACCGGGCGACAGCGGCAGCCCGCCGGGCAGTCCGTGGCGCACGGCCAGCCCCAGGTGGGCCCCGGAGCCGATCCGCCAGCCCTGCGCCCCGCCACGCCCGGATACCGGATCCTCGACGCCCATGCAGGGGTCCAGTTCGATGACCGCGTCGTCCGCAACCACCGCGCCCGCCGCCCGCAGGCGCCCCGCGTCGGCCCGCGACAGGGCCAGGCGGGTGGTCTCTAGCGAATCCTCGCCGTGCAGGCTCTTGGTGGGCAGGAAGAACGTGTCCCGATCCACCAGCAGCACGCCCACGTCCGACGGCTCCAGCAGCCCGGACAGGTGCTGGTTCAGCATCTCGTGGGACGCCGTGGGCACGACCTGGCCGCCCACGTCCACCTTCTTCCCGGTGTACAGGGTGCGCGGCAGGTCCGACCGCACCGCGGCCAGCGTCACCAGGTTCACGCTGATGTGGGCCAGTTCGAACACCGGGGAACCGTCCTTGTGGACCGCCTCGGCGACTTCCGGCGGGCACACGCTGTATTCGACCACCTCGATGCGGCCGATCGACAGGTTCTTCGCCACCAGCCCGACCTTTTCGTAGGCGTGGGCCCGGGGCGTCACGGTCATCGAGAATCCGAAACCGCCCGCGACGTGGAAGCCCAGGCGCGCCGGCTGGAAGGGCCGCGACGCCGCGTTGTCGACGTTGTGCAGCAGCGTGTAGCGGACCCCCAGGGCGACCAGGCGGTCCAGGATCGACGTCCCGTGGGGTCCCTTGGCCAGCAGGGCCCGGTACACGCCGCCGTGCCCGTCGCCGGTGACCACCAGGCGCCCGTCGGGCCGCGCCACCAGCTCCCCGTCCGGATCCAGCCGCGGGTGCTCGGCCTGGGGCATCGCCCACAGGGCATCCGCCGGGAACCCGCCGTGGTCGGCGTTCGCGATCCAGTCGCCGATCGCGCCCGAGGTCTGGCCCGAGGTCATCAGGACCAGGGGCGGCAGCCGTCCCGACGCGATGCCCGTTTCCAGCGCCTCGGCGGTGAACCGGTCCAGGAACGAGCGGCCCAGGATCGGCGTCAGCGGGAACACGCCCTTGGGCGGCTGGCCGCCATACTGGACGAAGAGGGCCTGGACCACCGGGTCGTCCCCGGCCTCGGTAAAGAACCGCGTGGCCGCGCCGCCCGCGAAGATCACGTCGGCCCAGTCGCCGGCCCGCAGCGCCTTGCGCCCCTCGGCCTCCCACGCCGCCTGCGAAGGCCCGTCCAGGCGTGTCGGCAGGACCGGGGCCAGCACCAGCGCGGCCGACGCCGTCGCGGGGGCCAGCGCGGCCTCGCGCAGGCGCGTCACCCAGTCGTAGTCGCACGCCCCCACGTCCGCCACGAAGCGGTCCAGGGTCGCGTCGTCGGCGTCGGGAAGGTACTTCGCCAGCGTGCCGTCGATCAGCCCGCCGTCCGCCAGCGCCCATACCCGGGGGGCCAGGTCGGGGCGCCGCCCCAGGGCGCGGTCGAAGGCGGGGAAGCGCGTACGCAGTTCGTCCAGTCGGTCGGCCATGGATCCCCCTTACTGCATGGGCCGGAGGCACGTGACCGACACGCCCGCCGCGGGACGCACCACCCGGACGGTCGTCGGGCGGCCGGTCCGATCGTGGTACGCCCGGGCCAGCGCGTCGCAGAATGCCGCGGCCTCGCCGGCCTCCACCACGTTGACCGTGTTGCCGCCGAAGCCCGCCCCGGTCAGCCGGGCGCCCACGCAGCCCCGGATGCCGACGGCCGCGGCCACCAGGATGTCCAGTTCCGCGCACGATACCTCGTAGTCCCGCGCGAGGCTTTCGTGGGAGCCGGCCAGCAGGCGGCCCAGCGTCGCGCCGTCGCCCCGGACCAGCGCGTCGCGGGCTGCCAGGCACCGGTCGTTTTCCGTCACGGCATGCCGCAGGCGCCGGTAGGACACCTCGGGCATCCGCGCCTTCAGGCCGTCCAGCCGTTCCATCGTCAGGTCCCGGGCCATCGCCACGTCGGGGAACGCCGCCCGCACGACCGCCATGCCCTGGGCGCACTCCTTCTGGCGGTTCGCGTACTCGGGCCCCGCCACCGCGTGCCGCACGCCCGAATCCGCCACCACCAGGACCCAGGCGGCCGGCATCGGGACCGTTTCGAAGGTCAGGGTCCGGCAGTCCAGCAGCAGCGCGTGGCCTTCCTTGCCGCAGGCCGACGCCATCTGGTCCATGGCGCCGCAGGGCACGTTGCAGAAGCCGTTTTCGGCGCGACGGGCCAGCCGGGCAATTTCGATCGCGGGCAGGTCCCGGCCGGCGAGGGCCGCCCCCACCGCGACCAGCGCCACCTCGATGGAGGCGGACGACGACAGGCCGCCGCCGAAGGGCACCCCGCCGTTCACCACGATGTCGGCCCCGGGGACCGCGATCCCGGCCTCCCGCAGCGCCCAGAACGGGCCCAGGACGTACGCGCGCCAGTCCGCCACCGGCGGCGGGACCAGGTCCGCGAGGACCGCCTCGACCTCCTCGGACAGGTTCAACGAGCGGATCCGCAGCACCCCGTCGGTCCGGGGCCGGGCCGCGACCCGCGTCCGCAGGTCGATCGCCGCCGGGAACACGAACCCCTCGTGGTAGTCCGTATGCTCGCCGATCAGGTTCACCCGGCCGCCGGCGTCGGCCGCAAAGGCGGCCTCCCCCCCGAACGCGTCCGTGAATTCCCGTGCCGCCTGCTGTGCCCACGTCGCCATGCTCGACTCCCCTCCGGCACCCCCGCGGGCGCCGCCAAAGTTTACTCCAGGACGACCCAGGAAAATGGGGACAGACACCATTTCTCGCAAGTACACGTTCCCACAGTCAACCATCGACACCCGGGAACTTGAAGGCCTTCACCCTCTTCCTTCACGTCCTTCGCAAATCCTCGGTATTGCAGCCCATGACCGCCGTCCGCGAAATCGGTGTCTGTCCCCATTTCCGCGCGAAATCGGTGTCTGTCCCCATTTCCGCGCCGTCCGAGAAATCGGTGTCTGTCCCAATGCTGGTCACTTAGGCTCGACCTTCCTCTTCGCCCGCGGATACCGGGACGTGCCGGATTTCACGACCCGCGCGTAGGTCCTGTCCGTTCTTCGAGGCGGCAGGGTAAGTAGCTTCAGTTTTTCGCGTAGTTGGGACAG
>CAINDP010000002.1 GCA_903847405.1 uncultured Myxococcales bacterium | reverse complement strand
GAACGGCTTCAGGTTGACTGCGCTTTCCAGCATCAGGAGGTAGGAAAAGCCGCACTTCTCCCGGCAGTTCTGCGTGCAGGCCTGCAGGCATTCCTGCTGCCAGGCCTCGAAGTACGACAGCGAGCCGTCCGCGGCGCCGGTCGCGTATCGCACCAGCACCGAGGCGACGTCGGGGCGTTCGCGGTTCAGGTAGGGCATCAGCGAGTTCGTCAGCAGGGTCGTGTAGAGCGAACGGATGCGGCCCGCCAGTTGTTGGCCGTGCTGGAACCCCCGTTCGTAGGGCGATCCCTTCAGGATCAGCGTCTGGACGTAGGCGGGCTGCTCGACCTCGCCGCACGAGGCAAGGCCCAGCGCACCGGCGCAACCGATCGCCACGAGAGCATTCCGAAGCGCACGCTTCATGGATGCCTCTTCCAGGGGTGTTCTGAGCTGGTGGCAGAAGCATAGCAGGGGACAGGACCGGGTCAACGGGTCCAACGAATTTCTGCGCCCGGGGTCCCGAGTCGGCTCCGGCTCGGGAGGGACAATTGACGGCGGACGCCCCCATGCCGTATGAACAGGCAATCCCGACGGACCGCCCTGGAGGCGCATGGATCTCACGCCCGGCATCGACCTGCTGCTCGACTTCGGGTTCCCCGTGATGGCCCTGCTGCTGGCGCGACGGTACGCCTGGGTCAAGACCCTGGGCGCCGCGACGCTGTGCTACCTGGGGGGCATGGTCTACGCGAACCTTCCCTTCGTGACGCCGCACCTGCCCACCAACGAGATCGTCGCGTTCGGGACGGTGTCCCTGTCGATCCCGCTGCTGCTGTTTTCCGTGGACGTGATCGCCTGGACGCGCCTGGCCCGGACCGCCGTGCTGGCCTTCGTGCTGTGCTGCGCGACGGCGGTCCTGTGCTGCCTCGCCACCGGCTGGCTGTTCGCCGAACGCGTGCCCTACGCCCCGGAACTGGCCGGGATGCTGACGGGGGTCTACATCGGCGGCACCCCCAACATGGCCGCGCTGGCCAGCGCCTTCCACACCCCGCCGGAGGTGTTCGTCAACTGCAACGCGGCCGACCTGGTGTGGAGCGCCTTCTACATGCTGTTCATCCTGACCCTGGGGCCGCGGCTGCTGGGGACCTTCCTTCGCCCGCATTCGAAGGCGGGCGCATCCGAGGGGACGGCCACGTGGCAGGCGGATCGACCGGCGACGGCGCTCCAGCGCGCCAAGGGACTCGGGCTGTCGCTGGCCTGCGGCGTCGTTGGGGGGGCGGCCTACCGGCTGGTGCCCTCCGGCTTCGCGATGGCCGTGGCGATCCTGGCCATCACCACGCTGGCGGTCCTGGCGTCGCTGTCGCCCCGGGTGCGCACGCTGCCCGGCACCTACACCTCGGGGCAGTACCTGCTGCTGGTGTTCTGCTTCGCCGCCGGGTCCATGGCCGACCTGGGCAGGCTGCTGGCGTCCAGTCCCGGCTTCCTGCTGTTCACGCTGGTGGCCATCGGGTCCATCACCGTCTTCCAGTTCGCCGTGATGGCCGTCTTCCGGATCGACCGCGACACGGCGATCGTGACCAGCGTGGCCACCATCATGAGCCCTCCGTTCATCGCGCCGGTGGCCGACAGGCTGGGGAACCGCGAGGTGCTGTTCACGGGCATCGCCAGCGGCCTGATGGGATACGCGGTGGGAAACTACCTGGGCATCGCGGTCGCCTGGCTGCTGGGCTGAGCGCCTGCCCGGACGCCCCTACTCGAAGACGATCGTCCGGATCCCGTGCCGGAAGACCCGACGCCGCGCGTACGCCTCCAGCGCGGACGCCAGGGCCAACTGCTCCAGCGTGCGCCCCTTGCGCTTCAGCGTTTCGGCGTCGTCCCGGTGGGAGATGCGCTGGACCTGCTGCTCGATGATCGGCCCCTCGTCCAGGTCCTCGGTGACGAAGTGGGCGGTGGCCCCGATGACCTTCACGCCCCGTTCCCAGGCCTGCTCGTAAGGCCGCGCGCCCTTGAAGGACGGCAGGAACGAGTGGTGGATGTTGATGACGTCCCGGCCGTAGGCCCGCAGGAAGTCCCCCGACAGGACCTGCATGTAGCGCGCCAGGACCAGGCAGTCCGTGGCGCCGGACACCAGTTCCAGGATGCGCGCTTCGGCTTCGGCCTTGTCTTCCCGCAGGGACGGCACGTGGTGGAACGGGACCCCGTAATGCTGGGTGAGGGCGCCCCCGTCCGGGTGGTTGCCCACGACCAGCGCCACCTGCAGCGGCAGTTCGCCCAGGGATTGCCGGAACAGGACGTCCGCCAGGCAGTGGGTCTG
>CAINDP010000001.1 GCA_903847405.1 uncultured Myxococcales bacterium | reverse complement strand
CCAACGGCCGCTGCCAGCCGTGCCCGGCCCAGGCCGGCGGCATCTGCATGCCGACAGCGTCCGGCGGCACGGTCCCCGCGGCGCCCGACTGCTTCGCCAGCCGCCTGGGCGACCCCGCGGCCTGCGAACTCGGCGCGGACTGGGGCCGCCAGGCCGTCGACGCCTGCGCGGCAAAGGGCGCGGAACTGATCGACCTCCACGCCCTGCTGACCTGTCCGGACGGCCGGCCCAGCGGCGTGGTGTTCACGTGCTGTGCCTATGCCGGAACCACGCCGATCGACCCGCCGGTGCCTTCGGAATGCGTCCAGATGCCGGTGAGATTCGACCCGAACAGCCCGGATCCGATGTCCGGGGATCCCAAGATGGCCGCGTACGAACAGTGCCTTTCGATGGGGATGGACCTGCGGGACCTGCAGCCGATCGACCCCGGTCCCGACGGCACCCCGATGACCTGGCTGGCCACGTGTTGCATCGGCGCCGTGACGCCGCCGCCGCCGGACCCGAACGTCTGCACCGAGATTCCGGTCAAGGCCGATCCGGCGAACCCCGACCCGATGTTCGCGGATCCGAAGATGGCCGCGTACGAGCAGTGCCGCGCCATGGGACTGGAGTTGCGTGATATCAAGCCCGGCGAGGCCGATGCCTCCGGCGCCGTGTACGTCTGGTTCGCGTCCTGCTGCGGCACGACCGTGACCCCGCCCGAGCCGCCGATCCCGGAAAAGTGCTTCGACATCCCCATGCCGCTGGACTGCGCGGCGAACTGGGACTGGAAGACGATGATCTACCAGCACTGCCAGGCCGCCGGGGGCGACCTGCGGGACATCCGGGCCGTGTTCGACTGCCCGAACGGCGGCATGAGCCAGGCCGTTGGGATCTGCTGCGTCGGCGCCACGGAACCCCCGGTCCCACCGACTCCCGATCCCGCCACGTGTACCGAGATCCCGGTGGGTGACGGCACCTGCGACGCGACGCAGGACCTCAAGGGGGTTGCCTGGCAGAAGTGCCTGGACATGGGGGCGACCCTGACGGACGTGAAGGTTCGCAACACCTGCGCGGACGGCACGATCGGCGCGATCATCGCCACCTGCTGCCCGTGACCCGTCCCGCCCGGCCGAACGCCTCCCGCCGTTGCCTGTGTCGCACCCCTCTGCTAGAGTCGCCCCGTCCTGATGGAGGCCCCCATGGCAAAGGAAAGCAAGACCCCCGCACCGGTTCTCAGCGACGACCGCGAGCGCAACATCGCCGTCGCCGTCCAGACGATTGAACGGCAGTTCGGCAAGGGCAGCATCATGCGCCTGAAGGAAGGCGAGTCCCACGTCCCCGTGGCGGTGATCCCGACGGGTTCCCTGGGCCTGGACGTCGCCCTCGGCGTGGGCGGCTACCCGAAGGGCCGCGTGATCGAAATCTACGGGCAGGAATCGTCGGGCAAGACGACGATGGCCCTGCTGGCCATCGCGGAAGCCCAGAAGAAGGGCGGCCTGGCGGTCTTCATCGACGCCGAGCACGCGCTGGACGTCAACTACGCCCGCAAGCTGGGCGTCAACATCGACGACCTCCTGCTGGCCCAGCCCGACACCGGCGAGCAGGCGCTGGAAATCGCCGAGACGCTGGTCCGCACGAACGCCGTCGACGTCGTCGTCGTGGACTCCGTCGCCGCCCTGGTCCCCAAGGCGGAACTGGAAGGCGAGATGGGCGACAGCCACGTCGGCCTGCAGGCCCGCCTGATGTCCCAGGCCCTGCGCAAGCTGGCCGGCGTGCTCAGCAAGTCCAACACCATCCTGATCTTCATCAACCAGATCCGCATGAAGATCGGCGTGATGTACGGCAACCCGGAAACGACCACCGGCGGCAACGCCCTGAAGTTCTACGCGTCGGTCCGCCTGGAAGTGCGCCGGGGCCAGACCATCAAGGAAGGCGAGGGCGGCGCGGCCAGTGGAAACCGCGTCAAGATCAAGGTCGTCAAGAACAAGATGGCGCCGCCCTTCAAGGAGGCGGAATTCGACCTCATCTATGGCGAGGGCGTCAACCGCCTGGGCGAGGTCGTCGATCTGGCGGCCAACCTCGGCGTGCTGGAAAAGAGCGGTTCCTGGTATTCCTACGGCGGCGAGCGCCTGGGCCAGGGGCGCGAGCAGTCGATGGGATTCCTGCAGGAACGCCCCGAGGTGCTGGCGCAGGTGACCGACGGAGTCCTGGCGAAGGCCGGCCTGGCGGGACGGGGCACCAAGGTGGAGGCGGCGACGGTCGATGCCTGACGCGACGCTGGCAATGGACCTCGAAAGCCTGCTGCGGTTCGCCGTGACGCAGGGATTGTCCGACGTCCACCTCAAGCCGGGGCGCCCGCCCATCTTCCGTCGCGGCAACGCGATGGACCTGGTCAGCCCCCGGGGTACCGGCCCCCTGGAGTCCAAGGACATTCAGGCCCTGCTGGACCCCATCTTCGAGGAGCACCACCGCACCATCCTGCGGGAGCAGGGGGCCGCGGACCTCGGCTGGGGCGTCACGGGCGTCGGCCGCTTCCGCATCAACGTGTTCCGCAGCCGGCTGGGGCTCCAGGCGGTCCTGCGCGTCGTGCCCTCCCGCATCCCGACGCTCCAGGAACTGTGCCTGCCGGCGGTGCTGGCCAACCTGGCCACCGAGCGCCGGGGCCTGATCCTGGTCACGGGCGCGGCGGGGCAGGGCAAGTCCACCACCCTGGCCGGCCTGGTGGATCAGATCAACCGCACCCGAGCCTGCCACATCGTGTCCATCGAGGACCCGATCGAGTTCGTCATCGAGGACCGGCGCGCCGTGGTGACGCAGCGCGAGGTGCTGACCGACGTGCCGACCTTCGCAGCGGGCCTGCGGTCCGCCCTGCGCCAGGACCCGGACGTGGTCCTGCTGGGCGAGATGCGCGATCGCGAAACGATCGAAACGGCGCTCCAGGCCGCGGAAACGGGCCACCTGGTCCTGTCCACGATGCATACCGTGGACGCCCGTGAAACCGTGAACCGCATCCTGTCGGTGTTCGAAAAGCACGAGCACCAGCAGGTCCGCCTGATGCTGGCGTCGGTGCTGCGGGCCGTGGTCAGCCAGCGGCTCCTGTCCCGCAAGGACGGCACCGGCCGGATCCCGGCCATCGAACTGATGCTGGCCACGCCGCGGATCAAGGACCTTCTGAAGACCGAGGAAGGCCCGGATGAAATCCCGGTGTCCATCGCCCAGGGCCAGGCCCAGTACGGGATGCAGACTTTCGATCAATCCCTGACGGGGCTGTATCGCGAGGGCCGGATTTCCTACGAGGAGGCCATGGCCCACGCCAGCAGCGCCGCGGACTTCGCCCTGCGCCTCAAGGGCATCGGTACCGGCAACGACGCCGACTCCCTGGGTGGGGGCGGCCGGGACGACCTCTCCTTCTGAAGCATCGAGGATGACCGTGACGTCGCAAGCGATTCGTGCCGAATTCCTGAAGTATTTCGAGCGCCAGGGACACAAGATCGTCGGCAGCCACTCGCTGCTGCCGCCCGCCGATCCGACGCTGCTGTTCGTCAACGCGGGCATGGTCCAGTTCAAGGACGTGTTCACGGGCCGCCGGGATCCGGGCTATCGCCGCGCGACCACGACCCAGAAGTGCCTGCGGGTCAGCGGCAAGCACAACGACCTCGAGCAGGTCGGACGCACGCCGCGGCACCACACGTTCTTCGAGATGCTGGGGAACTTCAGCTTCGGCGACTACTTCAAGGCCGACGCCTGCCGGTACGCCTGGGACCTGCTGGTCAACGTGTACGGCCTGAAGGCCGACGACCTGTGGATCACGGTCCACCCGGACGACGCCGAGGCGCGCGACATCTGGGTCGGGCAGGTGGGCGTTTCGGCGGACCGCCTGGTGGACGACCCCACGAACTTCTGGTCGATGGGCGACACCGGTCCCTGCGGCCACTGCAGCGAAATCCACATCGACCGCGGGCCGACGTACACCGGCACGTCCATGTACGACCAGGGCAACCGGTTCATGGAACTGTGGAACCTGGTGTTCATGCAGTACGACCGGGACGCCGAAGGCAGGCTGACGCCGCTGCCGGCCCCGTCCATCGACACGGGCATGGGCCTGGAGCGCATCTGCAGCGTGCTGCAGGGCGTGCGCACGAACTACGAAACGGACCTCTTCCGGCCGCTGATCGACCGGACGGCCGCGATCGCGGGTGTGACCTACGGCGCGGACGAGGACACGGACACCGCCCTTCGCGTCGTGGCGGACCACGCCCGGGCGACGGCGTTCCTGATCAGCGACGGCGTGTACCCGGAAAACGAGGGACGCGGCTACGTCCTGCGGCGCCTGATGCGGCGCGCCCTGCGGTTCGGCAACAAGCTGGGCCTGAAGGGGCCGTTCTTCACCGACGTCGTGCTGTACGTCCAGGACGTCATGGGCCCGGCGTGGCCGGAACTGGCGAAGCATCGGGACGTGATCCAGCGCGTGGCCGGACAGGAGGAGGACCGCTTCCTGCGCACGCTGGCGTCGGGACTGGAACTGCTGGACGCGGCCATCGCGGCCACGAAGGCGGCGGGCCGCACGCAACTGGACGGCACGACGGCCTTCGCGCTGTACGACACGCACGGCTTCCCGGTGGACCTGACGGAAGTCATCGCGGCCGAACAGGGCCTGGGCGTCGATTCCGACGGCTTCACGGCCCGGATGACCGAACAGCGCCAGCGCGGCCGGGCGTCCTGGAAGACGGCCGGCGAGGACCTGGGCGCGATCACGGCGGCATGCCGCGAGGCGGGCCTGGCGTCGTCGTTCACGGGCTACGACCTGGACGAATCGGCCGGGGAAGGCCGGCAATCCCCGGTGCTGGGCCTGTTCCAGCCCGACGGGGTGCGGGTGGACGTGGCGACGGAAGGCGCGGACGTCGTCGTGCTGGTTCGCGACACGCCGTTCTATGGCGAGTCCGGCGGCCAGGCGGGCGATCGGGGCGTCATCGAGGGACCGGGCGGGCGCGTCGTGATCAAGGACACGCGGCGGCCGTCCGAGGAATTCATCCTGCATGTCGGCACTGTCGAATCCGGTGCGGTCGCGGTCGGCGAAACCGTCACGCTGCGTCCCGACGCGGCCCGCCGGTGGACGCGGCGCAACCATTCGGCGACCCACCTGCTGCATCACGCCCTGCGCGAGGTCCTGGGCGCCCACGTGCGCCAGCGCGGCTCGCTGGTGTCGCCCGATCGGCTGCGCTTCGACTTCAGCCACACCGGCCCGTTGACGGATGACCAGGTGCGGCAGGTCGAACAGCGCGCCCAGGCGATGATCGTCGCGGATACGCCCGTCACGACGGACGTGCTGCCCATGGACGAGGCGGTCGCCCGCGGGGCGCTGCACTTCTTCGGCGACAAGTACGGGGACGTGGTCCGCATGGTGGGCATGGGCCCGTCCAAGGAACTGTGCGGTGGAACGCACGTCGCGCGGACCGGGGAAATCGGCGCCGTGGTCGTCGTTTCCGAAACGGGCGTCTCGGCCGGCGTTCGGCGCCTGGAGGCCCTGACCGGGCCTGCCGCGCTGGCGTGGCTGAAGGAGCGGGCCGGGATCGTCGGGACCCTGTCGATGCTGCTGAAGACGGAACCCTCCGGGCTGGTGGACCGGGTGAACCGGTTGCTGGCCGACGAAAAGGCACTGAAGAAGGAATTCGAGGACCTCAAGGTCAAGT